>NZ_CP006842.1:2871643-3190714 GCF_000626675.1 Corynebacterium glyciniphilum AJ 3170 | reverse complement strand
ACCTCGTGCTGCAGGTGCGGGCGAGGCCCCACGACACTCATCGTGCCGAACAGTGCATTGACGAACTGCGGCAGTTCGTCGATGCTGGTCTTCCGGATGAATCTGCCGACCGTCGTGACCCGGGGGTCGTCCTTCATCTTGAACAGACCGTCCGCGCCGACCTCCTCGCGGAGCTTCTGCAACCGTTCGTCGGCGTCGGTGTGCATACTGCGGAACTTGAAGATCCGGAACGACTGGCCGCGGTAGCCGATGCGGTCGCTGACGTAGAACACCGGCCCGCCGTCTTCCAGCTTGATCGCCAGTGCCGTGACAGCCAGGATCGGCGAGACCGCCACCAGCGCGAACGCGGAGACAGCGATGTCGAAGAGCCGTTTGGACAGCCCGTTGGCCGCATTGAACCGGGGGCGGTCCACGTACAGGGTGTGACTCGGGCCGAACGGCACCACGTTCAGCCGGGTGCCGGCGATGCCCTCGATCATCGGGTCGAGGTAGAGACGCATATTCAGCCGGTCCAGGTGCCAGGACAGTCGGCGCAGGTTGCGGTGGCCGAAGTCCGCCAGGGAGGCGACCCACACTGCGTCACAGTTGTAGCCGGCGGCGGTGGCCACGAAATCCTCGTTGGAGAAGGACTCGTCGATGCAGACGGAATTGATCGGGACATCTCCGGTGTCGGCCAGTTTGTCGCGGTTGTGCGGGTCGGTGACCAGGATCGCGTGAATCCAACCTGGGTTTTCGGTGTTGTTCTCGTTGTTTTCGTGCCACGAGGTGCACAGCAGTTTGTTGATGTCGGCGACATTGCCGATCACCAGGAACTGGCGCTGGAGGTCGGTCCGGAACCGTGAGGTGTACCGGCGTGACAGGTGACGGGTGACGGTCATCAGCACCAGCCCGGCGGGTAGCGCCATCAACGCGAACTGCCGGAACAATCCGTAGTTCGACAGGGCGTCCACACACGCCAGGACCGCGAAGTAGGACAGCGACCCCTTGAGGACGTACTCCCGCCCGATCGACGGGAACGCCCGTGCCTGGTGGCTGTACCCGCGGCAGACGGCGATCGCGGCCACCCAGCACATCGTCAGCAATGAGGTCATGCCGAGACTGCGCAGGGAGAAGAACTCCTCCACCAGTGCCCAGCCCAGGGGTTTCCACAGGTAGAGGCTCAGTGCATTGGCGAGGAACGTGGCGGCGAAGACCGCCAGCGCGTCGGAGACGATGAAGTACCACTTGCGCTGCAGATGGCGGTCCTGGCGCCGGTCCAGGGCGTGCGAGATGCGCTGGACGCTGGTGCCCCCGCCGCGGTGGCGCGAGGCATCTGGAGATGTATCTGGGGATGTATCGGGGGACGGAGGTGAGGGGTCAGTTGATGCTTTTCCGAGGATCACGGTGAATCACTTTGTTCGGCCCGGCGCGACGGCGCCGGGCGTGGAGAGAGGAGAGAGTGAGGGGTGTGAGAGGTTGAGGGAGGAGGTGGAGGAGGAAGAGAGAGGGGAAAAGTTGGGAGAGGGGTGTATGTGTCGCTCGTTGGTCATGCTAACCACTAATGGTCGGTCTGGCTACCGGAGAGGCTCTCAGGGAGATCCGACAGGGGTGGCGGTTTTTCCTCCGATACAGTGAGGGAATGACTGCGAACTCCCCGGCGCCTTCTTCGGCGAACCTCCGACGCTCCGCAGGGCGACACCGGCTGCCAGCCCCGCGTCCCGTGGGCTGGAGCCTGACTGTGGCAGCACTGTCGACGGTGATGATGACCATCGACATCACCATCGTCCTGGTCGCCCTTCCGGCGATTACTGCGGACCTGGGACTGTCATTGTCCGGTGCCCAGTGGGTCATCAACGCCTACAGTCTGACCTTCGCCTCCCTCATGCTCGCCGCCGCGAGCCTGTCGGACATCATCGGACGACGACGGATCTTCCTCATCGGTCATGTCCTGTTCCTCGGGGCGTCGATCGGTTGCATCCTGACCGGGACGGAGGCCGGGATCATCGCCTTCCGTGCGTTGCAGGGTGCCGGAGGCGCGCTGGTCTTCGGGACATGTACCCCGCTGTTGGCTGACGCCTTCGACCCTGCTGACCCGACGTCCTCGGCGAAGCGCACCCGGTCGGTTGCCGCGATGATGGGCATCGGCGGTGCCGCCAGCGCATTCGGCCCCCTGGTCGGTGGCGCGCTGGTGGAGACCGGTACCTGGGAGTGGATCTTCGCGATCAACATCCCCATCGGCATCGTCGTCATGATCGCCACGCTCGTGTTCATCCCTGACCTGCACCGCGAGGAGCGGGAGGCCCGGCGTGCGGCCCGGCAGGACAGCGTCGGCGGGACGTCCGGTGCCCTGCGCGGCGCCCGGATCTCGCCATGGGCGATGGTGCTCATCATTGTTTCGCTGGTCCTGGTCAACTACGGCATCATCGACGGGCAGGAACAGGGGTGGACCAGCGAGATCATCATTGCCGCGCTGGCCGCCGGCGTGCTGCTGTTCGCCGCCCTGGTTCTCTTCGAACTGTCCAAACGGGATCGTGCGATGGTCGACTTCCGACTCTTCCGGATCCCCTCTTTCGCCACGGTCACCTTCAACGCCTTCGCCTCCCGCATGTTCAGCTTCGGCATGATGCCCTTCATCATCCTGTGGCTCGCCGGGCAGCTGGAACTGTCCGCCCTGGAGATCGGCTACGTCTCCAGTGCCCTGGCGGTACCCATGGTGGTGTTCTCCGCGGTGGGGATCGCTCTGGTGCGCTGGGTGCCGGTCGGCGTGGTCCAGGCGGTGGGCATGCTGGTCGTCGCCGGCGGGCTGATGCTGGGCCTGGTGATGGACGTCGACTCCGGCTGGGCGGACCTGTTGCCGATGTACCTGGTGCTGGGCGCCGGCACCGGGCTGATGCTGCCGCACGTGATGTCCCTGGCCGTGGCGGTGGTGCCGTCCGAACGCACCGGTATGGCCACCGGGCTGGCGAACACCGCCCTGCCGTTGGGTACCGCGTTCGGTGTGGCGGTCTACGGGGCCTATCTCTCCGACCGCGTCAACGCGGGCATCGACGGCATGCAGTTCCCGCCGGGGATGCCGCCGGCAATGGAAGGGCAGCTCCGCGATGCGGCCGAAGGGGGGCTGTTCCAGGAGATCGCGAAGATGTCGCCCGAGTTCGCCCGTGAGACCCTCGGCTTCTTCATTGACGGGCTGCACGGCATCTTCATCATCGCCGCCATTCTCGCGGTGATCGGCGCGCTCGCCAGCCTGATCTTCATCCGGGGCAAGGACGGCACGGGACGCACGAAGCAGGAGCAGCCGTAGAGCTACAGCTGGCTACAGCTGGCAGCCCTCCGGACCGCACGAGGCGTCATCCCGGGCGCCGGTGACCGTCGGGATGGTTGCCGGTGCCGGGTGGGAGCGTTCCCACTGCTGCTCCAGGGCACGGCTGAACACCTCGACGGGCTGCGCGCCGGGAACGGCGAGGTTCATGTCGAGTACAAACGTGGGAACCGAGTTCAGGCCGAGGGACGCAGCCCGCCGGACATCGGCCTGCACGGCGGGGATCCGTGAGCCGCTCTGCAGCTCGGCGGCGATGTCCTCGGCGTCCAACCCTGCGGCGACGCCGATGCGCGTCAGGACGTCCGCCGAGCCGATGTCTTCGCCGTCCTCGAAGTGGGCGCGGAACAGGGCTTCCTCCACGATGTCCACGGCGCCGGTGGCGTCCTTGCCCTCCGATTCCTTCGCCAGCTGGATCAGCTGGTGGGCCTTCATCGAGTTGGCGACGACCAGTGCATCGAAGTCGTATTCCAGCCCCTCTGCGGCGGCCTGTTCCGTGACGTGACCAAACATCTGGCGGACCTGGTCGACAGGCATTCCCTTGGCGGTGGAGAGATACTCCGCTTCGGAGCGGTCGTCGTGTTCGGGCAGCGACGGGTCGAGCTGGTAGGAGTGCCAGGTCACCGTGACCTCATCACGCTGCGGAAAAGCTGCGAGAGCGGATTCAAACCGGCGTTTGCCGATATAGCACCAGGGGCAGGCGACGTCGGACCAGATATCGATGTTCACGACCGGTTCAACGCGGATGCCCGGGCTGCTATTCCGCTGTACCTCCGGGGCAACCGCCGGCGGACCTACCCGCGCCGGATCTCGTCAGCGAGGGCGTGGAACTCGGTGCTCGGGTTACCGAAGCGGTGCAGTGTCATGGACACGGCCTGCTCCTTGAGCCACAGGCGCAACTCGACGCGGCCCGACGCCGTGACCTCGTCGTTAAGCAGGCACACCTCGGGACGGTCGGCCAGCTGCTCCAACGTCTCCGGGTTTCGCGTGCCGATCACGCGTACCCGGGCGCCGACGCCGTCGTCCAGCACTCCGGCGGACAGGCGGGTGGCGAATGAATCGTCGTCTGCGGTGACCGGCTGCTCACCGACACCGAGCCGGACCGAGGCGGCCAGGACGTCCGAGACCTCGGAGCGGACCGCAGGGTCCACCACCACACGCACCGGGGAGCCGGCGCGGTGGGCGGCGATGACGGCCCGGGCGACCTCGACGGGACGGGCGTCTGCGCTGATCCGCAACACCACGTGCGCGGGGCGGTACCGGAAGATGTTCGCCTCGGCGGTCAGGCCGGTGACATCACGAGGAGTGCCGAACTCGGTCTCCCAGGCGTCGATGTCGGAGCGCCCTGCTTCAGCGAGCCAGGCAGCGTCGGCGTCCGACAATGCGCCGGTGCGCTGCAGCTCGGCAATGTAGCCGTCCACAGGTGCAGAGCCGGTGGGAGCCACTGCCGAGGGGACGGCGGTGTCGTCGGACCAGCTGCCCATGAGCATCACGTAGTTCGGGCCGCCGGCCTTGGACCCCAGGCCCACGGAAGACTGCTTCCAGCCGCCGAAGGACTGACGCTGCACGATCGCGCCGGTGATACCGCGGTTGACGTAGGCGTTGCCGACCTCGATGCGCTCCACCCAGGTGCGGACCTCGGCAGGATCGAGGCTCTGGATACCACCGGTCAGACCGAAGTCGGTGGCGTTCTGCAGGGTGATGGCCTCATCCAGGTCCTCGGCCTTCATCAGGCCCAGGACCGGGCCGAAGACCTCGGTGAGGTGGAAGAACGAGCCGGGCTTCACGCCGTCCTTGATGCCCGGTGACCACAGACGGCCGGAGTCATCGAGCTGCCGCGGCTTGAGCAGCCAGGTCTCACCGTCCTCCAGGGTGGTCAGGGCGCGCTCAAGCTTGTCGCTGGGCAGCTCGGTGAGCGGGCCCATGTCGGCACGCATGTTGGTGGGCCAGTCGATGATCATCGACGACGCGGCATCGACGAGCTGACGGCGGAAGCGCTCCGAGGAGTACACGCTGCCGACGAGGATGCCCAGGGAAGCTGCCGAGCACTTCTGGCCGGCGTGGCCGAAGGCGGAGTACACCATGTCGGCGACGGCGAGGTCGCGGTCGGCGGCGGGGGTGACGATGATGCCGTTCTTGCCGGACGTCTCGGCGTTGATCGTGAGCTCGGGGCGCCAGGACTCGAACATCGCGGCGGTCTCGGAGGCGCCGGTGAGGATCACGCGGTCCACTGACGGGTGGCTCACCAGGGAGCGGCCGGCCGTGCGGTCGGCGGGGTAGACGCCGCGGAGGACGTCGCGGGGCACGCCGGCGTCCCACAGGGCGTCCAGGATGGCCATGGAGCAGTGAGGGGTGGGCTTCGACGGCTTGTGGATCACCGCGGCGCCGGCCGCCAGGGCGGCGAAGGTGGAGCCGGCGGGGATGGCCAGCGGGAAGTTCCACGGCGGGGTGACCAGGACGACCTGGTCCGGGGTGAAGCGGGCGTTGTCGACGTCGCCGAGCTCCAGCGCGTGGTGTGCGTAGTAGCGGGCGAAGTCGATGGCCTCGGAGATCTCGGTGTCGGCCTGGGAGACGGCCTTACCGACCTCGGCGGCAGCGATGGACACCAGGTGGCCCCGGCGGGCGGCGAGCAGGTCGGCGGTGCGGTAGAGGATCGCGGCACGCTCGGCGGCGGGCAGGGAGGCCCACTCGTCGGCGGCGTCGCGGGTGGAGGTGACCAGGGCGTCGATCTCATCGTCGGCGACGATTGTCGGCGCGGTCTGGGCATCGAGCCAACCGTCCTTGGTGGAGGTGTCGATGGCGTTGGCGGCCCACTGCTGGTTCGCGGGCAGGGACGGGTCGGTGTCGGGCTCGTTGTGGAAGACCGGCAGGCCACCGTCCGCCGCGGTGTAGGACGCGGCGAGCTCATCGGAGGACGGCTCGACCTCGGCACTGCGGTCCTGGCGGTGGTTCGGCAGTGGAGCGGTGTAGCCGTTGGCCTCGAGCAGCTCGGAGAGGTCACCGAGGGAGGACCGGAAGCGGGCCTCTTCGCGGCGGAAGATGTCGTTGCCGGGCTCGAGGTCGAAGATGCCGGACATGAAGTTGGCGCTGGCGGCGTTCTCCTCGAGGCGGCGCACCAGGTAGGAGATGGCGACGTCGAACTCCTGGGGGCGCACGGCCGGGACGTAGAGCAGCAGCTGGCCCACGTCGGAGCTCACGGCGTCCGCCTGCTCGGTGGCCATTCCCTGCAGCATCTCGAACTCGACGCGGTCGGTCACGCCGCGCTCCACGGAGAGCAGGTGGGCGAAGGCGATGTCGAAGAGGTTGTGCCCGGCGACACCCAGGCGCAGTCCGCGCATGTTCTCCTGATGCATCGTCCAGTCCAGGACCAGCTTGTAGTTGGCGTCGGTGGACTGCTTGGAATCGCAGGTGGTGACCGGCCAGTCGGCGACCTCAGCGTGTACGGTCTCCATGGCCAGGTTGGCGCCCTTGACCAGGCGGACCTTGATGCCGGCGCCGCCGTCGGAGACGCGCTGGTCGGCGAAGGCGGAGAGCTCCTGGATCGCGCCGAGGGCGTCGGGCAGGTAGGCCTGCAGGACGATGCCGGCCTCGAGGTTCTTCGTCTCCGGCAGGCTGAGCAGACGACGGAAGACGGCGATGGTCAGGGTGAGGTCGCGGTACTCCTCCATGTCCAGGTTGATGAACTTGGAGCCTTTCGGCGCGCGGGCGGCCTCGATGTAGAGCGGGGTGAGACGCTCGACGATGTAGTCGACGGTCTCGTCGAAGCCCCAGAGGCTGATCCGGGAGGCGATGGAGGACGCCTTGATGGAGACGTAGTCGACGTCCTCGCGGGCGAGCAGGCGACGGGTCTCCTCGAGGTGGTTGTCGGCTTCTTTCTCGCCGAGCACGGCCTCGCCGAGAAGGTTGATGTTGAGACGGTGGCCGCCGGCGGTGAGCTCTGCCACGGCCTTGCCGAGCTTGTTGTCGCGGGCGTCCACGATCATGTGGCCGACCATCGAGCGGATGCGCTGCCGGGCGGCAGGGACCACGACCTGCGGCAGGACGGGAGCCAGGGCAGAGCCCATCCTGATCTGGGCCTTGTCGAGGGCGCTGAGGGTGTCAGGCATGATGGCGCCGAGTTCGGAGAGTGCGCGGCCGGCGGCGCGCTGGTCCTCGGTGCGTACGACGCGGTCGACGAAGCCGACGGTGAAGTCCAGGCCGTTGGGGTCCGAGAGGACTGCCGAAAGACGCTCGGCGGAGGGGTTGGCCTTCGCCGTGGAGTTCCTGCTGGCGGTGAGCCAGGCGGTGACCTTGGCGACGGCAGCGTCGGCGAGGGATCCGAGGTGGTCGGTGGAGACGCCGGTGTGTCCGGCTGTTGCGCTCGCCTGGGAGCCGGTTGTGGTGGTCGTTCCCTTGTCAGCTGCGGGTTTCGCGGTCGTCATGGTTGTCCTCCTCGGATGCTTTCTTGATCGATGTTGTTCATGGTGACGTGCCTGTCTTGGCACCGATACTGGTCGAGTATCGGCGCATCCTCCGCATCACCGGCAGTGCCAGTTACGGCACGGGAGACACTTTGAGTCAAAAATCGGTAAACGAGGGTGACGGTGTGGCACGATGTGCTTATGGGTCCTGATTCCCCCGTTGACATTCCGGAGACGTCGCCACCCCGGGGGCGGCCCCGAGTTCAGGAGGTGGCGGATGAGGTCGTCGCCGGCGTCCTGGCGACCGCAGGCCCGCGGGTCGGGGGGCGTGACTACTCCACCCGCCGCATCGCGTTGATGACGGGGCTGAGCCAGCCGGTGGTCAGCCGGGCGATGCGCCGGATCCGGGCGGGGTCGGACGACACGACGTCAGTTGTGGTGCCGACATCGGGTGACTTGTGGATTACCGGGTTTCGGGTGGAGTACCCGCGGGTGACCCTGTTTTTCGAGGAACGCGACGGCGAGGGTGACGGTGGTAGAGGAACTGGTCAGGGCAGTGTGCGTAGTGGTGAGCGGCAGGCGTCGGAGCGACGTGCGACGTCGTTGATGGCGGCGCTGAGGGTGGCGGGTGTGTCGGGGTGGCCGCAGAGTCAGGCGACGTTCGACGCTGGTGATGAGAGCCTGCCGGCCGGGCTGGTCCGCGTCATGTGGGAGCCGGGTGGCCAGAGTTGGGATGGCTTCCTTGGTCAGCTTTCCGCTGTCCTGGACGCGTGTGTCCCGACGGTGGACGCGATCCCCGGTGACCTGCTGGCACAGGTGTCTGTCGCCGTGGGCCACGGGTTGCACGGGCTGCAGTGGGAACGTGCCGAGGGAGGCGCCGCCGGGGGCCGTCGGACGAAAAACGATCCTGATTTTGACTCGAATTACTTATCTCTTGCCGAGTATCCCCCGCCCTCCAACGCACGCACGGAGGCGACACCGAGACGTCTTCAGAACGAAATATCGGTCACCGAACAGATTGCGATCGCCCTGCGCAAGGAGATCATGAACGCCGGATTCCGCCCCGGTGACCGCGTGACGAGTACCCGGCTGGCGAACCACATGGAGATTCCCGTGTCAGCGGTCCGGTCGGCGATGCGACGGCTGGTGGACGACGGCCTGCTCACCGCGACGGGTGGCTCGTTCGCCCTGCCGCTGGTCACCGGCAGCGACATCATCGACTTGTACGCGGCGCGGCTGCAGGTGGGCCGCGTCCTGCTGCGGGCGTGCTCGGGCCGTTCCCGACAGCAGATGCTGGCACCCCAGTTGGCGTTGCGTGCCGTCGTGGCTGCGGCCGAGCACGGTACCGCGTCCGACGTGGACCAGGCGGACCTGCATTTCCAGCAGACACTTGCCGACGCCAGTGGCCTGCCGCAGTCATCCCGGGTGTTCCACGCGCTCACGCTGCGCCTACGCATGTTCATATCGGTGCTGCAGCTGGACTACACCCCGGCGGTACAGCGCATTGTGGGCGATGACCGGTACATTCTCAACGCGCTGTTGTCGGGCAATGTCGACGGCGCCCTCCGGGTATGGCGGGCGAAGCTCGACAACGCGGTGCGGCACATGGTGCATGTGTCGCCCACGACCTTTGATCCGGCGCTGTGGGCACGGCTCGTGGGGGAGGCGTAGGGGGCGGAAAGCGAATCTTCCGTGTTCGTGACCGTGGCCGGTCTTTAAGGCGCAGATGATCGAACAGGTCGAATCCGCGGCGCCTCGGCGAGGTATTTCTCCGGTGCTCGACGAGACTGTATAAGTGAGTATTGCGGAAGTATTCGTCTCCGACAGGAAAATGTCCTGACGGTCATTACTGCTTTTTATATTTAACCAGGTGGTAGCACTGTAGTAGTAATGTTTAGAGTGTGTTAAATTCGCCTGCCGGAGGAGGAGGCATAAAGAAGATGCATGGTCCATATGGACCGCATATTCCCCCCGGAATTATCGCCGATATTTAATCGTCGGAGTACTGTTATACCGTCCTGCCCTCAAACGCGGAGAAAGCAAGGGACCGCGGTTCGAATTTTCTCTTGGGGCACTATTTCTGCATGGAAGGTACTTCAGTGGCGAAGAACATCACAGCCGGTAAAGTGACGGTGAGGGGGGCTGCCCTCGCTCTGGTGGCAGCGTGGAGCGTTGTGGTCGCAGGGGCGGTCGTAGCGAGCCCGCATGCAGAGGCGGCAGACGCGAGGAACCTGGTCACTTTCGGCGACTCGTACCTCTCGAACCCGACCCCGGCCGAGACCGTCGGTGCCAAGGTCCGGCAAGCCGCGGAGCAGGCCGGTATCCCGATCGACACCGGTCTGGCGGCTCCGTTGTCCCAGTACACCGCCCACGGATGCGGCCAGTCCTCGACCAACACCCCGCGGCAGATCGGGCGGATGACCGGACTCGCCGTCCGTGACTACTCCTGCCCGGGTGCGATGGCGTACTCACCCGCAGCTCCGGCGATGACGCTGAAGGGTGAGATCGACAACGCGCTCGCTGACAGGGCGCTTAACGCCGACACGACGAACGTGGTCATCCAGTTCGGGTTCAACGACTCCTACAGCTGGCTGATGGGCAAGGTCCTGGCCAACGGCTTGCCCGACACCTACCTCAACCTCAACCAGCGTTATGCGGAGCAGAAGGGTCTGTGGACCCGTGCGATGAACGACGCGATCAACCGCATCAAGGCGGCCGCCCCCAACGCCAGGATCACGGTGGCCGATTACCCGACGATCTCCAAGCCGGAGACCGCTGAGCAGTGCCTCCTCCATGTCGAGATGATCCCGGGGGACATCGGAATCCCTGCCTTCTGGATTCGTGACGCCGAGGTGAACATCCACAACTGGTCGAAGGAACTCGTGTCCGCCCGCTCACGCGACAATGTCGTCTTCGCCGACATTCGTGGTGCCACCGCAGGACGCGGCGAATGCGCCCCCGACGATGTCCGCCTGATCGCCGGCGTCATCGACACCACGAACGTGTCCGGCTACAACCTGCCGGTCCACATGACCAACAGGGGTGTCACCCGAACCGCTGAAGTCATCGCGGCAACCTTCTGACCCTTGCCCGGTTCCCGGGGAGTACCGGGAATTCACGATGCCTGAAGGAGGCAGCATGCATAAACACGGAACACACGTCTCCGCACGTACCCAGATCACCCAGATGTTCGGCTCACTCAAGCCGCTCGTCAAGGCCGGGGTGCTGAGGACGGGAGGGCCCAAGGAGTCGGCCGGACTCATCGGTGCCATGGGCAGGTGGGGAATGTCCCTGGCGGCCCTGGCTGAGATGGGGGCTACCTCATTCCCACACCGCACGGCGTTGATCGATGATCGTGGTTCCCTGAGCTACTCGGAGCTCCGGGAGCAGGCCCGGGCACTGGCACGGAGCCTGCGGACCTACTCTGACCACGATGGATCGGACATCTCGTCGATCTCGGTGATCGCCAGGAACAGTCGCGGACTTGTCCTTCCCCTCATTGCCGCGGCATATCTCGGTGCGGAGGCGAAGATCCTCAACCCCGGGTCATCGCTGGCCCAGCTCCAGGACATCGCCGCCGAATACCCGAGCAGCGTCACGTTCATCGACGCGGAGTTCGACGAGGTGCTGGACAAGCTCTCCGCCGACAACAAGATCAGCGTGGCTGAATGGTCGGACGCCGGGCAGGCGTCGGGAACGCCGGGTTCACTGGACGCCCTCGTGGCCGCCGGGCAGCGCGAGTACCGCCACGTCGTGCTGCCGGAGCGTCCCACCCAGAAATCGACCGTCGTCATGTCGTCCGGGACCCGTGGGGTTCCCAAGGCCGTCGTCCTGCCCGTCCCGCGGACGCCCAAGGTGCTCGGCAGCATCCTGGAACGCATCCCGTTCCGCTCCGGCGACGTGATTCAGCTGTCCGTCGGCATGTTCCACGCCTGGGGATGGCTGAACCTGCACATCTCCATGGCGACAGGATCGACCCTGCTCACCCGGCGCTGGTTCGACATGGACACCGACATCCGGGACATCTCCCGGCACAAGGTGACCGGCATCGTCTCTGCGGCGGTCTACCTGCGGCAGGTCCTCGCCGGTGTCGTCGACAACCGCGTCGATGTCTCCGGCATCCGCTACATCGTCTCGGCCGGCAACGCCATCCCGCCGGAACTTGTCGTCGAGCTCAACGACCGCTTCGGCGACGGCACCGGCGTGGTGCACAACTTCTACGGCTCCACCGAGCACGGCCAGATCACCCTGGCGACCGCCGCGGACATGGTCGTCGACCCCACCACCGCAGGACGCCCCGGACCGGGCGTGCGGTTGGCGATCATCGGCGACGACGGTCGCGAACTGCCCGACGGCCAGACCGGCGTCATCTACTCGTCGAACTCCATGACCTCCCTGGGCTTCCTGTCCGACAAGGACTCCGGCGACGTGCTCGACGGCATGCTGTCGACCGGGGACAAGGGGTTCATCGACGACGACGGGAAACTCTACGTCTGTGGTCGTGCCGACGACATGGTCATCCGTGGCGGCGAGAACATCCACCCGCGCACCATCGAGGAGTTCCTGCTGACGCTGCCGCAGATCCGGGACGCCTTCGTCATCGGACACCAGGACGACCTGGTGGCCACGATCAACGCCTACATCATCACCGACACCGACATCACCGACGAGGACCTGAACACCGCGGTCCTCTCCGGTGTCAACCAGTTCTGCGCCCTGGACAACATCGTCCGTGTGGAGACACTGCCCCGGAACGACTCCGGGAAAGTGGTTCCGCGGCTTCTCCCCGAGATCCCGGGCTCGACCCGGTAGAAAGTAGAGGACCGACATGTACTACTCCAACGGAAACTACGAGGCGTTCGCACGTCCGCGGAAGCCTGAAGGCATTGAGGACAAGCACGCCTGGATCGTCGGGACGGGGCTGGCGGGTCTCGCCGCAGCGACCTTCCTGATCCGGGACGCCCAGATGTCAGGCAAGAACATCCACCTCATCGAGGAACTCCCGCTGGCCGGCGGGTCGCTTGACGGTGCGGACCGCCCGGACATCGGCTTCATCACCCGTGGTGGGCGTGAGATGGAGAACCACTTCGAGTGTCTCTGGGACATGTACCGCTCGATCCCGTCACTCGAGATCCCCGGAGCGTCCTACCTGGACGAGTACTACTGGCTGGACAAGGACGATCCCAACTCGTCCAACTGTCGCCTCATCCACGACCGTGGCAACCGGGTCCCCTCGGACGGCGACTTCACCCTCACCGAAAAGGCGCAGCTCGAGATCGTCAAGCTGGTCACCGCCTCCGAGCACACGCTCGAAGGACGGACGATCGAGGACTACTTCTCCGACGAGTTCTTCGACAGCAACTTCTGGTTCTACTGGGCCACGATGTTCGCCTTCGAGAAGTGGCACTCCCTCATCGAGATGCGCCGCTACGTGATGCGGTTCATCCACCACACCGGTGGTCTGCCGGACTTCACGGCGCTGAAGTTCAACCGCTACAACCAGTACGACTCCATGGTCCTGCCGGTGCTGACGTTCCTCCTCGACCATGACGTCGACGTGCGTTACGGCACCACCGTCGTCGACATCGATGTCGAGGTCACCGGGTCGTCCAAGACAGCAACGGCGCTGCAGGTCGAGACCGAGGACGGCGCGCAGACCATCGCGCTGGGTGAGAACGACTTCGTGTTCGTGACCAACGGGTCCATCACCGAGTCCACTACCTACGGTGACCACAACACCCCGGCGCCCGTCACTACCGAACCCGGTGGAGCCTGGACGTTGTGGGAGAACCTCGCAGCGAAGTCGAAGGACTTCGGACGCCCGGGGGTGTTCTACAAGAACCTCCCGGAGAAGAGCTGGTACGTCGCTGCCACGGCGACGCTGAAGGACGGGAAGGTCGAGCCGTTCATCGAACGGCTGACGAGGCGTTCCCTGCATGACGGCAAGGTCAACACCGGTGGCATCATCACCGTCGCGGACTCCACCTGGCTGATGAGCTTCGCGGTGCACCGTCAGCCGCACTTCATGTCCCAGAACGAGAACGAGATCATCGTGTGGATCTACGCCCTCTACTCGGACGTCGACGGCGACTACATCAAGAAGCCCATCGTCGACTGCACGGGTGAGGAGATCACCCAGGAGTGGCTCTACCACCTGGGCGTCCCCACCGAACAGATCGCCGAGATGTCGAAGCAGGAGTCGATCAACACCAACCCGGTGTACATGCCGTTCATCACGGCGTACTTCATGCCGCGTCGTGCCGGTGACCGTCCGGACGTGGTGCCGGAGGGGTCGAAGAACCTTGCCTTCATCGGCAACTTCGCTGAATCACCGTCGCGGGACACCGTGTTCACCACCGAGTACTCCGTACGAACCGCCATGGAGGCCGTCTACACCTTCATGAACGTCGAGCGCGGCATCCCCGAGGTGTTCGGGTCGGTGTATGACCTGCGCGAGCTGCTGAAGGCGACCTACCACCTCCGGGACCGGAAGAGCTTCGACGAACAGCCGCTGACCACGAAGTTCAAGCTGCCCGTCCCGGGCTTCCTCAAGTCCCGGCTGCGCGCCAAGCTCAACGGCACGTGGGTGGAGGAGCTGCTGCAGGACTCCGGGTTGCTGAAGCGCTGATCGGCGAGCCCAGTTGCTCGGGGAGTCGACGACACATCATTGCGGGACACTCCAATGACCTGGGCTTCCCTCTACGAGCCCGTCGAGGTCGATCAGATCCGAGACTGCCACTTCTTTGCTCGTGAGAGTGGCACTCACTCCTGTGAACGTCGCCGTGACGTTCACTGAAAAGCTGTCCAGTCCCAGGTCGTCGATATCCTCACTGGCGGCGATACGCAGGTCGACGAGGTCCCCTCGTCGCTGGATTACTTCGATGGTCAACCGCCCCATGCGTCGGTGCATCGTGTCGAAGTACACCGAGATATCTGGATCATCAATATTGGTGAAGCACTCCACATTGTCCAAGTGAAAACTATCCAGGTCTCTCCAGGATTTTCCTTGGAAGCGAGCCCCTTCGATGGCTATCCCCAGTGTTCCGTCGAACTCGTCATCGTCGTCATCGCGTTCGATCTCCTCACATTCAACGTCGACATTGAACATGACACAGGGTTTGATGCCGAGGTAGCTGTTCTCAAAGAGGGACAAGCTGCAAGTGGCATCGGTCGGGTGGATCTCATCCGCGCGCAGTCCGAGGTCAGTTTCGTCGTCATTCATGGCGTCGAGCGTACCGGGCGGTTTCCACTGGCCTTCGGACGCAGGTGACGAATGTGTGTGTGGTGCTGCGTGCTGCCGACGACGTGGCTCTCCTGACGGGCCAGGAGGTCCAGACTCGTGATTGTAAGTTGGGGCCTACCAGCCCAGAATGCTGACGAGTTGTTCGGCGATGTCGACGGGCGTACGCCCGTCGGTAGTTACTCTGAGTACGGAGGCGGGGGACTTCGCGTCGAGGAAACCCGCAGATCGCGCACTCCTATCGATGTGTTCGTCGAGACTCCTCCCTTGCTCCCGACGCTCCAGGCGTTCGGCGGTGGTTTCATCCGATGCTTGAAGCAGTATCGACGTCACAATCGGATCGCCGCCGATGGCCTGAGCCAGCTTGTCGGTTTCGAGTACGGAGACCGTGTTGGTGTAGATCAGCCGGTGATATCCGTTCGCTGTGTAGTTCGCCCATATTGCTCGAAGGTTGTGTTCTGCCATCTGGTGTTTCCACGGGGAGGGGTACGCCAGATCGAGGGCGTCGCCTTCGACGACGGCATGTGTGACGTTCCTCGACGACAGCAGATCATGGAGGGCGAATGCGACGGTGGATTTACCGACTCCGGAACGTCCCCCGAGGAAAAGCGCGTGTGTGCTGGTCATGCCCAGATAATGCCACAGTGGCAGGTATCATCTGAGGAACCGATATCAGATATACGCAGAGGGCATCTCCGATCTTTCCGGAGACGCCCTCTGACGTGCTGTGGAGCCGATGACGGGAATCGAACCCGCGTATTCAGCTTGGGAAGCTGATGTTCTACCATTGAACTACATCGGCGCTGGTGCTTCTGCGGTTGGGCTTTCGCACTGCCGATGACTTTAACACAGTCCAGCGGCGGGGTGAGACAACGGGGTGGCAGCTGGTCCGCTAGGGTAAGTGACGTGCTTCTTTCCGATCGAGACATCCGCGCAGCCCTCGGTTCAGGTGACCTCGCCCTGGACCCGTTCGACCCGACCCTGATCCAGCCGTCGAGTATCGACGTGCGTCTCGACCGCTACTTCCGGGTGTTCAACAACTCCCGGTACACACACATCGATCCGCGCCTGCCGCAGGAGGATCTCACCACCCTCGTCGAGGTCGGCGACGGTACCGGTGAGGACGGGACCGACGTCAACGACGGTGGCGTGGCCGCCGAGGCGTTCATCCTGCACCCCGGTGAGTTCGTCCTCGGGTCCACTCTGGAATTCGTGACCGTGCCGGACAACCTCGCGGCCCGTCTGGAGGGGAAGTCGTCGCTGGGCCGTCTCGGACTCCTTACCCACTCGACGGCGGGTTTCGTGGATCCCGGGTTCACCGGGCACATCACGCTGGAACTGTCGAACACCGCGAACCTGCCGATCTCCCTCTACCCGGGGATGAAAATCGGGCAGCTCGCACTGTTCAACCTCTCCAGCCCCGCCGAGTCTCCCTACGGTTCGGGCCCGCTGGGTTCGAAGTACCAGGGGCAGCGCGGCCCGACTCCGTCGAAGGCCTACCTGAACTTCCGGACGTAGTTCAGAAGGCGGTGTTCCGGGGCGGTTTGCGAGCATAACGGCGGCGAGTTCCCCGACTCAGCGTCATCCTGCTCGGAAACCGCCTCCGTCGCGGATCTGCCGCGGGATTCTCTCCTCCGCACACACCTCGCCCCCGGAAGCATTGCTGCTGCCGGGGGCGAGGTGCTGACGTTTCAAGAGGAGAATGCTCAGCTGCCGTATACGGGTCCTTTCGCCGGGTACCGTCGTTGCGACGGTGAGTTCACCTGCGTTGGCTCCGGTGACCACCGTGATCGTGGTGTCTCAGCGACCTCCGGAGGCGCTGATATTCAATCTACGAGCCGTGGATTAAAGATCCATGGCAACGCGGTGCGGTGTCACTGAAGGGTCACTGCCGTGTTGTTGCCGACACCGCAGCGGTCGCAAACTCCAGGGCCTGGGGAAGACCGTCCGTCCACCCGGCGTGTCCGGAAGGATCCCGGTCCACCCGGTAGGTGACGTCCTGCCCGTTCGACCGGGCTTTCGCCACCAGATTGCTGGTGTAGGGCATCGGTGAAACCATGTCGAATGCCTGCTGGTAGATGAACACAGGCGCGTCCCAACTGCTGGTGGGGAGATTGAGATGCTGTGCCAGCGCGTCGCGTAGCGGCCCGTCCGACAAGGGGCGGGTCACCAGCTCACCGACTGTCGTGGAGCCGACCGCCTCTGCCATGTCGGCGTAGTTGAGCTCCTCGGCGGCATCCACGAGCTCTCGGCCACGGTCGGTGAGATAGTCGTCCAGCGGGAAGGTGGGGTCGGCGGCACGGAACCCGGCGAGCACGTAGGCGAAATACGTCATCAGATCGGGTTGATTGATCTGCATCCATGGTGCGACTTTCGTGATCTCGTCGGCGACCCCGGCCGGCACGCCTCCCGCGGTCGCAGCAGCCAGGTGGAGTTCGGGGGCGTATTCACCAACCATCGACGCGGCGGCGACTGAGGCGTGGCCGCCCTGCGAGTACCCGTTGGTGACGAAGGTGGGGGAGACATCGGCTGTGACGGTGTTGGCGGCCCGGACGATGTCGATCATCGCCGCGCCAGCGCTGCGGGTGTTCAGGTACGGGTGGACGCCGTCGGTCCCCAGCCCTACGTACTCGGGTGCGGCGACAGCGAAGCCCACATCCAGCCATTCAGCGAGGTACTGGTCACCGGTGTTGTCCTCACCGATCCACCCGGTGTAGCTGACGTTCTTGTCTCCGAGCCCCTGGGTTCCGTGACCGTAAGCGACGACGGGCCATCCGTCGTTCGGGGCGTCTCCGTCGGGAAGGTAGAGCGTCCCGAGACTGGTGGCCGTCCCGCCCTGCGGGCCGGAGGTCGTGTACTCGAACAGCCAACCGCGGGAGGCGTGGGTGAGCACGAGGTCATCGGGGAGGGGCTCGACACGGACGATGCTGCCTCGGCTATCGGCACTCTCGGGTTTGCCGGCGGTGCCGGCCGTTGCGGACGTGGCTGTGGCCGCCCCCAGGAGAGCGGTGACGAGGAGGGCAGCAGGCGTGGTGGCGAGGCAGGGCCGTGGGCGACGGTGGGCTGTCATAGCACGGATACTAGACCGGGTGAGGTCGGGTGCGCGTCACCGTATGTCATCGGGACGGAAGCCGGCTTCCACGGCGAGCACTGCCAGCTGCACCCGGGTCGATGCGCCGAACTTGCTCAGGAGTTGAGACACCTGTTTCTTCACCATGCTGGACGAGCGTCCGCTCCGGCGGCTGATCTCGGCGTTGGACAGGCCGATGCAGAGTAAGGAGAGTATCTTCTCCTCGGAGGCAGACAGTCGGGGTAGCACGGGTGCGTCGGGTACCTTTTTCGCCGGCGACGCATCGCCGGGCGGGGCCAACGGGACGGTCTCGCTCGTTTCCGGAGCCAGGTGCCTCACCAGGTTCGACGCCGGCTGCGGACTGACCACAGTTCCACCATTGACCGTGGCGAGGACGGTGTCGATGATGAACTCGGGGCGTGAACTCTTGAGGATATAACCCCGGCCGCCCTGCGCGAGTACGGAGAGCATCGTCTCCTCCTCGTCGAGCGCGGTCATCGCCACGAACACGGGCGGGTCCGGGAGCTGGCGGACACGGCCGAGCAACTCCACACCGTCCATGCCGGGAAGGTGGATGTCAGCGAGGACGACGTCGACGGGTTCGTCCCGGGCGCAGGCATTCAGGATATCGAGGGCTTCCTGGCCGGTGGACGCTTCGCCGACGACCAGGATCGATTCACCGGCGGGTGACCCGAAGTAGAGGCGAAGGGAAGAAAGGACGAGGGGGTCGTCGTCCACGATCAGGAGGCGGACAAGCGGAGGGGGCATATCAGGCAGAGTGCTGGTCGAGTCTCTCAGCGGTTACGGCACCAGGGAAGATTCGGGTTGTACTTGCAGCTGAAGATGTCGGAGATCGCCCGTTTCGTATCCGTCCAGGAGGAAGAACCGGACGAACCCAGGATGGATGAGGTGGCAGTGGCGGCAGTGGCTTCCGGAGCTTCTGGAGTGTCGGCGGACGCGATCCCGGTGGACAGGCCGGCGGTCAGCGCGGCGGCCGTCGCAGCGAGGACGAGACGGCGAGACGTCGAAGAGGGGCGGGACGTCGGAGAATAGGGCATGCGTACTCCTTGAATCGGCGTGAGGGGTGTTTATCAAGATTTGATAACAACTATAGGGAGTCGGAGGGTCGCACGCCAGAAGCAGGCCGCCGCTCCCCCCTCTACAGCGGTACCGCCGGGGCTCACACTGCCCGTACCGGTGCGGGGGTCGATTAACTCCGTTTCCAGTTCACCCCCGGCCTTTGCAGCTCGAGCGTGCATCGACCCCAGGCCGACACCTCCGGAGAGCAGGCCGTCCCGGGATGAACCGGTAGGGCGTGCGAGGAGATTGGTCATGGAGAGAATGAACGTCCCCTCGGTCACAGTGCAGGTCAGGGATACCGTCGAGTGCTTGAGTGCGTGTTTTGCCGCGTTCGAGGTCATCTCCGTAAGGACTTTGGTCGCGGTGTCCCGGTCGATCCACGTACTGGCCGCGGGCGGTGACGGGGGCAGGGATGCGTGCCGTGGATCCGGGGTATCGGGGGCATCGACGACCGTGGCTATCTCGGACGGAAGGTCAATCCTTACCGAGACCTCCAGCGAATGGGCTTCAAGTTCCTGCTGTGCCTTCTCCAGGGCCACGCTGAGCGGCGGACTGTCGGTGCGCGTGCGGAATGACGTGTGGTTGGGCTTCTCATTGAGCAGTTGCACCATTGTCCGGAGGTTGGACAGCGCTTCCCTGGATTTCTCGGAGATCGTCTCCAAACCGTGACGTGACCTGGCGTCATCATGGGATGTGGGCAAGAGCGTGAGCGCCTGTGCCTGCATCACCACGCTTGTCAGCGACGTGGCCACGGAGTCATGCAGTTCCCGGGCGAGTTCCAGGCGTTGACGGCGTTCCTGCTCGGCGAGTGACGCTCGAAGCTTCTCCTGTTGTCTCCCGTGGCTCGCACGGGACCATCCCACCATGTATGCGGCGGCGAGCACCAGGGCGACGACCGTCAGTGCCGCCACGTCAGTGGACAAGGCCATTGCCTGCGGGTCGAATGCGGAAAGGGCCCAGTGTGCGAGCGCCAGGGAGCCGGCGAGCAGCAGTTGGCCGCTTGCTGCGACGACTTCGACGACAAGCATTGTGAAGAATATGGAGTACAGCGGTGCGACGTCAGCCACCGCGAACATGGAGAGGATCAACACCAGGGACAGCATCGAGGCAGCCACGGGAAAACTCGCCGTACAGGCGACAAGAACGAGGGTCAGTGTGGCGAAGACCACCGTCGTCAGCGGGACTGGTGCCGGTATCTGCAGAAATTCGACGACGGTGAGGACAGCCGCCAGAACCGTTTCGATCACGCCGAGCTGCGTGAGCCGACGGGTGCGGAGGAAGGAGAGCAGCCGGCGGGGACGGTGAGGCGTCCGGGAACTGGCGTTCACGTCAGGGGTACCCTACTGCCTGTAGGAGGACAGGAAGTTCCCCAGGCGGTCGATCGCCTCAGCCAGGTCCTGCTTCCACGGCAGGGTGACCACACGGAAGTGGTCGGGGGAGGGCCAGTTCATGCCTGTCCCCTGCACCATCTGGATCTTCTCGGAGCGCAGCAGATCGAACATGAACTGTTCGTCGTCGTGGATCTCATGGACCTCAGGGTCGATCTTCGGGAAGGCGTACAACGCACCCATCGGTTTGACCACGCTGATACCGGGGATTTCGTTCAACTTCGTGTACGCGGTGTTGCGCTGCTCCAGCAGCCGGCCACCGGGCAGGACGAGGTCGTCAATCGACTGCCGTCCCGACAAGGCCACCTGGATCCCGTACTGGGCGGGCACATTGGCGCACAGGCGGGTGGAGGCCAGCAGTGTCAGCCCTTCGATAAAGCCCTTCGCGTGTTCCTTCGGCCCGGTGATCACGGCCCAACCGGCCCGGTATCCGGCGACCCGGTACGCCTTGGACAGGCCGTTGAAGGTGATACACAGCAGGTCGGGGGCCAGCGCCGCAGTGTTCACGTGCACGGCGTCGTCGTAGAGGATCTTGTCGTAGATCTCGTCGGACAGCAGCAGGAGGGAATGCTCGCGTGCGATGTCGACGATCTTCTGGACGACCTCGCGGCTGTACACCGCGCCCGTGGGGTTGTTCGGGTTGATGATCACGATCGCCTTGGTGCGCTCGGTGATCTTCGACTCGATGTCCTCGATCGACGGTGCCCAGTCATCTTCCTCGTCACAGAGGTAGTGCACCGGCTTGCCGCCGGAGAGGGTGGTCGCCGCCGTCCACAGCGGGTAGTCCGGCGCGGGGATGAGCACCTCGTCGCCGTCGTTGAGCAGGGCCTGGGTGGTCATGGTGATCAGTTCGGAGACGCCGTTGCCGATGAACACGTCGTCGATATCGAAGGCCGGGAAATTCGGCACGACCTCATAGCGGGCGACGATCGCTCGCCGGGCAGACGGAATGCCCTTCGACTGTGAGTACCCCTGCGCATACGGCAGTGCAGCGATCATGTCCTGCACGATCGTGTCGGGGGCATCGAAACCGAAAGCCGCAGGGTTGCCGGTGTTGAGCTTGAGGATGCGGTGACCGTCCGCCTCCATCCGCTCAGCCTCGGAGTTGACCGGACCGCGGATCTCGTAGAGGACGTTCTGGAGCTTCGTCGACTGGTCCAGCGGGCGTGGCTGCCGAGTTCCCGCCGCGTTCTTCTCTTCAGTGCTCATTTCTGTAATTGTGCCAGTCGCCCTGCCGCCGTGACAGCCGACCGTCCGAACTCGCCGGAATCAACGCTGTGGGTCAACCCTGAATCGGGTGGTTACTCCTCGGCGGCGCCGTCTCCGTCACCAGTGCCGGGTCCGGTGTTGCCGCCCCCGCCCTCGGTGCCACCTTCGGTCCCACCGTTGTTGCCACCGCCGTTACCGTTTCCACCACCGTTGTTGCCACCGCCGTTACCGTCGCCGCCGTTTCCGCCGCCCGGGGTGGTCTGGTTGCCGCCGCCATTGTTGCCGCCGTTGTTGCCACCGGTGTTCCCCCCGTTACCGTTGTTACTGCCGTTTCCGCCGTTTCCGGGGTTCTGCTCACTCGGGGCCGGTGCCTGGGAGGACGGTGCAGCATCCTCGGACTCGTCCGGGGTGTAGGGGGTGTATTCCTCAGGCTCGTCGTACTCCGGTTCATAGTAGTAGTCGGTGCCGGCACTGTTGTCGGGCTGAGCGCTGGGGATCGGGCTGCTCGAGTCCCACGCCTCTGGACGTGGGTAGTTCGGGACGACACTGGAGTAGGGGGAATGGCGCTCTTCACCATCGCCGGTGCGCATCAGTGCGACAGCCGTGGCTGCGCCGATAACGGACAGTCCCAGACCGATGATGAGAATCCATCCCCACGTGGGGAACCGTGCGTACCAGGGGCGAGAACCGCTGCCCGGCGGTGGCCCACCGGAATCCCCTCCGCTGCCGGCAGCCGGGGTGGGGGCGGACGACGCATCACCGTCGGTTGTGCTCGCTGCGCCTGCCGCACCGGCTGACTCGGCTGGGCCGGCAGTCGGGATGACGGTGGTGTCTGAATTCTCGTTGCTTTCGGCCAGCCTCTGTTCGTGTTCGGAGATGCGGTCGTCATTGACGACCGGGATGATGCCGGTGACCTCGGGGTCGCGGGCGGAGCCCAGCGGCTCGTCGTCGGTCACCTCTGTCGACTCGGCGTCAATGACCTCTCGGTCGCCCTCCGACCCGGTGGTGTCGTCCTGCACGTCGCCGGAGGACGCAACCTCCGCGTCGTATCCCTCGGCTCCCTCGATGCCGCTGGAGCTGCCCGCAGGTGCGCCGGTGGAACCGCCGTCGGATGTTGCCGTGGCATCGTTGGCATCCTTGGTGCCCATGGAGAATTCGGTGTCCTCGAACGCGTCAGTGTCGCGCGGGAGGTCGTCACCATGGTGGCGGTGGGGGTCTGAGGGATTGCTCATCTGGTCTCTTCGTTTCGTCACACGGTTCTGCGCCGTGCTGTGTGGCACCGGCGCACGGAACGGTCCGGTCTATTCTAGCCCCCGAGGACTGTCACACTAATCCTCGGCGACGTCGGACGTGTCGCCCGGGTCACGCTGAGAGTCGGGAGATGATCTCGCCGCGTGCAGTCTTGCCCTCCGGTGTGCGCAGTAACGGAAAGTTGTGGAGCGCACCGTCGACGACAGTCATGCCGCATCCGGTACGTCGGGAGAGGAGTGTCGCGTCGGCGTGCAGCACGTCCCGGGTGCCGCTCCAGACATGCAGGGGCGGCAGAGACGCGAGTGACATATCGGACGCGCTCAATGGGCTGACCAGTACCGAACCGACGCCGGCCTGTCGTCCCCACGCGTTCCCTGCGACGCGGAGCCCGTCCGGGTGCAGCCAGGGGTCCTCGGCGACGAGTTCATCGGTGCCGGGGCTGCTGCATGCTGCGTCGAGCCAGGGGGAGCTGAGGAGGACCCGGTCGATCCGGTCGATCCTGTCGATCTGTCGGGTTCCGGGGTGCTCAACGCCGTCGAGACGGTCAAGCATCCAGCCCAGTGCGAGTCCGGCACCGGCGGAGTCTGCGGCGAGGCGAATGCTCAGACCTGAAGCGTCGGCCTCCGCGACGGCGCGGTCGAGGACGGCGTCAAGCAGTCGGGCAGCGGCGGTGGCCTCGTACTCCGGTGCCAGCCCGTAGTCCGGGACGATGACCTTCATTCCGGACCCTGCGATGTCACTGATGAAGGCCCAGTGGGCGGTGCTCAGGCCGTGGACGTAACCGCCGCCGTGGACGTAGATGCAGATGTCCAGCGGCGTGTCCCGTGGATCGTCGGTGGCGGGCACGAGGCTGTGC
This sequence comes from Corynebacterium glyciniphilum AJ 3170, assembly GCF_000626675.1. Classification (NCBI taxonomy): domain Bacteria; kingdom Bacillati; phylum Actinomycetota; class Actinomycetes; order Mycobacteriales; family Corynebacteriaceae; genus Corynebacterium; species Corynebacterium glyciniphilum. The sequence goes on along the minus strand of NZ_CP006842.1, from coordinate 3,166,925 downwards.
GTGGTGAACTCGCCGTCCGGGGTGGTGATGGTGTCCTTGACCACGTGGTTGACCTGGTAGAGCTCGTGGGGCACAGGTACGGAGGGATGCGGTCGACCCATGAGATCGCGTACTTTCTCCGGCGAGGACCAGGATGCTCTCCCCGAACGTCCGGGGAAGGCGGCGAGGAGGCGCATCTGCAGGCTCATGGGGCTTGATCCTAGGGGACTGCGCTGCGCTCCAGAAAGCTCAGAAAAAAGCTCCGAAAAAAGTTGAGTGGATCGGGAACAACTTTGTCGCGCCGTGAGTTGTACAGGATGTCAGACATTGAGTCGCAAGCACTCAACTCAGGTTGACACCTCGGAACGTCGGGTGCAGACTTGAGCGCGGCTCACTTAACAAGCTCAAGAACAGCAGGAGGAAGTCAACATGGGACGTGCAGTCGGAATCGACCTGGGAACCACCAACTCGGTCGTCAGCGTGCTGGAAGGTGGCGAGGCCACCGTCATCGCCAACTCCGAAGGTGCCCGGACCACCCCGTCGATCGTCGCCTTCGCCAAGAACGGTGAGGTACTCGTCGGACAGTCCGCGAAGAACCAGGCGGTCACCAACGTCGACCGCACCATCCGCTCCGTCAAGCGCCACATCGGCGATGACAGCTGGACCACCGGCGAGATCGACGGCAAGAAGTACACCGCCCAGGAAATCTCCGCCCGTACCCTCCAGAAGCTCAAGAGGGACGCCGAGTCCTACCTGGGTGAGGACGTCACCGACGCCGTCATCACCGTCCCGGCCTACTTCAACGACGCACAGCGTCAGGCCACCAAGGACGCCGGCCAGATCGCCGGCATGAACGTCCTGCGTATCGTCAACGAGCCGACGGCAGCTGCCCTGGCCTACGGCCTGGAGAAGGGCGACAAGGAGCAGACCATCTTGGTCTTCGACCTCGGTGGCGGTACCTTCGACGTCTCCCTGCTGGAGATCGGCGACGGTGTCGTCGAGGTGCGTGCCACCTCCGGTGACAACTCCCTCGGTGGCGACGACTGGGACCAGCGCATCGTCGACTGGCTCGTCGAGAAGTTCAAGACGGCCAACGGCGTGGACCTGTCCAAGGACAAGATGGCCCTGCAGCGTCTGCGTGAGGCAGCGGAGAAGGCCAAGATCGAGCTGTCCAGCTCCCAGCAGGCCAGCATCAACCTGCCGTACATCACCGTCGACCAGGACAAGAACCCGCTGTTCCTCGACGAGACGCTGTCGCGCACCGAGTTCCAGCGCATCACCCAGGACCTGCTTGACCGGACGAAGAAGCCGTTCGAGTCCGTCCTCAAGGATGCCGACTTCAAGGTCGCCGACATCGACCACGTGGTGCTCGTCGGTGGTTCGACCCGCATGCCCGCGGTCTCTGACCTGGTCAAGGAACTGACCGGCGGCAAGGAGCCGAACAAGGGCGTCAACCCGGACGAGGTCGTCGCCGTCGGTGCTGCCCTGCAGGCCGGTGTGCTGCGCGGTGACGTCAAGGACGTCCTGCTGCTCGACGTCACCCCGCTGTCCCTCGGTATCGAGACCAAGGGCGGCGTGATGACCAAGCTCATCGAGCGCAACACCACCATCCCGACCAAGCGGTCGGAGACCTTCACCACTGCCGAGGACTCCCAGCCCTCCGTGCAGATCCAGGTCTTCCAGGGTGAGCGCGAGATGGCCCAGCAGAACAAGCTGCTCGGTTCCTTCGAGCTCGGTGGCATCGCCCCCGCTCCGCGTGGTGTGCCGCAGATCGAGGTCACTTTCGACATCGACGCCAACGGCATCGTGCACGTCACCGCCAAGGACAAGGGCACCGGCAAGGAAACCTCGATCACCATCCAGGACGGCTCCGGCCTGACCCAGGAGGAGATCGACCAGATGGTCAAGGATGCCGAAGCTCACGCCGACGAGGACAAGCAGCGTCGCGAGGAGCAGGAGGTCCGTAACTCCGCCGAGTCGATGGCCTACCAGACCCGCAAGTTCCTCTCCGACAGTGAGGACAAGGTCTCCGAGGAGACCAAGACCAAGGTCGAGGAGGCTGCGACCGCCGTCGACGAAGCGCTGAAGGGCGACGACATCGAGGCGATCAAGGAGGCCGTCGAGAAGCTGTCCGCCGAGAGCCAGGAGATGGGTAAGGCCATCTACGAGGCCGAGGCCGCCAACGCTGAAGGTGCCGACGGTGCCGCCGGCGAGGGCGCCGCTGACGACGACGTCGTCGACGCCGAGGTCGTCGACGAGGACGACAACAAGTCCGGAGATGATTCCAAGTGACCATGCCCGACAACCCCGGTGACCCGGACGTGACCGACGAGGAGTACACCTCGCCGGACCTGGCCGAGACCACCCCGGAAGAGGACGCTGTCATCGACGCCGAGGCTTCCGACGGTGCGGTTGACGCCGAGACCGTCGAGGCCGAGGAAGCTGCCGAGGAAACCACCGAGGCACTGGCCGGCGATGTCGAGGACGGGGTCCCCGAGACCGCGGACGCCGACATCGACGGTTCCGGTGAACTCTCCGATGCGGAGACCCAGCTCGCCGAGCGCACCGCCGACCTGCAGCGTGTCAGCGCCGAGTACGCGAACTACCGTCGCCGTACCGAGCGGGACCGGGTGGGCATCGGTGAGGCAGCGAAGGCGGATGTCGCAGCCTCACTGCTGCCGATCCGGGACGATCTGGATCTCGCCGAGCAGCACGGTGATCTCAACGGTCCGCTCAAGGCCGTGGCCGACAAGCTGGACTCCGTGCTCAACGGCCTGAAGGTCGAGACCTTCGGCGCCGAGGGCGACGAGTTCGACCCGTCGAAGCACGAGGCCGTGCAGGACACCTCCAGCGGTGACGACAAGGCTGTCGGCACCGTCCTGCGCAGGGGCTACCGCCTGGGCGACCGCGTGCTGCGCACCGCCATGGTGGTCATCGCAGACCGCTGACCGACCGCTCCTCCTGGAGCCTCTGAATACGTCTCCGCCCGTGCACGCTTTTCCCTGATTAGCGTGCACGGGCGGAGACTTTTCCAGCGTCAGCCGGCTCCGGCATCGGCAACTGTGCCGCTGAGGGCTCCGCTCAGGACTCGATGCGTGATGCGAGGTAGGCGTCCGGGTGTATCGCCACAACCTGCTGTCCGTCGGCATTGGTGGAGATGTCGGTGAAGGCCGTGGTCTCACCGTCGTGCCAGAGGTGCAGTCGGGCACTGAGCGGCCCGGGATTACTCCGGTGTTGGGTCAGGGCTTCCGTGCTCATGGCCTTGATTCCGTTCACCAGGTCCTGGCCGGTGCTGACCTCACGGACCAGCATCAGATGGCGGTGGGGGACGGCGACGAGCACGCCGTGGGTCATGTCGAGGCCCGGAAGCCACCGGGGAAGCAGGTCATCGAGGAACAGGGCTGCGCTGGTCAGGAAGAACGAGTCGGACTCCACCGTCCAGAATCGCGCCGCGGTATCGGCCTTCTGGACAGCCCCCTGAACGATCTCCTGGACCGGGGTCGTACTGACCTGGCAGTCGGTGAGTTCCTGCCAGGTGTTGCGGTAGCCGACACGGTACAGATCGCTGAGTTCCTCGGCCGTCGCCGAACCATGGGCGGCCAGCGCGGTGTCATCGAGCACCACGACCGTGTCGGGCGTGTCGAGGGCCAGGGAGACGTGCAGATCACCGGTGAACTCCCGGGAGGCGTCGTTGACGGTTCCCGACATGGCGGCGAGTGTCTCTCCGGTTGCGAGCCGGATACGGAGGTGTCGCAGGAAGTCGGCGTCGGGCAGGTCCGCGAGGTCGGGGCGGGCCTCGGCGCCGGTACCGGTGGTGACCGTATGGATGTGTCTGCGGATCAGGTCGAGGAGTTCGGAGAGGTTGGCGTGGGCTCCCGCATCGGCGAGCTGCAGCGAGAGGGTCTCGAGACCGATCAGCAGCGTTGTCGTGGACGGGGGTTCTGTGCCCGCCGTGCCCACTGGGCCTACCGTGCCCCCGGGGCGTGACGGCGGTGTCACACACCGTGCCTCGATGAGACCGTCGGCCCGCCAGGAGGTGTCGAACCCTTCTTCGTTGAGCAGCCGGATCGTCTGCTCGCGGAGGAAGTCCGCGCGGTGCCGCGGAAGGTGGGGGAACATGCCGTCCGGCGCCGTGGGGTCGGCGCTGCCCCGGGTGGCGTGGCGCTTCCGGCGGTCTCGGAAGAACATGGTTATCTACACTAACAACCGGTCACACGGCGCGGTAGTACTCCGCCCGGTACACCTGAGACTCCGCCGCGGACGCGCTGACCTTGGCACGACGTTGCGCCATGATCCGTACCTGGGGCCGTCCCCCCCGGGCGCCGACGGCCGTCACGGCGCTGTCGGACGAGGATTCCGGGTCGTCCGGCAGGGCATCACCCAGGTCCACGGTCTCGGTGAACCGGCCCTCAGCGACGACCAGTGACGTCTCGTCGACGAGCCCGCGGACCTGCTGTCCCATGACGCGGATACCGAGCCGTCCCCCGGTGCCGTTGACGCCCTCGACGATGAGCGTGCCCGGGCGGTCACCGCGACGCACGGCGACGTCGGTCAGAGCGACGCTCATGTCTCCGCTGACCTCCTCGGGGCCGGGGAGCTCGAGATCAAGATCGCCGGTCACCACCACCGGGGAGCCGGATACGGTGACGCTCCCGCCGTCGAGATCGATGTCGCGGCCGAGCACGTCCTGGCATAAGGTCGCACCGGGGACGGTGACCTTCAGGGATGCACCCTCGGGCGGGATCCATGGCTCGGGGTGGGGGAAGTAGCTGTCGGTGCCGTGGGTGGCGTTGTTGAGATAGCCGTCCTGTCTGCTCCAGAGCACCCAGAATGCCGAACCACCGCGGGAGAACCGCAACCCCCGTAGGTCAGGATGAGGGGACTCGATCCAACCGAGGAAGGACGCACCGTCGAGCATCTCTGCGGCGAAGGCGAAGGCGGGGAGGGACGGCTTGGGTGAGCGGTCCACGTGCAGGAGCCCGTAGTGGTACTCGGATTCGGTGGGGTTCACACCGTACTTGTCGTGCCAGAGTCCATCGGCGAGTTGGAACCAGTGCACCCCGGCGACGCCCTCCGCCTTCGAGAGCATGAGGGTCAGCAGGACGGAGTCTGCGGCGGTGCGTTCATCGTCGTACCACCAGGCGTTGGGACGGGTGCAGGCGTAGGTTTCGGTGAGCCAGAGCTCGGTGGGGGAGTCGCTGTCGGTGGCATGGCCGTCTAGATAGGCGCGGGCGGTGCGGACCTGGCCGAGGAAGTTCCATTTCCCACCGTCGTAGTCCGGGACGTAGTTTCCGCGACCTGCGTGTTCGGCGATGCCGTCGAGGAGATGCCACCCGTCGCGGTCGCGGATGGTGTCGAGGAACTCAGCGTCCCATCCTGCCAGCGGCATGGCGAGCAGCTTCGCGTCAGTGCCACGTCGGTCCATCTCGGCGCGGAAGGGGATGAGCCATTGGTCGGTGTACTCGGTGGCGAGCTCGACGGTGTCGACACCGGTGAGGCTCCATTCGTTGAGGAGCTCGTAATGTGCGGCACCGGCGTCCTCCCCACGGTCGAGGGCTTTCTCCGCCCATTCGCGGAAGCTGTCGTCGCCGGAGGGGTCGTCGAATTGCCCGGGGGACCCGCCGGGTTGTGCGGCGGTGCTGATGCCGAGTTCGCTGGATTCCTCCGCGGTCAGCCAGGGGTTACGCAGGTGCCGGATACCGAGGCGACGCCACAGGGAGCGTTCGGCACCGCGTGACTCCAGCCCGGGGCTCTGCGCGCTGCCGGGGGACGGGGTGGAGGCGAAACCGCCGAGTCCGATGATGGACTGGTCGGACGGCCCGAAGTCGTGGTCGGGCCAGACGGCGGCGGCGGTACGGGCGAAAGAGTCGGCACTGGTGGCTTCGATCGAGCACCAGGACCGCGGGCCGGGCAGGTCGATGGTCACGTCGGTGTCGACGTAGTCGGCGTCCTGCGGGATGGCTACCTCATGGCGGGAGCGGTGGATCTCAGTGCCGTCGAAATCACGGGCGGTGACCTCGATGCTGGTGCTGTGCTGGGACCGGGCGGATCGTCCGGCGAGGCCGATGGTGAAGGTGCGCGGGCCACTGCTGGCGACGACGTTGTAGGTGGCAGCACTGGTGATGTCGACGGTGGGGTCGGGCAACCCTGTGCTCCCGAGTACGGCACCGGCGAGCAGTGTCCGTCCGTTGTCGACGAGGCTGCGGGCTGCGCCGACGGTCGTGTCGGCGCGGAATTCAAGACGGGAGCGCCAGACCCCGTCATCGTCCCGGGAGGGGGCGGCGTGCAGTGTGGTGGTGCTGCGGGACGTGCTGGTGGCGGTGGTGATACAGCCGTAGAGACGGGATGTCCCGTCGCCCCCCTCGCTCCCCGGCACGTCCCAGTCGACGAAATTGAGTTCGGCGACGCGCTCCTGGACGGGCACGCCGCCGCGGCTGTCACGTACCCACCGGCTGGCGGGGACGTGGAGTTCGGATGTCGCGCGGGCGTCGACGAGGGTGCGGTAGACGCGCCCACCGCGCAGCAGAGGGCGACCCGCGGAATCGAGACCGTCACCAGGTGCGGTGAACTCCCAGTCGGCGGTGACCCGTCCCCCGTCGGCACGGTAGGTGACCGAGGCGGTGTAGTCCGGGTCGGTCACCTCGAAGTCGATGCGGACAGGACCGGAACTGGGACGGCCGTTGCCGGGGTCGTCGACGGTGGCGCCACGGGTGCCGGTGGAGGTGGTCAGCCGGTATCCGTCGAAGTGGATCAGGTGGCGTCCTGCAGTGGTCAGGACGGTGACCCGCCCGGGATGGCCGTCGCCGCCGACCTGCAGCTGCAGCGGGCCGGGATCCACGGCGCGGGGAAGCCCGTCGGACTCGTCGCCACTGCCACGGCTGCGGAGCAGCGCCCCACCGCCGATGACAGCACCCGCTCCGAGGACACCGATGCCGCCGACACCACCGATGAGGAAGGCCCGCCGACTGAGTCCGCCGGACGTACGTGCGGTGTTCACTTTCTTCTTCACCGTGGTCAGTTCTCGCTCTCGAGCCGGGACAGCAGGTAGTCGTCAGGGTCGATCTGGAGGATTCGTTGCCCGTCGTCGCCGGTGGTGATGTCGGTGAAGACACGGATGTCACCCTCGTGTGACAGGTGGAGCCGGGCAGTGAGCGGGCCAGGATTGGCCGTGAGTTGGGCAAGCGCGACCGAGGTCATGGTGTTGATGCCGTCGAGCAGGTCCTGCCCCGCAGTGACCTCCCGGACGAGCATCAGGTGGCGGTGTGGCACGGTGATCATCACTCCGGCGGAAGTGTCCATGTCGGGGAGCCAGCGGGGCAACAGTTCGTCGAGAAATAAGGGGGCGCTGGCGAGGAAGAAGGAATCGGACTCCACGACGTGGAAGTGCGCGCCGGGGGCGTCACCGTGCACATCCCCACGGACCTCATTGACGTCGACGGAGGCGTCGTGGAGTTCCTGCCAGGTGTTGCGGTACCCGACGCGGTAGAGGTCGGCGAGCTGTTCCCGGGTAGCGGTACCGTGGGCGGCGAGTGCCTCGTCGTTGAGGGTCATGATGGCGTCCGGGGTGTCCAGGACGAGAGAGACGTGCAGGTCACCGGTGAAATCGCGGGTAGCGTCGTCCACGGCACCGGATGCGGCGTCCAGGGTGCCGCGGGCAGCGAGACGGACGTGCAGCTGCCGGAGGAAATCGGCGTCGGTCAGCGCCTCGACGTCGATGTCGGTGAGAACCGTGGCGAGGAAGTATCGGATCAGCTCGGTGATCTCGGACGCCGGGGCGTGTGGTGCGGCGGCGATCTGGAGGGAGAGGTTGTCCAGTCCGATGAGGTGGCGGGACTGCGGGGGCGGGGCGTCCTGCTCGTCCTGCCCCTCCTGCCCGCGGGCGGGTGTGGCGACGATGTACCCGTCCGGGCGCCAGGTGGTGTCGAACCCCTCGGCGTGGAGGTACCGCATCGTCTCCTCCCGCAGCAGGTCAGCACGCTGACGGGGGAGGTGGGGGAACATTGCGTCGGGTGCCTCCGGGTCGACGACCCGCCGTGGGGTGGGCCGCTTCCGACCGTCTCTGGAGAACATGGGAACCTACCCTAACAGCCGGGAATGTCTGCCGCGCGGCGTGCGTTAGAGGAGATAGACCTTAGCGTGATAGGCTCAAGTTTCATGAGAGGGTTCCGGGCTCTGCGGCCAGTGGCGGCGGCCCCCGGAGAGTCAGCAGAAGACCGGAGACCCCGGCACAACCGGGACTGTTCAGGAAGAGAGGAACCAGGTGGCCCAGAAGGAGTGGATCGACAAGGACTACTACGCCGACCTCGGCGTGTCGTCCACCGCGGAGGCCGACGAGATCAAGAAAGCCTACCGCAAGATCGCGCGGGAGAACCATCCCGACGCGCATCCGGGCGACACTGCGGCCGAGAACCGGTTCAAGACCGCCTCGGAGGCTTACTCCGTACTCGGTGACAAGGACAAGCGTGCCGAATACGACGAGTTGAAGCAGATGGTTGCCAGCGGTGGCTACGGGGCTCCGGGAGGTGGCTTCGGCGGCTTCGGTGGTGCGCCCGGTGGAACCGGGGGCGCTGGTGGCACTGGTGGCGCTGGTGGCTTCGACGGTTTTGATCTGGGTGACCTGTTCAACCGTGCCGGCGCGGGCGGCGGCGGTGGCGGTTTCGGCGATGTCTTCGGTGACATGTTCGGTGGTGGAGGAACCCGGGGTGCCGGCACCCGTACCCAGCGACGGACCCGTGGGGCGGACGTCGAGACGGAGATCACCCTGGATTTCCGTGAGGCGACCAAGGGTGTCACCGTCCCGATTCGTCTGACCAGCCCGGCGGCATGTACGACCTGCCACGGATCCGGAGCGACACCGGGGACGTCGAGCGCCCGGTGCGGCACCTGTTCCGGGACCGGTGTGGTGTCGGAGAACCGCGGTGCCTTCGGGTTCTCCCGCCCCTGCTCTGACTGCAACGGAACCGGAACCCGGATCGAGGACCCGTGCCACGACTGCTCGGGGACCGGCCGGATCACCCGCACCCGGACGATCACCGTGCGCGTGCCCGCCGGTGTCGTCGACGGGCAGAAGGTCCGGCTCGCCGGCCAGGGTGAGGCAGGCGAGCGCGGGCGGCCCGCCGGTGACCTGTTCGTCACCGTCCATGTCCGTCCCGATGACCTGTTCACCCGCAACGGTGACGACCTGAAGATGACCGTGCCGGTCAGTTTCACCGAACTCGCCCTCGGCGGGGCGGTCACCGTGCCGACACTGGACACCCGCGTGCGGGTGAAGATCCCGGCGGGAACCGCAGACGGGACGACGCTGCGTATCCGCGGCCGCGGTGTCACCAAACGCAATGGTGCATCCGGTGACCTGTTGGTGACGGTGAAAGTCGCGGTGCCGAAGAATCTCGACGAGGGCGCGGCGAGTGCGTTGCGTCACTACGCTGAGGAAGAGAAACGAACCGGTTTTGACCCCCGTGCGGGCTGGTCCGGCAACTGACAGACAGCTGGTGATTGAAGATGAGTGACAGGAACGGAGACGTTCCGGGCGAATCCCGGGAGGTGTTCGTGATCTCCGTCGCCGCGGAGATCACGGGGATGCACGCACAGACCTTGCGTACCTACGACAGGTTGGGTCTGGTCTCGCCCGAGCGCACCAGTGGCGGTGGACGCCGCTATTCGCGCGACGACATCGACCAACTGCTGGAGATCCAGCGGCTCAGCCACGACGAGGGGGTGAACCTCGCCGGGATCAAGGCGATCATCGACCTTCAGAACCAGGTCCGGGACCTGAAGGACGAGGTCGACGTCCTGCAGCTGCGCCTCGCGGCCGCTGAGCAGAACTCCGGACAGACGGCGCGGGGTGGACGACGCGGTGAGATCGTCCACGTCCCGCGGTCCACCGCGGTGGTGCTGTGGGAGCAACGGCGGCGCAGGGGGCGCGGCGGCCGGGGTGGTGGTCAGGACGGGGGCGACAGCTCATCGTCGAGCGGTGAGCGCTGACCGCAGCATCAGCGGCAGCAGTACGAGCGGGATCAGGCCGCCGACCACGGCGAGTGCCTGGTAGCTCACTGCGCTCATCAGTGCACCGGAGGCCAGTCCGGCTGCTGCACCGGCGACCGCGACGAAGACATCGATGGTGCCTTGGACCTGTGGTCGGTTGTCCGGCACGGTGGCGTCGACGACCATGGCGGTGCCGGAGACCAATCCCAGGTTCCAGCCGAGTCCCAGCAGCATCAGGGCAACGACCAGGAGAACCAACGAGTCGCCCGGAGCCAGGGCGGCCAGTGCGCCGGTGGCCAGCAGGACCGTCCCACCGGCGATGGCCACGGGAAGACGTCCGACGGTGTCCACGAGTCGTCCGGTCACCAGGGACGGCAACCACATCGCGCCGACGTGCAGACCGATGACGAGCCCCACCGCGCCGATGGAGTGGTGGTGGGCCTGCATGTGCAGCGGCGTCATCGTCATGATCGAGACCATGGTGATCTGCGTGAGAATCATGATCGCCGCACCCAGGCGTACACCGGCCGGGTGGCCGGTGGCGGGACCGTCGGTCGGGGTCGCGGTGCCGCCGGCTGGAGCGAGGCCCGCAATCTCACGGGCCAGCAGGTAGGGGTCGGGACGCAAGAGGAGGAACAGCACGACACCGGCGCCGGCGTACGCCACCGCAGCGAGGAGGAACGGGCCGGCGAGCGTCGGGATTCCCAGGGACTCGGCCACCCGCCCCATCGGTTCGACGAGGTTGGGTCCGGCGACAGCACCAATGGTGGTGGCCACCATCGCCATCGACGTGCCGTGGCCACGTCGGTCCTCGGGGGGGCGAGGTCGGCCCCGGCGTAGCGGGCCTGCAGGTTCGTCGCCGTGCCGGCACCGTAGATGAACAACGAGACGAAGAGGAGCGCCGGGTTGTCGAGCACGGCGGCAATAAGGACACCGACGGCGCCGAGGCCGCCGGCGAGGAACCCGGAGGCCAGGCCGGCGCGTCGGCCGAACCGTCGGGTGGACTGGCCCACAAGGAATGCTGTGAGGGCGGAACCGAGGGTGAACAGACCTGTCGGCAGGCCGGCGAGGCGGTCAGAGCCGAGCATCTCCTGCGCCAGCAGGGCACCGACGGTGATGCCCGCTGCGAGTCCCGCGCCGCCGAGAATCTGACTGAGGATCACGACCCGCAGTGTGCGCTGGTGGATACGGTCGATGTCGACAGCGTCCAGGGTGTCCGCAGTGTTCACGGCATCTGCGTTCTCCGGAAGCTCCATGAGCTCGGATGCTAGCAGGCGGGAGTCTCGGCGCTTCCGCGGAACAGCGTCGTGGCGACACCGCCGACCCGGACAGTGCCGTCGTCGACCGGAACGACCTGTACCCGTCCAGTCCGCCGAATCACCGTCCCCTGGGAGGCGGTGTAGGGGCCCTGGACCATGCCTGTGCGGAAGAGCCACTGGCCGACTGACGCGTTGAGGGATCCCGTCACGGGATCTTCGATGATGCCGTCGGCCGGAGTGAATGCCCGGATCTCGATGTTGGACGCGTCGTAGAAACCGAAGACGCCGATGTCGAGGTCGTTGACGGTGCTGAAGTCCGGCACGAGGTCCAGAACCGCCTGTGCATCCTGCAACTGGACTGCCGCCCACTGTGGACCGTTGACCACCCACTGGTGGGCGATCACGTCTGTCCGTCCGACACGCAGCGCGGTACAGATTTTGGCGAGCACCTCATCGGACAGTGGTCCAGACCGGGTCGTCGGTGGGGCGGTGAAGGCCAGAGGTGTGGCCGCTCCCGGCTCATGGTGGACATCCACCAGCCCCGCCGCACACTCCTGGACGATGACGCCGGGCCGTTTGGGTGACCCCCCGTTCTCCAGCCATGCGTGCGCGGTGCCGATGGTGGGATGCCCGGCGAAGGGGAGCTCCCCACCCGGGGTGAAGATCCGGACCCGGTAATCGGCGGTGTCAGCAGTAGGCGTCAGCACGAACGTCGTCTCGGACAGGTTTGTCCAGCGGGCGATCCGTCCCATCTGTTCATCGGAGAGGCGGTCGGCATCCAGGATGACGGCGACAGGATTGCCGAGGTAGGGGTCGTCAGAAAAGACGTCGACCTGGGCGAAGCGGTGGTGGGTCATGGTACGGAGTGTAGATGACCCTAAGTATCACAGGCTCAGCGTCCCCTGGGCGATCAGCACCACCGCGACGACCGCCGCCACGGTGACTCCGACGGCAATGACCCACTCGAAGGCGTTGAAGACGCGTCCCCCGGCACGGCGGCGGGTGACAACGTAGGCGATCATGCCGGGGACGATCAGAACCATGCCCATCAGGACGTACTTCACGTCTGCGGCGTAGAACAGCCACAGTGAGTACACGAATGCCAACGCGCCGATCAGCAGGTGCCGGCGGTTGGTCGGAGCGCCCACGGTGGGACCGGACAGGTCAAACTTCGTCCCGGCATCGGGGTGGGAGATTCCTTCGCCGCGGGTGCACAGGAACACCAGGTACAGTGCCGAGAACAGATACGGGATCAGATACAACGATGTCGCCAGCTGCACCATCGTGGTGTAGGCGGACTCGTTGAGGTAGAAGATCACGATGAACAGCTGGATGACGATCGCTGAGAACAGCTGGGCGACGACCGGGGCGCCACGCTGGTTGATGTATCCGAGCTTGCGGGGGAGCAGGCCGTCCTGCGCCATCAGGGTGATTGGCTCGGCGCACAGCATCTGCCAGGAGACGTAGGCACCCAGCACGGAAATGCACAGGCCGATGGAGACCAGACCGGCACCCCACGGGCCGACGACGAGTTCGAGGACCTCGGCCATGGAGTTGTCACCCATGGCAGCGAGCTCCTCGCGTGGCGCTACGCCGTAGGACAGGAAACTGACCATGACCAACAGGAGGAACACGGTGAGGAAGCCCAGCAAGGTGGCCATGGAGACGTCCTTGCGGCGGCGTGCCCGGCGTGAGTATGTCGAAGCCCCTTCGACACCGATGAACGCCCACACAGTGAACAGCATCATGCCCTTGACCTGGTCGGACAGACTTGCTGCCTCATCGGCGTTGTCGCCGAAGGTATTCGCTGATCCCCAGAAGTCGGCGGTGAAGATCTCGGTGTGGAAACCGGCGAAGACCAGGATCCCGAGGAACGCGAGAATCGGCAGGAGTTTCGCCGCGGTCGTGACCACGTTCAGGACGGCTGCCTGGCGTACTCCTCGCGACAATGCCAGGAAGATCACCCAGTTCAGCCCCGAGACGAAGAATGCCTGGACGAGTGACTGGCCGTCGGCGAAGAGGGGGAGGAAGTGGCCGAGCGAGCCGAAGAAGAGGGTGGCGTAGCCGACCTGGGCGATGATGCTGCCCAGCCAGTATCCCCAGCCGGACGCGAACCCGACGAAATCGCCGAGGCCTCCCCGAACGTAGCTGTACACCCCGGAGTCCAGGTTCGGTTTGCGCTGTGCCAATGCCTGGAAGACGAAGGCGACGCACAACATACCGATGCCGGTGATCACCCAGCCGATGATCGCGGCACCCGGCGAGGCCACTGCTGAGATGTTCTGCGGCAGGGCGAAGATGCCTGCGCCCACACAGGATCCGACGATGAGGGAGACCAGCGTCGGCAGGCGGACGGTGTCCCGCCGGGGCAGCGTGCCGGGGTCGGTGGAGGTGTCAGTCACGGGGAGACAGAGTATCCCGGATCAGTGATCTTTCACCAGCGCGCGCAGATGCCGCAGGATAGCGGCGCCATCCTGGCTGATTCCGTTGTGTTCCCAGCGGTTGGTGACGCGGGGGCGCAATCCCCGGATCGTCGAGGCCGTCTCCATCGACAGCTCGAACGGGACGAAGATGTCGTCGAGGTAGACCGCGGCGGCGGTCGGGACGCTTGTCTGCCGTAGTTGGTCGGCGTCGTAGAGCGGCGTCCAGTCATCCTTTGCGGCGAGCAGGTCGGCGACTTCCTTCCACGGGCGCAGCGCTGGATCTTCTTCGAACTGCCAGGGAAAGAAGTGCTCGGCGGTGAGATAGAGCGGACCGCCGGCACGGTCGGTGTTCTCGGTGTTCTCCGTGAAACCGGAGACCTCCTCGCGGAGACGGTGTGCCGACCAGCGGGTGGCGGTGTCGATGCCGTAGATCGACTCGTGCATCACCGCGTACAGCGGGGCGTCCGACACACTGAGGTGTCCGGCCAGTTCGGTGAGAAAGGGTGTGCGTAGACGGCGACGTCCCGCGGCCCCCGGGCTGCCGGGGACGGTGCGGAAGGGGTCTTCCAGCAGGTAGGACAACATGTCGAAACCCCCGGTGCGGCCCAGGTTCATGCCGACGGTGCGGAACCTGCGTGACGTCAGACGCTCGCCGGTCGGCAGTGTCTCCTCGGTGTCGTCCAGGTGACGGCAGATCTCGGCCACACGGTGCCGCGCCCACGGGAAGCGGGTGTAGAAGCGGTCGTTGCGGACGGCGGTCTTGGCGAAGGTGGCGCGGTAGATGTCGTCCACCCGGGTGTGCGCGTCGTTGGCATAACCGGGCAGTCCGCCGGTGAAGAAAGCTTCACGGACTCCTTCGGGTCGACGGGAGAGGTAGGAGGTGATGCAGAATCCACCGAAAGACTGGCCCAACAGCGTCCAGGGATCGTCACCGAGTGCCCGGCGAAGCAGTTCGGCGTCTTCCACGATGCTGTCAGCACGTAGGTGGGTGAGGTAGTCGGCCTGGTCCTGGGGTGTGGGTCCGAGTGCTTCGGGAGCTGCGACATCGACGGGAGTTGAGCGGCCGGTGCCGCGTTGGTCGAACAGGATCACCCGGTAGTGGTTGAGCGCCTCGCCGAGCCACCCTGAGAGGGATCCGCCGTCACCGTTCGCTGTGGGACGGGGTGCCCCGTGGCCGGGTCCGCCCTGGAGGAACAGCAGCGCGGGGCGATCCTCGCCGCCGTCCGGGACATACTCGCGGGCGTAGATCTCGACGGTACGTGGGTCAGGAGAGTGATGGACCAGCGGCGCGGTGAGGACATGTTCCCGGACGGTGTGTCCGTGGCGGCGGGTCGAAGTTGTCCGGAGGTTGGGGGAGGCGCTGGAGTTCATGTCCTCCAGTCTTACCGGAGCGGGTGGACGTGGAGTGGCCCGGGGACGGAAGTTCGTCCACAGGTCGGTGGTTGTCCACATCTTCGTCGTCCGAGCTCCAGATCATTCCTCAAAAGAGACGCTGGTCGCAGCTTCGATAGGCGTGACTGGTTGCCGTAACAGCGTGCGAAGCTTCTCAGGCCCAGTCTTGCGAGGGTCGCTGAAGTAGATCTCGTGGTGGGTCCCGCTCAATTGCAGGGCGTTGTCCGGGATGAAGTTATGGTGCATCTGTTCCAGGACGGCACTTTCGTCATCGAAGGAGCCGATGTGCAGCGTCTGGACGCAGAGTCCTTCCGAGAGCTCCGCCAGCCTCACATCTCCCAGTCGGGCGGGTGAGCTTTTCTTCTTCACCTGGTTCACTGCAGCGTTGACCATGTCGCTGCCGACCCAGTCCGGGACCATGATCATCATCGTCCAGTTCCACCGGGACTTGTCCCGGTGAGTGGTGAACGTTGACATGTCCTCGGCCCACCACAGTCCCTCCAGTGGCGGAACCACGTAGTCGCGACCCAACTCGCGTTTGCTGGCGAACTTCATCGCATAGGCTACCGGGTAGATTGCCTCGAGCGCGGAGGCGTAGGCGGGGGACGTGTTCGGGTCCCCGTGCCCGTCGATCATGATGTACCGCAGTGGTGGCACGTCCACTATGCGGAACGTGCCGCGCGGTGCGCGGTAGGAGTCGAGGGATTTCTTGAGATCGATCTTGCTGGTGGTCATGGCTGCCCGGTAACGGGTCCTCTCTCTGAGTAGCGCCGACTCGAGTACTGGTGAGGGCAGATGGTGCCTGTACTGCGAAAGGATACCTGTGGACGGCTCGGCGGCGACGGTTCAGCTGAGCTCCGTGACCGGATCGGTGCGGGTCACCCAAGGTCGTAGTCCACGACCACGGGGGAGTGGTCGGAGAGGCGCACTCCACGATGATCTCGGTCGACCGTGGTGTGTACCGCTGCGCGCGCCAGACGGGGAGTGGCGAGGTGATAGTCCAGCCGCCACCCTGTGTCATTCGCGAAGGACTGGCCGAGCCATGACCACCACGAGTACGGGCCGTCCGCTTCAGGGTGCAGGTGCCGGACGACGTCGATGAGTGTCCGGGTGGACAACTGACTGCCGAACCACTCACGTTCCTCCGGCAGGAAGCCGTCATTCTTCTGGTTGCGGCGCCAGGCCGCGAGATCCTGACGGGTATGGGCGATGTTGAAATCGCCCATCAGAAGGAACTCCCTGCCCGCAGAAGCGGCTGCCCGGCGGGTGCGTGTGAGGTAGCGAGAGAATCCCGCCATGAAGCTCATCTTGCGGTTGTACCGTGCTCCGCCGTCGGGCGCTTCGCGCATACGCTCTGGTCGTTGGAGCTCCGCCGGGAGTCCGCCTTTCGGCAGGTAGAGACTGGCGATGGTGACAGGTTCGCCGGCGAGGTCAACCTCGAGGTAGCGGCCCTGGCTGGCGAACGGCCGAAGTTCCCGGGCACGTCCCACGTGATCGGGTGCCGGAACCTGCTGGAGGTCGTCGGGACCGGCATCGGGGCCACCGAGTAATGCACTGCCGCTCCAGCTGCGCACTGCTGCAGGCTGCTGCCGGGTGAGGACGGCGACCCCGTTGCGCCCGGGGATGTCGCCGGTCTCCAGTGCCACGTGGTAGCCGCCGAAGGCTCGTTCCGGAAGCTTGTCGGCCTGCGCCCGCACCTCCTGGAGGGCGACGACATCACAGTCACGGGTGGCCAGCCAGTCGTCGAAACCTCTCCGGTGTGTGGCCCGGATCCCGTTCACATTGGCAGTTGCGATGCGGAGCATCCCCTGAGGCTACATTCTGTCGCAGCGCGGTCAGCATCCCGACCACTGACAGGATCAGGAGATCGGGTAGCCCTTCACCGGACCTGCAGTGTTCGGCTCCCAGCCCAGCTCAGGGGCGACGTGCTCGGCGAAAGCGGAGAGGATCCTCAGGTTGGCATCCACCCCGAGCTGGCTGGGGATCGTCAGCATCAGAGTGTCCGCCTCCATGACGGCCGCATCCTTCTTCAGCTCCTCGACGAGCCTATCGGGCTCGTCGGCGTAGGTCCGTCCGAAGGTGGCGGTGCTGTCGTCGATGTAGCCGACCCCGCCGTCGTCGCCTGAGCCGAACATGCGGCGGTCCGTTTCCGAGAGGATCGGGAAGATCGACCGGGACACCGACGTCCGGGGAGTCCACGGGTGGCCCGCTTCCTTCCATGCCTGACGGAACAATCGGAGCTGATCAGCCTGGAGGTCGGCGAATTCGTCGCCGTTGGCCTCGGTGAGCAGCGTCGAACTCATCAGGTTTACACCTTTCTGAGCGGCCCACACGGCGGTGTCCCGGGAACCTGCGCCCCACCAGACGTGCTTACGCAGTGACAGTGATGTCGGCATCACCGGCACCTGTGCATTCGGCTGGTACATCCGTGGATACTGCTCATCCAGGGGGAGTGCGGTGGCGATTCCCTCCCCGTCGACGGCGGACATGAAACGATCGAACTTCTGTCTCGCCATCTCCGCGCCTTTCGGATCATCCGCGTCCGGGCGGTAACCGAACTCGGCGTAACCGCGGTCCACCGGCTCGGGCGATCCGCGAGAGACGCCGAGGGCCACCCTGCCGTCAGAGAGCAGGTCCAGCTGCGCCGCCTCTTCCGCCAGATGCAGTGGGTTTTCATAGCGCAGGTCGATCACACCGGTGCCGACCTCGATGTGCGTGGTCCTGGCCGCAGCGGCCGAGAGGATCGGCATGGGAGCGGCGTGCTGTGGAGCGAAGTGGTGTACGCGCCAGTAGGCCCCGTTCACGCCGATCTCATCAGCGCCGACAGCAATGTCCACGGCGTTCTTGATGTTCTCTTTCGCGCCGGGCATGGTGCGTCCCGGGGTGGAGCGTCCGGATGCGCCGAGGTCGTAGTGGCCGAAACTGAGGAAGCCGAAAGCCTTCATGACATCTCCTGGAGATCTAAAGTAGTTGACACGTCAACTATATGGCAGAAAAGGTACCACCACAAGGGCGCTTGACCAGGAGGCGGCAGGACACGATCAGTCGTTCCCCGCCAGTCGTCGGGCCGCCACCTGGCCGGCGAGGCGTCCCGCGCGGTTCGCCCCCACCGTCGATGCCGTCGACCCGTAACCTGCCAACAGGACGCGGTCGTCGCGCACCACCTCCACCTCGTTGGTAACGGTGATCCCGCCTCCGGGCTCACGCAGATGCAGCGGCGACAGATGGTTCAGAGCAGGCCGGAACCCCGTGTTCCAGAAGATCACGTCCACTGGTTCACGGTGCCCTGCAGGAAAAGGGCTCCAACTGTCGGGGCGTACCAGGTCCGGGTCCGGGATCTCATCGCCGGCTCCGCCGAAGGTCACCGAGCTTTCGTCGATGCGGGTGAACATGCCGCGGGAGACAAGCGTTCCGGCGGTCACACCGTCCAGGTACCTCGGTAGGGCGGGTATGCCGGTGTTGCGCACCACGGAGGCCGGACGCCGGCCACGCTCGGTGTCCGCACGGACCCGGCGCTCCACGGCCCGCCCCCAGGTGCCGTCGTCATTGTCGAAGGTCCGGTCCACGAAGTTCGGTGGGCGGCGTGTGGCCCACACCGTGGACGCGGCCCCACCGGGTTCGTGGAGTTCGAGCAGGAACTGGACCGCACTCAGACCACCACCGACGACGAGCACTCTCTCACCGTCGAAATCTTCCTTCCGCCTGTAGTCGGTGGTGTGCAGCTGGCGTCCGGTGAAGCGGTCGATGCCGGGGACGTAAGGAATGTAAGGGTGTGTCCAGGTGCCGGTGGCGTTGATCAGCATCCGGGTCTGCAGGCAGGAGCACTGTCCGTCCATCATCGCCGTCACGGTGAGCGGCCCCGGCGCGTTCCCGTCGACCCGGATGACGCGGGCGGGTCGTCTGACCTGCAGATCGAAGGTGTCCTCGTAGGTGCCGTAGTAGTCGGCCACCAGGTCGGACGCGGGGACCTCAGGGTCTGGCCGGGGCATCGGAAGGCCCGGAAGGTCGGCGATGCCGTGGGCGTTTCCCAGGGTCAACGAGTCCCACCGGTGCCGCCACGCACCGCCAGGACCGTCGTTGCCGTCGAGTATGAGCATCTCGTCTCCCGGGGCGATGCCCTTGCGCGCCAGTGCGTGTGCGGCGGCGAGTCCGGCCTGCCCGGCGCCGACGATGATCACCGAGTACATCAGCGCACCTGTTCCAGAACATGGTCGTCGGACAGGTAGCTGCTGTGGGAGTCCCATTCGCCCCGGAACCACAGGTAACCGTCGGTCATACGGTTCAGGATACGTCCGACGACACCACCCTGCTGCCCGGCCGGGGATCCGTTGGCCGTGTCCGCACCAAAGCTCGCGGATGTCGGGTCAACGCCGTGGACACCTCCGAACGTACCGGTCGTCGCACCGATAAGATCTCCCGGCGCCCGCCACGTGTGGATCTCCGCCTGACCGTCCAGGGCGTCGACATGCATCTGGTCCGCCCGGCGCATTCCGGTGCCGGGACTGCCGAGCAGGTGGATGGTGTCCGCATCCAGCGGGGCCGACGGGTCCCGTGCGGCTGCGCCGACAAGAGTTGTGCCGTAACTGTGTGCCACGATCTGTAGTTCGGTACCGTCGGCAGACTGGTCCCGCAGGGCCGACTGCACACTCCGCAGCGCTGGTGCACCGGCTCCCGCGTAGGCCGGGTTCATTCCGTGTCCCACGGTCCGCGGTGCGCTGTAGCCGTGCCAGGCGATGACGGCATGTCCGGCCCCGGCGATACGCCCCGCACCGCCGGCAGACCCCACCAGTGCCCCGTCCGCCGACGAACCGACGCCACTGACCAGTGTGGTGATCTTGTCCGCCGTGCGGATGTCGCCGACGACGACCATCGCCTCCCCGTCGATCTGCTCGACTGCGACCCCGACAGCATCCGGGTCCAGCCCCCGCAGCGCAAGTTCCTGACGAGCAGAGACGACAGCCTTCCGTAGCACCGTCTCCCGGGCATCGTCCAGCGGTGTGGTCAACCCTGTCGGCAGGGTCACTGCCGCGGATGTCGCCCCAGGGTCGGCGACGAGTTCAGCGGTAGCTCCGGTGTCCAGTGCTCCGCGGTCGACTGCAGAGACCAGGGGTGCCTCGCGCACCGAACACATCGCTGTGATCACCGCTGCCGTCGCATCGTCCAGAGCAGTGGCGAACGTGCAGCAGGCATGCAGTACCAGCGACCAGGCGGCCGCCACGGCCGTCAACGGCGGTACCGGTGCAGGTGGAGTCACCGTGCCGCCGGGTGACACCCGCATTCCCGACGTCCGGGCCAGTGCCAGGACCGGGGTGACCTGGGACCTCACCCGGGCCAGTACCGTGGCGTGATGTCGTAGAACAAGACCCACCCACCGGGCGGCCACGGTGACTGCGAGCAGCCGGTTGGCGGAACTGTCGACGCGGTGACGCATTGCCTCGGACGCGGTGCCGGCCCATCCCGGTAGTTCCCCGTGCGCCCGTAGATCTGTGCCGACGGAGGTCAGATCATCTGCTGTCGAGGACCATTGCCGGGCGACATCGGTGGCCTCCTCCACCGGCGCTCCGGCGAGTGTGTGCACGTCCATCAGCGCACACCTGCCGGTGGCGCCGTCGGTGGTGCGGACAACGAGCCCACGGCGTCCTGCTCGGCGAACTCCACCACGTCAGCGAAGGAACGCAGATCGATACCGAGTACCTCGATTACCCGGGCCTCTCCGTCGACGGTGCGGGAGATCCGCCCGGCGCCCTCGGCCAACGCGCTCACGGTTCGCCCGCCCGGTAAGGCAGAAGGTGCCGGTACACATGCAGCAAGAACCTGAGCCGCAGCCGTCACCGTGGACGCTTCCTCGTTCAACTCTCGTGCGGTCGTCCTGACCTGCGACGGATGGATACCGAACACGGTGGGCATGCTGCCTCCTGAAAGAATCGGTGAACTGCGGTCCACGGAGGCTACGACGGCTGGATGCCCCGGCGGAAGAACAGGGTCCTGGGGGCCGGATACTGTGCATAACTTTCGTCGGATTCTCCACCACACTCCGAGATTCTGTGCACAACCTGCCGGTCCGGAGCTCAGTCCAGACGACCCTCCAACCGGTCTATGTACCCCCTGCTCGTGGCATCCAGGCCGGTGAACGCCACTGACTTCCCCCGTCGCGCATACTGCTCGCGGACGCCCTGAAGTGCTGCGACTGTCGAGGAATCCCATACCGTCGCACCCGAGAAATCGACCGTGACCTCATCCGGATCGGCGACGTAATCGAACTGGTACACCAGGTCATTGGAGGATGCGAAGAACAGCTGACCGTCTACCCGGTACCGTCCGCTGCCTTCTCCACCGACTTTTTCCACCCTGGTCAGGTGCGCCACGCGTCGGGCGAAAGCCACCATCGCCGTGATGACCCCCAGAATCACACCGACCGCCAGATTGTCCGTGACCACCGTGGACACCACCGTCACCAGCAGTACGACCGTCTCGGACAGCGGCATCACCCGCAATGTGCGCACACTGTTCCAGTCGAAGGTGGTGAAGGCGACCACCAGCATCACCGCCACCAATGCGGCCATCGGAATCTGTCCCACCAGATCCGACAAGGACACCGACAATACGATCAGAAACACCCCGGCCAGGAACGAACTCACCCGGGTCCGCGCACCGGCCTGCTTGACGTTGATCATCGTCTGCCCGATCATCGCGCAGCCACCCATGCCTCCGAAGAACCCCGTCACCACGTTCGCCGCACCCTGCCCCAGTGATTCGCGGGTCTTGTCCGAATGCGTGTCCGTCAGATCGTCCACCAGTTTCGCCGTCAGCAGAGACTCCATCAGCCCCACCAGCGCCAACGCCACCGCATAGGGTGCGATGATTCCCAGCGTCTCCACCGAGAACGGCACCGACGGTACTCCGAACCCCGGGAACGACGACGGCAACTCCCCCTGGTCACCCACCGTCGGAACATCCCAGCTGAACACCATCACCGCCAGGGTGATCAACAGGATCGACGCCAACGGCGCCGGGAAATGCGTCGTAAAGCGGGGAAACAGGATGATCACCAGCAACCCGGCCGCCGTCAACGGATACACCAGCCACGGCACACCCACCAGGTGCTGCAGCTGCGCCGAGAAGATCAGGATCGCCAACGCATCGACGAACCCCACCATCACCGAGCGGGGAATGAAGCGCATCAGCTTCGCCACCCCCAGCGCACCCAGCACGATCTGCAGTACGCCGCCGAGAATCACCGTGGCGAGCAGATACTCCACACCGTGGTCGCGGGCGACGGGGAAGATCACCAGGGCGATCGACCCCGCCGCACCCGACACCATGCCGGGGCGTCCGCCCAGAACCGCCGTCACACACGCCATCGTGAACGCCGCGTACAGGCCCATCATCGGGTCCAGACCTGCCACGATCGCGAAGCTCAATGACTCCGGGATCAGTGCGAAGGCTGTGACCAGACCACCGAGGACCTCGACGGTGAGCAGGCGGGGGTTGCGGAGGGCGCTTAACACACTGGCCGGGGAACGTTCGGCGGCAGAAGAACTCACCCGACAATCCTAAGCCGGTCACGTACCCTTGGCAGCATGCGCATCGCCGTCATCCAGATGAACTCCGTGCCGGACGTCGACAAGAACCTCGAGAAAATAAGATCCTATATCGCCGGATCCGCCGAAAATGGTGCCGACCTGGTGGTGTTCCCGGAGGCTGCGATGTTCCCCTTCGATGCAGGACGCCTCGATGTCATCGCCCAGCCGCTCGACGGTCCTTTCGCGCGCGCCGTCGAGAAGGCGGCGAAGGACGCTGGGACGACCGCCGTCGTCGGCATGTTCACCCCCGCCGACACCGTCTACCGGCTGCCGTCGGGGGAGCTGCAGACGGAGCCGGTGGAGGGCTCCGGACAGGCGAACAAGTTCCGACGCGTGCACAACACCCTGCTGATCACCGGCCCACAGGGCACCGAGCACTACCACAAGATCCACACCTTCGACGCCTTCGGTTACCGGGAGTCCGACACCGTCAAGCCCGGTACCCGTCGGGTCACCTACGACATCAACGGGGTCACCATCGGCCTGGCGACCTGCTACGACATCCGTTTCCCGGGACATTTCTACGCGCTGGCAGAGGAGGGTGCCACGGTCATGGTCGTCCCCACCGCCTGGACCGACGGCCCCGGAAAACTTGATCAGTGGCGCACGCTGACCGCTGCACGTGCTCTCGACACGACGAGTTACCTCGTCGCTGCCGGACAGGCTCGCCCCGGTTCCCCGGACCGCTACGGGCAGAACGACGGGCCGACGGGCATCGGGCACTCCGTGATCGTCAGCCCGGGTGGGGCCCGGCTGGCGGAGTCCGGGTACGTCGCCCAGATCCTCATGGTCGACATCGACCCGAACCATGTGGAGAAGGTCCGCAAGGGGCTTCCTGTGCTCAAGGGGCACCGGCAGGACCTGGAAATCGGCAAGAAGGGCGAGTAGCGCCGGTCACTTGATCACCCGCGGCGTCCCCGGCAGTCCGGTGAGCGCGGCGGTGTCCGCCCCGGCCACCAGCACGGTGTCGTAGGACGCTCCGTCCATCAGCGATGCGTCCGCCACCGCGTCGGCGGCGGTGCCGACGGAGAACGTGAACCAGTCGAAGCCGCGGTCGAAGCCCTCCAGCCCGATCTTCTCGTGCAGGTCCTCCGGGTTTCCGGTGGACCAGTACAGGTGAACCTGCGGTCGTTGTTGCTTCGACGACAGGTCCAGCACCAATGACCCCAGAGCTGCCGGCCCATGTTCGACGGCGACCATCAGGACGTTGCGGGCGCCCTCCGGCACCTCCAGCGAACCGGTCGGGTTCGCCACGACCCAGGTGTTGCCGGTGCTGACCGCCGGGGTGTCCCCGACGGGGTGGGAGAGGTGGAACTCCAGGTAGCCGTCCGGGTTCGGTGGGATCGCGGACGCCAGTTTCGGCCAGGACGTGGGGGGAGTGGGCGGAACGCACCTCCGGGTACTGCCCGGGCCACCCGGTGTTCGCCTTCGGACGGGACAGGTCGGCGGCCAGACGCACCACCGTCACCCGCGGGGTGCGCTGCTCGATCTCGAGCACGGTCGCTGGCAGGGTCGCCGGAATGCCGGCCTCCTCGTCCTCCACGGCACCGAGGGCGGCGATGCGCACGGCGTGGTCGACGATCTGGAGGAGCTCGGTGACCCCCTCCGGGATTCCCAGCTCCTCGGCATGACGGTAGGTTAGGTCGGTGCCGGGGTCGGGACAGCCGAAGACCTCGGTGATCGCCCGGGTGGCAGCCTCCCCGATGGCTGCGTAGTGGCCGGTGCCGACCCCGTACTTGCGGAGGTCACGACCGACGTCCGCGAGGACGGCCGTCTGGGGGTCCTCGAAGTTGCCGTCCCGAGTGACGCCGGTGGAGGCGAACAGTGCCGCGCGGCGCACCAGCGTCAGGTCCACGGTGGCCGCGGCGCCGGTACCGGAGGGCTAGTCGACCGGTTCGGCGGCTGGTGCCGTGCGAGCGTAGTGGAGACGGCCTCGGTCCAGGATGGCGTCGAGGTTCTCCCGCGCCCTCGCCAGGGACGCGTCCAGAGCGGAGCCTGAAGCTGTCATGAGAGACATTCTGACATTGTTTCCGTCGGACGGTCGGGCTTTGAGGTGTGCCAGGGTGTGGCGGAGGTGAACCGGGGTGCAACCTGACCCGGGGTTTGGTTTCGCCGTGAACTGAAGTGTTCGACCTGCGGGATTGCAGGACTACCGTGGCCACACATGCAGACAGAGCGGTCTAGTGGAAAGTATGCGGTGAAGCAGGTGGCGGCCGTGGGGCTCGTGCTCGGCACGGTCGCCGGTCTCGCCGCCTGTGGCTCCGCCACCGGACAGGACGGGGCGGACTACTCCGGTCCGCCCGTGTCCGGTGGAACGCTGCGTGTGGCATTCGACGGAGACATCACCTGCGCCGACGGACAGCAGGTCGGCAACAACTCCGCCCTGAACGTCTCCCGCCAGCTCACCGACTCCCTGACCGATCAGGATCCCGAGACCGGCGAGATCGTGCCGTGGCTCGCCGAGAGCTGGGACGTCAGCGACGACTCGACGACCTTCACCTTCCACCTGCGCGACGGGGTCTCCTTCGCCGACGGCACCGAGTTCAACGCCCAGTCGGTGAAGGACAACTTCGAGTCCATCGTCGACCTCGGGGCGAAGTCCTCGCTGGGCTCGACCTACCTCGCGGGCCTGGACGGCATCGACACCCCGGACGACAACACGGTCACCGTGCGCTTCAGCGAACCTAACGCCCAGTTCCTCCAGGCCAGCTCGACCATGACCCTGGGTTTCTACGCCCCGAGCACCCTCGAGAAGACCCCCGAGGAGCGCTGCACCGGCGACCTCGTCGGAACCGGACCCTTCGAGATCGCCGACTTCAGCGCGTCCGGGGGAGCGTCCCTGGTCCGCAACGACGACTACGACTGGGGCTCCTCCCTCGCCGAGCACGACGGCCCGGCCTACCTCGACGGCATCGAGTTCACCGTCGTCCCCGAGTCCGGCGTCCGCAACGGCAGCCTGGCGTCCGGCCAGATCGACGTGGACACCGCCGTCCAACCGCAGGACGAGGAACTGCTCGACCAGTCCGGTTTCCCGATCATCGACCGGCCGAACCCGGGTGTGAACTACTCCTTCTTCCCCAACTGGAGCAAGGGGCCCTTCGCCGACAAGCGCCTCCGCCAGGCCGTGAACGCGGCGATCAACCGCGACGAGCTCACCGCGGTGCTCTCGAAGCGGCAGAAGCCGGCGACCAACGTCCTGGGCTCCACGACCCCCGGCTACACCGACCAGTCCGACATCCTCGCATACGACGCGGACAAGGCCAATGAGCTGCTCGACGATGCCGGCTGGACCGAACGCGACGACGACGGCTTCCGGACGAAGGATGGCGAGAGGCTCAGCTTCACCGTCGGCTACTGGCAGACCGCACCCTTCCTCGAACTCGTCCAGCAGCAGCTGCGTGAGGTCGGCGTCGACCTGCAGCTGAAGGAGCAGACGATGGCGGAGACCTCGGCTTCACAAGAGACCCACGACAACGACGTCGAGTTCTACAACCTCACCCGTTCCGACCCGGACGTGCTCCGCACGGTCTTCGACTCCGGTGGACGCGACGTCAACACCAGGGACACCGACCACGTCGACGAACTGCTGTTGGACGGTCTCTACGCCACCGACGACGAGGAGCGGTCCCGGATCATCGCCGACACCACCACCGAACTCGTCGATGAAGGCAATGTCATCCCACTCGTCGAGCTCTCCGGGATCTCCGCCACCGCGCCCAACGTGAACGGATACAAGTACGAGGCCTCCAGTCGCCTCCAACTTTTCGACACCTGGCTGGCTAAAGGAGAATGACCATGAACCGTCACCAGGCACAGCACCTGCTGCTGCGCGTAGTCTACGGCCTCATCATCATTTGGGCGGCCTGGACACTGACCTTCCTGATCCTCTACGTCCTCCCTGGCGACCCGGTCGCCACGATGCTCTCCGGATCCGGTCAGGTGGACGCCTCCCCGGAGGAGATCGAGGAGCTCCGACAGCAGTACGGACTCGACAAGTCACTGCCGGGCCAGTACCTGGCAGCCCTCGGCGGCCTGCTCACCGGTGACCTCGGGACCTCCTACATGACCGGGGAGACCGTGACCGCCTCCCTGGCGGAGACCCTGCCCACCACGCTCCAGCTCGCCGTCACCGCCCTCGTCATCGGTGGCGTCGTCGGCACCGCCCTGGCCGTCGCTGCCGTGGCCGCGACGACGAGCCGCTCGCCGCGGCTGCGTCGGCTCGGTGACGGGCTCGCGGGACTGCCGGTGCTGGGTGTGTCGCTGCCGATCTTCTGGATCGGGCTGATCATGCTACAGATCTTCTCCTTCCAGCTCGGCTGGGTGCCGGCCCTGGGGTCCACGGGCATCGCCGGTCTCATTCTTCCGGCCATCACCTTGGCCACACCGGTCGCCGCGCACGTCGGCCAGGTTCTGCAACGAAGCCTCACCGCCTCCTGGCAGCAGCAGTTCACCACCACCTTCCGGGCCGCCGGTTACTCCACCCCACGGTTGCTCACCACCCACGCACTGCGTGCCTCCCTCGGACCGGTGCTCGCCATCGGTGGCGTCCTCACCGGGCAGCTGCTCAGCGGCACGGTCGTTGTCGAGACGGTGTTCACCCGCAACGGGTTGGGCCGCCTGCTGGTCACCTCGGTGACCTCCCAGGACATCCCCGTCGTCCTCGGGGTCGTCACGGTCTCCGCGGTGATCTTCGTGATCGTCAACATCGTCACCGACCTGCTGCTGCCCGTCGTCGACGCCCGCACCCGGGTCAGTGCGCCGGCAGGGAAGACAGGGAACACAGACAACACAGCGAACAAAGAGCAGAAAGAGACGGTGCCCGCATGACCACCACACTGCCCCGTCCCGACTCCCAGGGCACCGTCCCGGACAGCCGGGGCACCTCAGTCATCACCCGTGCACTCCCTCCACGACGCCGGCGGGGCCTCCTGACCCCGGGCAACATCCTGGTTGCCGTCATCCTGCTCGTGGTCCTGCTCTGGACCCTGGTCCCCGGACTGTTCACCTCCGCCGACCCGCTCGTCGGTGAACCCGCGGACCGCCTGCAGGGGCCCAGCCTCAGCCACCTCTTCGGCACCGACCACCTGGGCCGTGACGTGTGGACACGGGTCATCCACGGCACCCGCGAATCCGTCGTGACCGCGGCGTCCGCCGTCCTCGTCGCCATCGTCGCCGGAACCCTCATCGGCACGGTCTCCGGGTACATCGGCGGTGTGGTGGACACTCTGCTCGCCCGGCTGACCGACGTCCTGCAGTCCATCCCCAGCCTACTGCTGTCCATCGCCGTCGTCGCCGGTCTCGGTTTCGGCCCCGGCAAGGTCGCCGTCGCCGTGGGTATCGCCTCGGTCCCGACCTTCGTCCGCGTCTCCAGGACCGAGGTCCTGCGGTGGAGGTCCAGTGACTTCGTCGAGGCGGCCCGGCTCTCGGGCATCGGCACCGGACGCATCCTGCTCCGGCACATCCTGCCCCACTCACTCAGTCCCCTGGTCGGCCTCGCCGTCCTGGAGTTCGGTACCGCCCTGCTCGCCGTGTCCTCCCTCAGCTTCCTCGGACTCGGCTCCCCGCCGCCGGCACCGGAGTGGGGACTGCTCGTCTCCGACGGGCGCAGCTACCTCGCCAGCGCCTGGTGGCTCGCCACCCTGCCCGGACTCGTCATCGCCGTCACCGTCATCGCCGTCAACCAACTGTCCCGTACGCTCACCGCCACCAGGAGGACATCATGACCAGCACCGCTTTCGCACCCACCACGAACAACACCGAAGACAGCCGCGATGACACGCAGTCACCGCAGGACGCGGCACTCGAACTGAACGGTCTCACCGCCTCCTACGGCGCAGCTCCGGCGGTGCAGGACGTCGACCTCTCACTGACGGTCGGTGAGACCGTCGCCCTGGTCGGGGAGTCCGGCTCCGGAAAATCGACCACCGCCCGCGCCGCCATCGGCCTCGGTGGGGAATCCCTGACCGTCTCCGCCGACGGGCACCGGATCCTGGGATCCGAGGTCACCGGGGCATCACCGGCGACATGGCAGCGGCTCTACCGCGGTGGCATCGGCTACGTCCCCCAGGACACCGGGGAGGGCCTCAACCCGGTGCGGACGATCGGCAGCCAGCTCGCCGAGGCCTTCCGGCAGAGCAGCGGACGCCCCGGGACCCGCGGAGCCGGCAGGCTCAGCCGTTCCGAGTCACGCGCCGCCGTGCGCACCGCCCTGGCCGACGTGGGACTGGACGCCGACGTCCACGGGAACCGTCATCCCCATGAGCTCTCCGGCGGCCAACGCCAGCGCGTCCTCATCGCCCTGGCACTCATCGGCCACCCGGCCGTGGTCGTCGCCGACGAACCGACCTCCTCCCTCGACGTCACCGTGCAGAAGCAGGTGCTCGACCTGCTGGAGCGTCGCGTCCGTGAGTCCGGTGCCGCACTGTTGCTCATCACCCATGACCTCGGCATCGCCTATGACCGTGCCGACCGCATCATCGTCCTGAAGGACGGGCGCGTGGTGGAACAGGGTACGGCCCGGCATCTGCTCACCAACCCGACCGAGGAGTACACCCGTTCTCTCCTGGCCGCGGTCCCGGGCAGAAACCCCCGCGACACCGCACGGTCGCGACGGCAGGACGGCTCAGACACCACACCCGTCATCACGGCCACCGGCCTCACCCGCGTCTTCCGCCGCGGGGAGTCCCCGGCCGTCGACTACGTCGACCTCACCGTCCACCGCGGCAACACCCTCGGCATCGTCGGACCCTCCGGCTCGGGGAAGTCGACCACCGCCCGCATCCTGCTCGGTATCGAGCCCTTCGACGCCGGGGACGCCACCGTCCTGGGACGCACCCTCGACGGCCGCGGCATCCGGGCAAGGCGAGGCGGGGATGCCGTCGCCCTGTCCCGGCAGGCCCGGGTGATCCACCAGGATCCCGGTGGCTCCCTCGACCCGCGGTTCAGCATCGCCGACACCATCGCCGAACCTCTCGTCGGGTTCGGGATCGGCGACAAGGCCAGTCGGCGGGACCGTGTCGCGGAACTGCTCGACCTGGTGGCGTTGCCGTCCGACGCCGCCGACCGGCGACCCGCGGAGTTGTCCGGCGGACAACGCCAACGCGTCGCCATCGCACGGGCACTCGCCGTCGAGCCGGACCTCCTCGTCCTCGATGAGCCGGTCTCCGCCCTTGACGTCTCGGTGCAGGCTCGTATCCTCGACCTCCTCACCGAACTTCAGGACGAGCTCGGGCTGACCTACCTCTTCATCAGCCATGACCTTGCCGTGGTCCGTGACATCGCCGACGAGGTCATCGTCATGGACTCCGGCCAGGTCGTCGACCACGGACCGACCGGGGAGCTGTTCGCCGACCCGTCCAGCGAGGTGACCGCCCGTCTCCTCGCTGCCGTGCCTGAGTTACCTGAGCTGCCCGCCACCGCCGTCACCGCATCTACCGCACAGAACGGAGCACACCATGACTGACCAGAACAACGGCGACAAGCGTCAGGTACACCTCGCCGCCCACTTCCCGGGGGTCAACAACACCACCGTGTGGGCGGACCCCGCCTCCGGGTCCCACATCGACTTCAGCAGCTTCGAGCATTTCGCGCGCACTGCCGAACGAGGCTTCTTCGACTTCTTCTTCCTCGCCGAAGGTCTCCGCCTGCGCGAGCACAAGGGACAGATCTTCGACCAGGACGTCGTCGGACGACCTGAGACCGCCACCGTGCTGGCCGGTCTCGCCGCAGTCACCGAGAACATCGGCCTCGCCGGGACCTTCAACAGCACCTTCAACGAGCCCTATGACCTGGCCCGCACCCTCGCCACGATCGACCGGCTCTCCGGCGGACGTGCAGCCTGGAACCTGGTCACCACCCACAACGCCTTCACCGGCGAGAACTTCCGTCGCGGTGGCTTCCTCGACGGCGCCGACCGCTACCACCGGGCGTCCGACTTCCTGGACGCCGCGCGCACCCTCTGGGAGTCGCACATCGAGGGCGACGGGCAGTTCTCCTACAGCAGCGACTTCTTCGACATCTCCGGGACCTTCCCGGTCCCGACCACTCCTCAGGTCAGCCCGGTGATCTTCCAGGCCGGGGACTCCGGGGAGGGACGTGACTTCGCTGCCCGCCAGGCCGACGTGATCTTCTCCCGCCACTCCGAGGCCGAGGACGGCCGGAAGTTCCGGCAGGACCTGGACGCCCGCCTGGAGAAGGCGGGGCGTCGTCCCGAAGACCTGAAGATCTACCCGGCCATCTCCGTGATCCTCAGCGACTCCGCCGAGGAGGCACAGGAGCGGTACGAGGAGGTGCGCCGCCAGCAGGTCAGCGGACCCGGGGCGATCGCCTTCCTGGAACAGGTATGGGGGGCCGACCTCACCGACCTCGACCCGGATGGCCCGCTGCCGTCCTTCGACCCGGACCTCGGCAACGCCGACATCACCCGTGGGCGGGTCCGTCACGAGAAGGACCCGGGCGCGGTGGTGAAGAAGTGGCGCGAGCTCGCTGAGGCGAAGAACTACTCCATCCGCGAGCTGGTCATCGAGGTCTCCGGCCGTGGCGGCACCCTGGTCGGCACCCCGTCCCAGGTCGCCGAGAAGTTCGACGACCTCACCCAGCAGCGGGTGGCGGACGGCTTCATCCTCGTCCCGCACATCACCCCGGGTGGACTCGACGACATCGTCGACAAGGTCGTCCCCGAACTGCAGGACCGTGGGGTGTACCGCACCAGCTACCCCGACAGTGGCGGTGGAACCCTCCGCGACAATCTCGGCCTGCCGTCCTACACACCCCGCACCCTCCAGGAGATCCCGGCATGAGTGACACCCGCATCGTCCGCATCACCCCGTCCGCCGCGCTGGACTTCTCCGCGGTGCGCGCCGTGGTCCAGGCTCTCGACTCCGCAGAACCCGGATCCATCGTGCTGCTCGGCGACGATCACGCCACCGGCCAGAACGCCGTCTCCCTGGCGGCTTGGCTGGCAGCCCAGACGGAACGGGTGCGCATCGTCGCCGAGACCCCGGTGACCCACACCGAACCCTTCCACGTCGCCACCTCCACGGCCACGCTGGACTACGTGTCCCGGGGCCGCGCCGGTTGGTCGCCGACGGCGCAGACCGACGAGGCCACCGCCGCACTCACCGGACGCCGTGAGGCCGCCGGGTACGAGGCATGGAAGGAGACCGGGGACGTCGCTCGGATCGTCCGGGAGCTGTGGACCTCCTGGGACGGGGACGCGGAGATCCGCGACGAGGAGACGCACCGCTTCGTCGACCGGGAGAAGTTGCACTACATCGACGCCGGCGCCACCGACTCCGTCGGTGAGACCTACACGGTCAAGGGACCGTCGATCGTCCCGCGCCCGCCACAGGGGGAGCTGCCGGTCGTCGTGACGGTGGGCGACCCGGAGTGCGTGGCCGTGGTGGACAGCGCCCTGAAGAACCCGCAGGACATCCTCGTCGTCGGTGACCGTTTCGTCTCCCGCGACGGCGACCGGGGTGAAGTGGTGGAACTCCACGACACCTCCGAGTTGCTGACCTTCGCCTCCCAGGTGGCGGCGTGAGCGCTGTTCCTTCTCTACCCACCGTCGTCTTCGTCGGCGGAGGTCCGCGCACCACCGGCACGCTGCTCGCCATCGCAGCGCGTCTGCGCGAGGCGGGCACCCCGCCGGCTGACCGGGCACTGGACATCCACGTGGTGGACCCGTACCCCGCCGGACCGGGCCGCATCTGGCGCTCCGAGCAGCCGGAGCAGGTGTGGATGAACAACACCTCCGACCAGATGACCATCTACGCCGACGGCGATCCCCACGTGCCTGGCGCTCTCGCCGGACCGACGATCGCGGACTGGATCGGTGAGGGCGGCAAGTTCATCCCCCGCCGGGATGCGGCCATCTACCTGCGGGATGCCTTCGACAAGGCGGTCGCTGCCCTCCCTCCGGGCGTCACCGTCACCGAACACCGGGCGAAGGCCGTCTCCGCGGCCCGCTCCGAGACCCCGGACGGCTCCCGGACCATCCGGCTGGACGACGGGACGAAGCTGCACGCCGACGTCACCGTCCTGGCCCAGGGGTATCTCGACGTCCGGCAGGACGGCGCTGCCCATCCCGGCCACACCCCGCCCGGCTACACCGTCGACCAGGACTTCTCCCACCTGCCCGCAGGAGAGGACGTGCTGGTTCGTGGATTCGGACTGGCGTTCATCGACCTGATGATGATGCTCACCGAGGGGCGCGGCGGACGCTTCGCGTGGGAGGACACCCCGATCGACTCCCAGTTGATACCGGAGTACCACCCCTCCGGTCGGGAGCCGGTGCTGTGGGTCGGCTCGCGCCGTGGTGTGCCGTACCGCTCGAAGCTGCCGGATGGTCCACCGCAGGTCACGCCCCGCTACCTCGCCGAGGACGTGCTCGCCAGGCTGCCGCGCACCAGTGGCGGGGTACTTCCGGACGGTGTGCTGGAGTCCCTGCTGAACGCTGAGATCACCGACGCCTGGTACGTCACGCTGGCGGAGTCCGGTGTGGCGGAGTCCGGCCGGATCTCGCTGACCGTGGACGAGATCCACACGCTCGTCGATCCCTGGGTCGACGGGTTCATCGCCGGTGACCGCGACGGGGCACAGGACCTGCGGGCGAAGGCACTGCAAATCCTCGAGGCCGCCGTCCCCG
Source organism: Corynebacterium glyciniphilum AJ 3170 (assembly GCF_000626675.1). Classification (NCBI taxonomy): domain Bacteria; kingdom Bacillati; phylum Actinomycetota; class Actinomycetes; order Mycobacteriales; family Corynebacteriaceae; genus Corynebacterium; species Corynebacterium glyciniphilum. Next base: position 3,133,660 of record NZ_CP006842.1, on the reverse strand, counting down.
ACCCGGAGGACCGGCTGGACCTGGAACGCCTCGACCGGCCGTTCGCCGACCGCGAGGTCGACGGGGATGCCGTGGAAGACGCCGTGGAGGACATCGTCGTGGCCAACCTGCGACGTGTCGCCTCTCGGCATTTCCCGCAGGACGGTGCCCTCTACTCCACACTGGTCACCGCGTTCTTCGCCGCGGGTTCGCTGGCCGCCGGCGGAGCATTGTCCGCGGCCGACCAGCAGTACGTCGCCTCGCTCGCCTCGACATTCTCCTATGTCTGCTCCGGACCTCCTCCGGAACGCCTGGCGAATCTGGTGGCGCTGCACCGCGCAGGCGTGGTCCGGTTCCTCGGTCCGGACGCGGAATTCAGGACCCTGCCGGAGGGCTCCCCGCACCGGTACGCTTCGTCGTCCGTGTCGACCTCCTTCACCGACCGTCCCGTGGAAGTTGCCGCCGACCGTCTCGTCGACGCCCGGTTGGCGCCCCTCAGCGCCGACCGGCTGACCGATGATCTGCTCAGCGGTCTGCTCGCCGAGGGCGAGATCGTGGTCAAGGAACGGGGGCAGTCCGCCGTTATCACCGTGGACCCCGACGACCGCGTGGTGGCCTCCGACGGCTCGGTGGCTGACAGCCTCTTCCTCATCGGGCCGACGAGTTCCTCGCCGGTGATCGGCGGTTTCGGACGCCCGAATCAGGCCACCCAGGTCTTCCCGGCCAATGACGCGCTCGCGGCGACGGTGCTGGACACCGCTCTCACACGCGACGCATCAGCCACACGAAGTAGGGAGCTCCGATCAGCGCGATCATGAGCCCGGCCGGCACCTGCGACGGCGCGATGACAGAGCGTCCCACCGCATCGGCGATGCACACCAGCAGCGCGCCCAGAACCATCGCGGTCGGCAGCACCCGGTCGTGGCGGGCACCCACCAACGCACGGGCGAGGTGAGGTGCCACCAGGCCGACGAAACCGACCACACCGACCGCCACCACGCTGACCGCGGCGAGCACCGCCGCGATGGTCAGCAGGGCCAGCCGTGCGCCGGTGACCGAGACCCCGAGGATGCGCGGGGTGTCGTCGTCGACGGACAGCAGGTCCACGTCCCGTCGCAGGATGAACAGCAAGGTGACCGCCACCACCAGGACGACCGCCACCGGTACCAGGTCGGGGAAGGTGCGGCCGTAGGTTGTTCCGGACAGCCAGGTGAAGATCCGCGGGGTGTCGTAGGGGTTCGCCCGCAACAGCAGGAAGGTGCTGATCGACGACAGGCCGTAGCCGACGCCGATGCCGATGAGCACGAACCGGTCCGGCAGTAGCCCGCCGCGCCAGGCCAGCGACGTGACCAGAGCGAAGGTGGCGAGACCACCGACGAGGGCGAAGATGACCAGCGCGGTGCGTCCACCGGACGGCACCAGGGTCACGGCGATCACCGCACCCACACCGGCACCGGCGGTGATGCCGAGCAGGCTGGGTTCGGCCAGCGGGTTGCGCACCGTCCCCTGCACTGCGGTACCGGCTAGGCCGAGGGCGGCGCCGGCGAGGATCGCGGCGAGGACCCGTGGCGCCCGGTCGTCCAACGCTCCGTCCACGAGCCGCGGTGCGGAAGACTGCAGCCACAGGACGATGTCTCCGGTCTTCAGCCACAGACTGCCGGCCAGCAGCCCCACCACCGCAGCGATGATCAGCAGGACCACGGCCACGGACAGCACCACCAGGAAGCGACGCCGGGCCTGAGCGGGCGTGAAAGTCCCGCGGCGGGCGCCGGCATTGGCGCGGGCGGCACGCACCACCCCCTGGTCGCGCATGCGCATCGCGAGGATCACGATGACCACCGCGCCGAGCAGCGACGTCGGGATGCCGGTGGGGATCGACGCGGCCTGCTCGGCGCCGAGGACCGCACGCAGCAGTGCGTCGGACAACAGGACGATCAGTGCGCCGATCAGACCGGTCACGGGAATGAGCACAGCGTGGTGGCGGAGGCCGCGGATGCGGGTGGAAAGCAGCCGGGCGAGCACCGGTGCGCCCAGCCCGATGAACCCCAGCGGGCCGGCGACCGTCACGGACAGGGCAGTGAGCAGGACCGCGATGACCACGGCGATGGCGCGGGTGGCACGGACCGGGATGCCGAGGGTGGTGGCGGTGTCATCGTCGCCGAGGGAGAGGACGTCGAGGCGGCGGGACATCACGACCGCGGCGACGAGTCCGAGCAGGATGATCGGCACCGCGCGGGCCGAGGCGTCCACACTGAGCTGGGACAGGGATCCGGATCCCCAGGCGAACAGGCCGGTGGTGTTCTGGCTGAACAGGATCAGCAGCATGCCGGTGACCGCATCCAGGGCCATGGCTATCGCGGAGCCGGCGAGGATGAGTTTGGTTGTTCCGGTGGAGCCGCCGCGGCCGGATCCTGCACCGGTGAGGGCCAGTACCAGGGTGGCGCTGGCCAGGCCGCCGGCGAAGGCGACCAGGCCGGAGGCCCAGAACGGCACGCTGATGCCGAACGCCGCCACTGCGGTGAGGGTGACGTAGGATCCAGCGGTCACCGCGAGGGTGTCGGGGGAGGCCAGTTGGTTGCGTGTGACTGACTGCAGGAGGATACCGGCGACGCCGAGGGCGAAGCCGACCGTGACCCCGGCGAGCAGCCGGGGTATCCGCGATCCGGAGAGGATACTGCTGACGGGCACACCGTTGACGTCCCGGGGCGCGTCCGGGTGTCCCACGACATGCAGGAGCAGGTCGCGGATGCCGAGACCGGAGGTGCCCTGGGTCAGGTGCCACAGTCCTACGCCGGCAATCGCCAGGATGAGGGTGGCGATCAGGCCGAGCGGGGCGAGGGGTGTTCTGGTCTTTCTCACTTGGATTCGGCGGTATCTCCGCTGTCTCCGCTGTCTCCGGCGCTCCCGGCCTCCACAGCCGTGACGGCGTCGACGAAGGCGTCGATCAGCTGGATGCAGGAACGCGGACCGCCGGCGGCCCAGAGGTCATTGGGGAACTCGTGGGTGCGGTTGTCCTTGACGGCGGGCAGGTTGTTCCAGATCGGGTTGGAGGTCATGGCCTTGACGTAGTCGTCGGCGCCGTCGGTGCCGCCCTGGGAGCCGGTGTAGAAGAGGTTGGCGTCGCCGACGGCGGTGAGGCCCTCGATGTCGGTCTGGGCGAGGCCGTAGGAGGGATCCACCCCACCGTCACCGTAGGAGTCGTTGATGTCGTCGGTCCAGGCGGAGGTCATGCCCAGTTCCTCGCCGAGCTGGGTCATCAATGCGCCAGTGGTGTAGGGCCGGATGGTCAGGTTGCCGCTCTCGACCCAGCCGTCGAAGTAGAGGAAGTCGGAGTCGTCGCGGTCCTTGAGGGTGGCGACGGTGTCCGCGAGGTCGTCGCGGGCGGCGGCGAGGTGGTCGTCGAATTCCTTGTTGACCTCTTCGGCGCGGGCGGAGCGACCGGTGGCTTCACCGATCTTGGTGAGGACGTTCTTGACGGTGCCGATCTGGTCAGCGGCGTCGGCACCCTTGACGGCGAGGACGGGAACGTCGCGTTCCTCGAGCTGGGTGAGCACGGCGTCGTCGGTGCTGAACGCCTCGACGATGATGAGGTCGGGATCGGCACCGTAGATGGCGTCGAGGTCGGGTTCACCGCGCTCGCCGGCGTTGACGACGTCGTCGGGCAGGGCCTCGGCGCTGACGTAGGTGCTGTAGTCGTCGGGCGAGGCGACGGCGACCGGGTCGACGCAGAGGCTGATCGCGTCCTCGATCTCCTGCCACTCCAGGACGGCGACGCGGCTGGCGGGTTTGTCGAGTTCCACGGTGCGTCCGAGGTCGTCGGTCATGGAGACCGGATCGGTGCTGGTCTCGATGTCGCCGTCGCAGCCGGCGGCACCGGAGGTGGGAGCCTCGCCGGCGGCGTCGGACGAATCAGACGAGCCGGTGTCGGTGGTGCCGCAGGCGGCGAGGGTGAGCGTCGCTGTGGCTACGGCCGCGGTGAGCGCGGTGGCGGCGGTGGGTAACCGTCGGAGGTGCATGGGTGGTCCTTTCAGGGGGTGGCCCGGACGCGTCCCCGGTCAGGGTGTCGTCCGATCGGGTCGATGCGCAGGCGGCCGGTGCGGGGGTCTACGCCGACGTCAACGGGGATGTCGTAGGCGGTGCTGATGTTCTCGGCGGTCAGGACGTCCTGGGGCGGCCCGGTCGCGAGGACGCGGCCGTCGGTGAGCAGGACGAGGTTGTCGGCGACGCGCAGGGCGTGGTCGAGGTCGTGGAGGACGACGCCCACGGCGACGGGCGTGGAGTTGTGTCCGTCGGCGAGATCGCGGATGAGGTCGAGGATCTCGGTCTGGAAGCGCAGGTCGAGGTGGTTGGTGGGTTCGTCGAGCAGGATGACGCCGGTGTCCTGGGCGAGGCAGGCGGCCAGCCAGGCGCGTTGGACTTCGCCGCCGGAGAGTTCACCGGCGTTGCGGTCAGCTTTGTCTGCCATGCCGGTGACCTGCAGTGCATGGTCGATACTGGTGTGGTCGTCGGGGCTCAGCCCGGCGAAACGGCGGCGGTGCGGGTGGCGTCCGAAGCCGACGATCTCGCGCACGGTCAGCCCGTCGGGGGTGGGCCGGGACTGGGAGAAGAGGGTGAGGCGGGTGGCGACGTCGCGGGGGCTGAGCAGGGAGACGTCGCCACCGTCGAGGCGGACGGTGCCGTCGTTGACGGGGTGGAGACGGGCCAGGGAGCGCAGCAACGTGGATTTCCCGGAACCGTTCGGCCCGACGAGTGCGGTGACGGTGCCTGGTTCGAGGATGAGGGAGACGCCGTGGATCACCGTGGATCTGCCGTAGCCGAGGGTGAGGTGTTCGCCCTCCAGGGTGCGGGCAGATGGGGTGGACATGGGTGCGCTGGTGATCCTTCAGGGGAGATGGCATAGCCTAACCTCAAGAAGAGTAGGGCAGCGTAACCCGTGTCCGCAATCTCGTTTTCAGGACATCAAGTTCGGCTTAGCGGACATCCCTGATGTGGTGGCCCGGCCGGTACGCGCCGGGTGTCGTGCCCATCATCCGCCGGAAGGTGTCGATGAACGTGCTGGTCTGGGCGTAGCCGAGGTCGCTGGCAACGTCTTGCACGGGCGTTCCCTCACTGAGCATCGTGAGTGCCCGTTGGATGCGCAGGGTCAGGCGCCACTGTCCGAAGGGCAGGCCGGTGGATTCACGGAAGGCGCGGGTGATGGTGCGTTCGCTCGTGCCGAGCCGTCTGGCCCAGGCCTCCAGCCCGCTGAGGTCGCCGGGGTCAGCCAGTAGTGCGCGGACGACGGGGGCGATGCGGGGGTCGTCGGGCACGGGGAGGTCCAGTGGGGTGGTCACGGGATGCAGGACGTCGAAGACCACAGCTTCGGCGCGGCGTCGTTCACCCTCGGACAGGGTGTCTTGCCCGAGGTGGGTGAGTAAGGATTCGAGGACGGGGTTCATGGCCACCACGGTCACGTCGGACGGTGGCGTGAAGCCTTCGGGGGAGTGCCCGGGGGAGAAGAGGGTGCCGTAGAGGGTGACCCCCGAGGTCACGTCGCCGGAGTGTGCGGTGTCGGCGGGGATCCATATGCCGCGCCCCTCGGGGACGGCGAAGATGCGGTCGTGGGCGCGGGTGATCATCGCGCCACGGCGAACCCACACCAGTTCATGGCAGTCGTGACTGTGTGTGGGCCAGCTGGTCGGCGGGTTTGTCGCTCCGGCGGTGATGATGGCGGGTGGCACAGGGGATGCGGCTGTCACGGCTCGGCGATGATCTGGTCTGCGTCGACACCGGCGTCGGTGAGGATGCGGACCTGGTCGCGGACGGTGGCGGGGTCCTCCCCGGAGACCAGGACGAGTGTGTTGTCCCGGTGGGCCGGGTCCAGGACGGATTCCAGCGCCGCCTCTGCGGCGGTGACGTGGTCCTCGTCGGCAACGACGGGAGTAGCGCTGAACCAGGGGAAACCACGTTCCAGGCCGCGCATGTCGTCGAGTCCGTGCAGGTCGCGCGAGGTGTCAGTGCCCCATAACAGGTGGACCGGCGGAGGGTCGTCCATGCCGGACACGTCCAGGATCAGGGCACGCAGGGCGGCGAGACCTGCGTTGACGGCGATCATGACGACTGCGGCGGGGGCGTCGTCGCCGGTGGGAATGCCGAGTCCTCCGGTGGGGTTGGCGACGACCCAGGTCTCGCCGACCCTGGGGTCACCCGCGGCCGCGGGACAGTGGAATTCCAGGTAGCCGGCCTGGTTCGGGGGTAGTGCTGAGGCGTACTGCTGCCACTCGTTCGGGGCGGCGGGGATGCGGACCTCCAGTGTCTGCCCGGCCCATCCGGTCTCGGGGGAAGATGCCTGCAGGCGCACGACGGTGGTCTGTGCGGTGCGGTGTGCGACGTCGAGTACCGTCGCTGACAGGGAGGCGGGGACGCCAGCGTCATCGTCCTCGACTGCACCGAGCGCGACGATGCGCACGGCGTTGTCCACGGCCTGCAGGAGCTCTGTCAGGCCGTCGGGAATGCCCAGTTCGGCGGCACGTCGGTAGGTCAGGTCGATCCCCGGATAGGGGTAGCCGAATTCTTCGCAGGCTGCACGACCGGCAGCTTCGGCCGCGGCTTCGTAGTGCTGCATTGTCACGCCGAATTTACGCAGGTCGCGGCCGAGGTAGGCCAGGTATGCGGTGTGATCGGTGGTGAACTCCGCCTGGTCGCCGGTGAGTCCGTTCGAGGCGTACAGGACAGCCCGGCGCACCATCTCGCGTGGGACGGGTGCCGGTGGGGCGACGACACCATCCGCGGTGGCGGGGGAATGGTCGGGGACAAGGGGTGTGGCGAGCGCGGTGAAGTGGGTGCGGGTACGTGTGGTGATGCTGTCGATGCGCTCGCGTGCGACCTGCACTGCCGAAGCCAGGTCGCCGAGATCGGTGGTGCGTCCCCTCTCCTGTGTCATGAAGACCATTGTGGCATGTCGACGGAGATCGTCCGGGCCGACGATAGAAAGTGATGCACATCACACCAATAACGGCGACTTGAGTGGAACAGACTCAAGATTGACGGCGTTGGAATGACCGTAAGCGAAAGTTGACACGAACGCGCTAAAGTAGACACCGGCACGCACACGCAGAAAAGGAGACTGACGATGAGCGGATTCACCCCCACTACCCGTACCCAGGAGGCGATGCAGGCGGCACTGCAGTCCGCCAGCGCCAACGGGAACCCGGACATCCGTCCGGCCCACCTCCTCGTGGCGATCCTCGACCAGGAGGACTCCATCGCCCGCCCCGTCCTGCAGGCGGCCGGCGTCGACGCCGACGACGTCCTGCGTGACGCCCGCGACCTTGTCGCCGGTTACCCGCAGGCGTCCGGGTCCGGCATGGCCAACCCGAACTTCAACCGGGATGCCCTGAACGCCCTCACCGCGGCCCAGGAACTCGCCGAAGAACTCGGCGACTCCTACGTCTCCACCGAGGTACTGCTGGCCGGCATCGCCAAGGGAGACTCCGAGGCTGCCAAGGCCCTGCACACCCGCGGTGGCACCTTCGAGGCCATCCGTGGGGCGTTCGAGTCCGTGCGCGGCAACCGCAAGGTCACGACCGAGGAGCCGGAAGGCCAGTTCCAGGCGTTGGAGAAGTACTCCACCGACCTCACCGCCCGGGCCCGCGAAGGCAAGATCGACCCCGTCATCGGACGTGACCAGGAGATCCGCCGCGTGGTCCAGGTGCTGTCCCGGCGTACGAAGAACAACCCCGTCCTCATCGGTGAGCCCGGCGTAGGCAAGACCGCCATCGTCGAGGGACTGGCCCGGCGCATCGTCGCCGGCGACGTCCCTGAGTCACTACGCGGCAAGAAGCTGATCAGCCTCGACCTGGGTTCCATGGTTGCCGGCGCGAAGTACCGCGGCGAGTTCGAGGAACGCCTCAAGGCCGTCCTCGACGAGATCAAGGAGGCCGAGGGAGAGGTCGTCACCTTCATCGACGAGCTGCACACCATCGTCGGTGCCGGTGCCACCGGTGAATCCGCCATGGATGCCGGCAACATGATCAAGCCGCTGCTCGCCCGCGGTGAACTCCGCCTCGTCGGCGCGACCACTCTCGACGAGTACCGCAAGTACATCGAGAAGGACGCCGCCCTGGAGCGTCGTTTCCAGCAGGTCTATGTCGGCGAGCCGACCGTGGAGGACACCGTCGGTATCCTGCGCGGTCTCAAGGAACGCTACGAGGTGCACCACGGCGTCCGCATCCAGGACTCCGCGCTGGTCAGCGCGGCCTCCCTGTCGGACCGGTATATCACCAGCCGGTTCCTGCCGGACAAGGCCATCGACCTGGTCGACGAGGCCGCGTCCCGGCTGCGCATGGAGATCGACTCGCGTCCCGAGGAGATCGACGATTCCGAGCGCATCGTCCGTCGCCTCGAGATCGAGGAGATGGCGCTGAGCCAGGAAACCGACGACGCCTCCAAGGATCGCCTGGTCAAGCTGCGTGCCGAGCTCGAGGACGAGCGCGAGAAGCTCAACGGGCTCATGGCACGCTGGGAGAACGAGCGCGGGTCTATCGACCGGCTACGTGAACTGAAGGAGGAACTCGACAACCTGCGCACCGAGTCCGAGATAGCCGAGCGCGACGGGGACTACGCCCGTGTCGCCGAACTGCGCTACGGCCGTATCCCGGAGCTCGAGAAGCAGGTCGGCGAGGCCGAGTACGAGGCTGCCCAGGCCGAGGAGCAGCGCATGCTCACCGAGGAGGTCACCCCCGACACCATCGCCGAGGTCGTCTCCGCGTGGACCGGTGTGCCCGCCGGCAAGATGCTGGAGGGTGAGACCGAGAAGCTGCTGGCCATGGAGAAGGTCCTCGGCGGACGTGTTGTCGGCCAGGACGAGGCCGTGACCGCGGTGTCGGATGCGGTGCGTCGTGCCCGGGCCGGTGTCGCCGACCCGGACCGTCCCACCGGGTCCTTCCTCTTCCTTGGACCGACCGGTGTCGGTAAGACCGAGCTGGCGAAGTCCCTGGCGGAGTTCCTCTTCGACGATGAGCACGCCATGGTCCGCATCGACATGTCGGAGTACGGCGAGAAGCACTCCGTGGCCCGCCTGGTCGGCGCACCTCCCGGATACGTCGGCTACGACGCCGGTGGCCAGCTGACCGAGGCCGTGCGGCGCCGCCCCTACACGGTGGTGCTGTTCGACGAGGTGGAGAAGGCGCACCCGGATGTCTTCGACGTGCTGCTGCAGGTCCTGGACGAAGGACGTCTGACCGACGGCCAGGGCAGGACGGTGGACTTCCGCAACACCATCCTGATCCTCACCTCGAACCTCGGCGCCGGTGGCTCCGATGAGCAGGTCATGAACGCAGTGAAGGCCGCGTTCAAGCCGGAGTTCATCAACCGGTTGGATGACGTGGTCATCTTCGACGCCCTGTCGGCCGAGCAGCTGACCTCCATCGTGGAGATCCAGGTCGCGCAGCTTGCCGAGCGACTCGCTGCACGACGCCTGGAGCTGCAGGTCACCGAGGACGCTAAGGTGTGGCTTGCCGAGCGCGGCTACGAACCGGCCTACGGTGCCCGGCCGTTGCGCCGCCTGATCCAGAAGGCGATCGGGGACGCGCTGGCCAAGAAGCTGCTGGCCGGCGAGGTCCGTGACGGGGACACCGTGAAGGTGGACCTGCCGCGCGACGCCTCCGGTGCCGCCGACCCGACTGCGGACGCGCTGTCCATCGAGTCGGTCGCGCACGAGGGGTAGGTCACCGATACCCTGCCCCGGCGGAAATTGGCACCATCCTGTGCACGCGTATCACCCTGATCGCGGGCACAGGATGGTGCCAATTCACGTGTCACGGGGTCCGCCGTAGTCGCAGGGCCATGGCGACAGCATGGCGCACGTGCTCGAGCATCTCATCACGATCCCGGATGAGGTTCTTGTTGATCCGCACCGCCTCCCAGCCGAGGGTCTTGAGCTTCTGGTACAGCCGGAAATCGGTCTCCTGCTGTTCCGCGTTCGTGTGGTGCCTGCCGTCGTAGTACAGGGCCACCCGCAGATCCGGGCAGGCGAGATCTGGTGTGGTCTTCTTGCCGCGGAAGTGCCGTGCCTCGTCCTCGTCGAGCACCTCACCATCCTCCAGTGAGATGGTGACCTGCGAGGTCCAGGAGCAGGGGGAGGGAAGCTCGTCCCGGACGATGAGCCGCATGATCGTCTCCATGGGGGACTGTGCTCCCGTGTCGCCGAGCGCGAGGAGCCCCCGGAGCCGGCGGTGGTCCACGATGTGTCGTGCACCAGCCAGAACCTCCTCGGCGGTGACGAGCGTGCACTGGTAGAAGGCGTCGATGAACTGCACGGCACGGACCTCTCGGTCCGTGAGTCCCGGAACGGCGGGCGTCCACCAGGTCTTCTTCCCGGCGAGGACCGTGGCCAGGCACTGGGCGGCGGCGGTCGGTGCATCCACGACCCGGAGCCCGGGGAACCGGGGGTCGACGTTCACAGTCGGCAGGTCGTCACGCAACCTGCGGAAGACGGGGCCGCCTGCGGTAGTCGGGTTGCGACGTAGCCTGCGGGACAGCAGGACGACGCGCTCATTGTCCGCCCAGTACGGCAGCCCGTGTGCGGCCGCCGCACACCAGCCTGCTCCAACGCAGTCCTGGGCCAGCAGCCAGTGGCAGCGGAGTCGAGTGAGAATGTCCCACTGGTAGGGCTCCGGTTCACAACCTGTCCAACCGTCGGGACCGAGGCGGTGCCCTGTCATCCATGGCGGTGTCGGGCCTGCGGGTGGCAGCAGCACGCTGCGAACCGGGGCGTCCCACCTGTCGGCCGTGCGCCGGGACACCCCGGCGTTGAGGGCGTCTTTTCGGAGCCGGGGCACCCGCGAAGGGTAGACGCGACGCGTGAAGAGCGGTCCCCGCCCGGGCCTGATGCGCCCGTTTTTCTCCGCCTTGTTCCAGCCGTATCCCCCGAATTGTGTCCCCATGGGACTTGATCTAACACCACCACCGTGGGTGCGGCCGGGGCTTATCCACAGCCCGGGGAATGGGCACCATCCTGTGCACACGATCCGCTCCGATTGCGTTCACAGGATGGTGCCTATTTCCGCCGGGGCAGCTACGGCGTCGACGGTGCGGTGAAGAACGTGGCCGCGTCGATCGCGTCCAGCGGAATCCAGGCGGTCGACGTCCCCGCACCGTCGCCCCAGGGCACCGCGGTGCTCCGGAGCTCCAACGCGGTGACGGGCCGCTCGTCGATCTGCAGTACCAGGGTGTAGATCGCCGCGAGGATATGCGGGCACGGTTGTTTTCGTGCCCGGCATGTGCAGGTCGCGGTTTCGTCCGGCGCGGCAGGGGTGACCGACACGTCGGCCTCGGTGAGCTGTGTGAGCAGATCGTCGGGCAGATCGCCGCTGGGATCCGGACGGTGCGTGGCCAGCACGGCGGACGCCGCCGCTTCCTCCTCTTCAGTCCACGGAGACAGGTTCAGGGTGACGGTCGGGCTCGAAGACCCGTCGCGCACTGTCGCAGTCGCCGTCGGTGATCCCGGTGACCCGGACAGCGTCAGGTCAACCTTGTGGTTCCTGGCGAGGCTGCGTGCCTTGGGGAGCTGGGGGCGGGGTGACCCGTCGGTGCGTTCAACGGTGCGCAGCCAGGCCCGGCCCCAGGGTGTAGCCCCGAATTCTGCGTCAACCATCAGTAGACCTCCTTCAATTCGAGGACGTCGCGCAGCTCCTCGTCAGACATGCTGGTCAGCTCGGCGCTGTCGTCACCGGTGACGGCGTCGGCCAGGCCTTTCTTCGCCCGGTGCATCTTCTCGATGTAGTCCTCGAACGTCCCACCGACGACGAGGGTGTGGACGCTGAGCTTGTTCTTCTGACCGATGCGGTGCGCCCGTGCCGTCGCCTGTTCCTCCACCGCCGGATTCCACCAGCGGTCATAGTGGATGACGTGCGATGCCCGGGTCAGGTTCAGACCGAAGCCAGCGGCCCGCAGACTGAGGATCAGCACGGGCGGGGCGTCCTCGTCCTCCTGGAAATGCCGGACCATCTCGTCCCGCTCTGCTGCGGGCAGACCCCCGTGGAGGAACGGCAGGGTGGCGTACCCGAGCTGCTCGGCGAGTCCAGTGGCCAGGATCTCGCCCATGGTCCGGTACTGGGTGAAGATCAGCGTGTGCTCCCCGGCCTCAGCGATTTCGTCCACCATCTCGGCAACCCGGTCGTACTTCGCGGAGCGACCGTCTCGCCGATCCAGCTGCTGGTTCGGGTCGTCCGTCCGCAGGTACTGCTCAGGGTGGTTGCAGATCTGCTTCAGCGAGGTGAGCAGGGTGAGAATCTGGCCGCTGCGACCGGCGCCGGCACGGAAACCCGTGCTGAAAGCGGCCGTCACCGCATCGCGGTAGAGGGTGCGCTGCACCGGAGTGAGGCCGCAGATCACGGTGGAGTCCAGACGTTCCGGGAGTTCGAGGGCGACTTCGTCCTTGGTGCGCCGCAGCATGTATGGCGCGATGGTGTTCGACAGCCGGGCCGCCGCGGTGCGGGACTGCCGCTGTCGGATCGGCGTGGCGAACCGTGTCCGGAACCGTGCCCTGGTTCCCAGTACCTGGGGGACGGCCACCGAGAACAACGACCAGAGTTCCTCCAGGTTGTTCTCCACCGGTGTGCCGGTCATGATGACCCGTGCGGTGGCGTCCACACCCACGGCGGCCCGGGTGACCTGTGAGGAGGGGTTCTTGAGTTGCTGGGCCTCGTCGAAGACGGCGATGTCCCATGCGCGTGGCAGTATCCCGTCACCTGTGCGTAGGAGCGGGTAGCTGGTGAGGACGACAGCGCCTGCCGGAATCTCGTCGGGAAGTCGACGGTCTGAACCGTGGTAGCGCAGGACCGTTGTATGTGGTGCGAAGCGCTGCAGCTCGCGCGTCCAGTTGCCCAGCAGTGAGGTCGGGGAGACAACGAGATGCGGGCGTTCGGCGGTGCGCGTCGCAAGTAGGGCGATGACCTGCAGCGTCTTGCCGAGACCCATGTCGTCAGCGAGCACCGCGCCTCCGTCGTCGCGCACGCGGTCCCGGAGCCAGGACACCCCGTGTGCCTGGTAGGGGCGCAGGTCGGCCTGTACCTGACCGGTGTGGAGCTGTTCGGCGGTGTCCAGGTCCGTCCGGAACCGGGCGACGAGTGCGTCGGCGGTCGGGATCGCCGTCCCCTCCGCGTTCGGGACGGCATGCCCCGCCGGTGGGAGGGTGGTGGCGACTTCGGTGAACACGTCGTCGGCGCCGCGTCCCTGTCTGGTGCGTGGACGTAGGGCGAACCGGCTCGCTCTACGCCATGCTCTCGCGGAATCGTCGAGGTGACGTACCCGGGTCAGCGTCGACAGACAGCGGACGGTCGTGCTGAGGTCCGTGACGCAGACGTCGACGTCCTCGACGGTGACTGTCTCGCCCTCGGGAACGACGAGGCGCGTCGTCGTCCTGCGCCCGGCGGGCAGACCTGCGGCGGCCATCGTGGACGGAATGTCCGGGACTCCCCACCAGGCGAATCCGTATTCGTCGGGGAGATAGGTCGCCTGCAGGCGTGATGTGGACTGAACGGCCAGAGGAATCATCTCTCCGGTCTCGCAGGATGGGCAGGTGCGCCGGGCAAGGCTACGGGAACCGTGGGTCTTCGCGCATATGGGAGTGCGCGCGGGTACAACACTTTCGGGTGTGGCCGAGCGGTGCCTGTGTCGGCGCATCGTGCAGGACGTCCGACATGAGGAGCAGGTCGAATGGGCCTGCACAGGCGCCAGGAAACAGGGTGATGCCGTCGACGACGGGCGTGGAACTGGTACCCGCGCGAACAGCGGCCTCGGCGAGTGGCCTGTATGCCCCGAGGGGGTAGCGGGCCCGCGGGTCACCGGGAGTCCACAGTGCGCCGGCGACTCGGTAGGTGCCGAGTTCTTCCCGGGCGAGGTGCGCACCGAGGGAGCCGTCGAGCGTGGGGTCGAGGTGTTCGGTCTGCTCGAACAGCAGGATCCGCTCGCCCGGATGGCAGGCCGCGAGCTGGCGGAGGTTGTCGAACTGGGCCCGGTCACGGACGGCGAGGTCCCGGTGGGCGCCGCCGCTGTCCCCGTCGCCGAAGACGTCCAGCCCGCCGAAGGTCACCCGCCGTGAGGACGGGACGCCGGCGTTGTGTCCGCGAAGCCACCGCAGCAGCGCGGCATTGTGCGCCAGCGGGGTCCGGAACCAGGACCACATCGCGGTGACCACATCGTCCGGGGGATCGTCAGGCCCGTGACCGGCGAGGTAGCGGTCGACTGACTGGGCCGCGTCGACATTGGTTTCTGCCGCGATCAGCTGAAACCAGCCTGAGCGCACACCGTGGATGATCACGGCGTTGCGGGCTGACAGGTACTCGGCGCAGTTGTGTAGGCCTTCGGCCCAGCCGACGACGCGTGCATCGGCGACGAGGGTCTCGAGGGCGGGGATGCTGGCGGGGTCCAGGACGGGAAGGAGGCTCCCGTCAGTCACAGCGGGGACTCACCCTCGGCTGCGGACTGCAGCAGCGGCAGGTAGTTGTCGAGCATCCACGGCAGGCTCAGGACCGAGATTGCACTGGTGGCGTACACCATCGGTGGGTCGGTCAACGGCACATAGCCGCCACGTTCCACGGCGGGGATGCGGGCGAACCCGGGGTCGGACTCCAGCGATTCCCGGATATCCTCGCTGAGGTACCAGGAGACCAGGACGTCGGAGTCTATCGACGCCCAGTTCTCCTTGCTGACCTGCACGGCGAAGGAGTCTCCGGTGCTCGGGACGCTGGGGGCGACGGTGAAGCCGAGCTGTTCCAGCAGACTGATCCGTGAGTCGGTGGCGAGGTAGGTGTTGAGACCTTCGTTAGTGGTGCCGGAGGCGAAGGCGATGGTCTTCCCCTCGAACTCGGGGTGCTCCGCCTTGGCGTCGGCGATGAGCTGGTGGGTGTCCTCGACAAGCTTCTCGGCCTGGTCACTGCAGCCGAGTGCCTCGCCGACGATGGTGGTCTGATCCTCCCAGCTGGTCTGCCATGCCTCGCCGGGGTAGGCGACGGTGGGCGCGATGTCGCTGAGTCGCGAGTACTGGTCGTCGGTGACCCCGGAGTTGACGGCGAGGATCACGTCCGGCTCGAGATTGAGGATGTCTTCGTAGGGGAGGTCGTCCGATGTGGCGTCGAGCAGTTCGGGGCCAGTGCTGCTGTCATTACTGTCGATGTGTTCGCGGTCCCAGGGCAGGATGCCGGTGCCGTCCGTGGTGTCGCTGCTCATGTCCGGCATACCCACGGGTGTGACGCCGAGAGCGAGGGCGACGTCCTGGCTGCCCCAGCCGATGGTGACCACGCGTTCGGGTTCTTCATCGATCGTCGTGGAGCCGAGGGCGGAGTCGATGGTGACGGGGAAGGACGACGAGCTGGCGCCGGAGTCGCCGGATGTACGTGAGTCGTCGGAGTCGCCGGAGTCACTGGAACAGGAGGCGAGTGAGACGGCGAGGGCGCTGGCGCAGACAACTGCCGAGAGACGGCGTACGGGTGCGGGCAGGGTGATGGTCATGGGGATCCTCGGTGATGAACGGATGGAATTCTTAAAAGGATAGCCTAAACTATTGTTTTGAGGTGCTCAGTGGTGACATCTGTCATGAAAACCACGTGACATCCGCGGTGCAGCTCATGACAAACGCCTCTACCTGCTGCGTTGTTCTCCCGGCAGGATCGATGTCATGACCACGACACCAGCCATCAGCGTTCAGGACCTGACACGGACCTACCAGTCGAAAAAGAAGAAGGACGCCTACACCGCCGTCAAGGGTGTCTCCTTCGACGTGCGGCCGGGTGAGGTCTACGGACTACTCGGCACCAACGGCGCCGGGAAGACCTCCACCCTCGAAATCGTCGAGGGCCTTGCCGCCCCGACGAACGGCACCGTCCGCGTCCTGGACAAGGACCCGGTCGCCGCCCGCGCGCAGATCCGTCCCGAACTTGGCATCATGCTGCAGTCCGGCGGCCTGCCCAAGGAGCTCACCGTTTCCGAGACGATGCGCATGTGGGCCGGCACGTGCTCCACCCCGCTGCCCGTCGACGACGTCCTCGGCGAAGTTGACCTCAACCACCGCACCGACGTCCGCGTCGGCTCGCTCTCCGGCGGTGAGCAGCGTCGGCTCGACCTCGCCTGTGCCCTGCTCAACGATCCCAGCATCATCATCCTCGACGAGCCGACCACCGGCCTCGACCCGGAGTCCCGCAGTCGGACGTGGGAGCTGCTCGCCACGCTGAAGAACCGTGGCGTGACGATGATCCTCACGACCCACTACCTGGAGGAGGCGGAGCGGCTCGCCGACCGGATCGCCATCATGAACAACGGCGTCATCGCCGTGGAAGGACGGCTGGACGAGCTCGCCGCGACCGAAGGCGCCGAGATCAGCTTCACCCTGCCACAGTCCGGAGCCGCCGGAAGTGGTGGCCGCATGCAGGACATCTTCCCGTCCTTCCCCGGGGCGCAGGTCACCAGGGACGGCGAACAGTTGCGGATCGAGACCTCGCGACTGCAGGAAGACACCCACAGGCTGCTGGACTGGGCCGCCACCAACAACGTCTCCCTCGGCCACTTCTCCGCCCGCCCTGCCAGCCTCGAACGCGTCTTCAGCAAGATCGCCGGCACCGACACCTCCGTCTGAAAGGACCAGCCATGAGTACCGCAACAGCCCCCACCACCGACCGCACGCCCACCCGCACCGGCGGTTCGCCGGTCACACGTTTCATCGCCCTGGCACGGGCCGAGACGCTGCAGTTCCTCCGAAACAAGACGTTGCTGGTCAACGCCACCCTTGTTCCCATGGGTTTCGGTATGGCGATGTACTTCATTCTCTCCGGGGACGACGAGCAGTCGAAAATCGAGGCGAGCGCGATGGCCATGGAGTACTTCCTGCTCTTCGCGTTGATGTTCGTGCAGTTCTACACCGTGCTGTCCATGGTCACGACCCGACGTGATGAAGGCGTGCTGAAACGGCTGCGCACCGGCGAAGCCCGGGACACCGAGATCCTCGGCGCTTCGTCCTTCCCCGGAGCCGTGCTGACCATCCTCTTCACCGTCGTAATGTCCGGACTGCTCATGGCATTCGGCGCGCCGGGTCCGGTCAATGTGGTTCCTATCATCGTCGCTGTCCTGCTCGGACTCGTCGTGACCAGTGGTCTGGCCCTGGTCACCAGCGGATTCACCAAGAATCCGGAGGCTGCACAGATCACCTCCATGCCGGTGATGTTGCTGATGTTCGCCACCATGGGCAACTTCCGTCAGCTGTATCCGGAAAGCGTCGACGACGTCCTCTCCCGGACTCCGTTCGCCCTGATCTTCGACCTCGCCCAGTACGGGTGGGCCGGCAACACCACGGTGGACCGGATGAATGACGTGGCTCCGTTGACGTCCGGCGAAGTGATCGGGGAAACCTGGCAGATGATGCTCATTCTCATCCTCTGGGCCGCAGTCTGTGTCTGGGCGGGAGCGCGGTACGTCCGCTGGGACGTCCGGCACTGATTCTCCACTGATTAAATGGAGCACATGTCCACGACCCTCATCGACGCCGTCACCCGGCCCCGCCGTACGTGGCGGGGTCTCGGTGCGGGCGCAAAGCTCGCTCTGTACACGCGGCTGTCCATGCACTCTGTGATCGTCAGCATCGGTGTCGTCGCGATCGTTCTGCCCCTGCTGAACCTCAATCCGGATGTGCCGCTCTCCGGCCGACAGCAGTTGCTCGTCATCGGTCTGGCCCTGGTGTTGATGACGGTCACCTTGGTGATCACCGAGTACCGTCCGGAGTTCAACACCCGGGCGAGGCCTCAGACGCAGCGACTGCTGCTGGCGGCCGCGTTGCTGAGCTTCGTCGTGTGGGGCATGGGAGTACTCATGTACCTGCTGGGAGACGGTGCGCTGGCGCTGACCGGTATCTTCCTGATGCTCGTGGCCATCACGTTGGCGCCGCTGGGTGTATTGCCGTGGTTGCGGTGGCGCTGGCCTGTCACCCTGGTGCTGACCACCGTGACGGCAGTGCTGATGTGGTCGGATCTGATGTGGTGGCCGATGTTCTGGGGGACGTTCCTGCTCTGCACATCGACACTGTCCGCCTGGACGGTCGGAGTCGCCAAGCAGCTGGACCGTGCCCGCCTGACGGAGTCGGCGCTGCAGGTCAGCGAGGAACGCCTGCGGTTCTCCCAGGAACTCCATGACACCCTCGGGCAGCGGCTGGCGGCGATGTCGGTCAAGGCGGAGCTGGCCCGCGCTCTGGCGAAGCGGGACGATGACCGACTGGACGGCGAACTTGCAGAGCTGCAGGAGCTGGCCCGGACGTCGGTCACCGAGATGCATGAGGTCGTCGACGGTTACCGCGCGGTCAACCTGTCCACTGAGGTGGAGGGAGCCCGCCAGCTGTTGGACAGCGCCGGAGTCCATCTGGAGGTCGAGGGTGACCCGACAGAACTCTCGGCGCCGATGCGGGAACTGGCGGCATGGCTCGTCCGCGAAGGCACCACCAATGTGGTCCGCCATTCCTCGGCGACCCGGGTGCGGCTGGCGTTCTCGTCCGGTGACACCGAGTCCGTCCGGATGAGCAACGACGGCGTCACCAGAGGTATCGAACGGCTGTCAGGCCTGGCCGGTATCCGCCGCCGTGCGGAGCCGCTGGGAGCGGAACTCATCGCCGAACGCGACGGTAGCCTCTTCCACGTCACCCTCACCCTCAAGGAGCAGTCATGAGTGCAGACACCGTCATCCGTGTCGTTGTGGTGGACGACGAGTCCCTGGTCGCGAGTTCCCTGTCGACGCTGCTGTCGTTGGAGGATGACCTCGACGTCGTCGCGACGCTCGGCTCCGGGGAGGAAGTGCTCGACTGGTGTCAACGCCACCCGGTGGCGGACGTGGTCGTCATGGACCTGCAGATGGGCGGCATCGACGGCATCGAGACCGCCGAGTCCCTGCCGGACGGGGTGAATGTCCTCATCGTCACCAGCCATGGCCGTCCGCGCCAGCTCAAACGTGCCCTGGCAGGCGGGGTGCTCGGGTTCGTCCCGAAGACGTCCTCGGCGGGGGAGTTCGCCACGGCGGTGCGGACCGTCCACGCCGGGCGTCGTTATCTGGATCCGGAGCTTGCGGCGGCGGCGATCGGGGTGGGGGAGTCACCGTTGACCGAGCGGGAAAGCCAGGTCCTCGAGGTCGCGGGTCAGGGCGGGTCAGTGGAGCAGATCGCCGCCGCGGTGCATCTGGCGGCAGGGACAACCCGCAACTACCTGTCGTCGGCCATGGGGAAGACGGGAGCGTCCACGCGTTTTGAGGCGTGGCGCATCGCCCGCGAGCGTGGCTGGTTGTGATCCCGGGCATGTACCGGACGCTCCGGGCAGCGGCCGGACGCTTTCCCTCGTAAACTGGCCGCCATGACGCCGAGCCAGACCGAACCGTTCATTTCCGCCAAGGACCTCTTCGAGGCCAGTAGCCGTGGCGAGCCTGTCACCGTCCTCGACTCCGACTGGGAGTGGGGCGAACATGCCGCCTGGAATCTGTACGTGACCAGGCATATTCCGGGATCCTTCTTCTGTGACCCGGGCACCATGCTCTCCGGTTCACCGTCCGCGGAAGCCGGCCGGAATCCGCTACCGAACAAGCACGTCCTACAGCATTACGTCGATGACTGGGGCATCCAGCCCGGCCTGCCGGTGCGTATCTATGACCGGGGTGGGCTGATCTACGCCGCCCGCGCGTGGTGGATCCTGCGGTGGGCCGGGGTCACGGACGTCCGGATCCTGGACGGCGGGACGCCTGCCTGGCTCGCCGCGGGGGGTGACATTGCCGCCGGGATCGGTTGTCTGCGCGGCCGCGGGACGTTCGAGGTGCTGGCAGGTGGTGCGCCGACGATGCCCACGGCCAACCTGGAGGACGTCATGGAGATCTCCGCGACGGCGACGACCGGTGCCGCCGCGCCGTTGCTGATCGACACGCGCCCCGCGGACCGTTTCGAGGGACGACGAGAGCGGTTGGACCGCCGCGCCGGCCACATCCCCGGGGCGATCGGGGTCCCGGTCTCCGAGCTTCTGGACGAGGGTCGTGTCCCGCCGCCGGAGATCGTGCGCGAGCGTCTCGCGGGGCACGGCGTCACCGGCGACGACGTCGCAGCGGAGACGGTTGTCTACTCCGGGTCCGGGGTGAGCTCCGCGTTGTTCATCGCGCTGATGGAGCACGCCGGCCTGCCGGTCGCGCGGCACTATGTGGGCGGATGGTCGCAGTGGGCGTCCGACCGTTCACGTCCCGCAGCCCTGGGGTAGAACTTTTCACGGCGAAATAATGCGGTTACGCCGCGCCGGAGGTGTTTGACGGTTTATCCTTTTGCCACCGCCACACATCACCGCAACAGGATACGGAGGCCCCATGGAGGACACAGGGGACACAGGGGACGCAGGGAAGTCGAGCGCGCCGAAGACCAGGGACACCAGGGACACCAGGGACACCACGGATACCGCCGACGCCACCGGCACGGCCGGTCCCGGACGGCGCCTGGGAACGCTTGATGTCGTGACCCCCATGCCGGGCACGGTCGCCCCGCTCTCCGCAGTGCCTGACCCGCTGTTCGCCGCCGGCACCGTGGGGCCGGGGATGGCGGTCGTCCCGGACCCTGGAGTCGAGTACGTGACCGTTTGCGCGCCGGTGGAGGGTGTGGTCACCCGGTTGATGCCGCACCTCTTCCTCATCCTCACCGACGAGGGGCTTCCAGTGCTGGTGCACATCGGCATCGACACCGCACAGTTGGACGGTCAGGGCTATTCACTGCACGTGGAGCAGGGGCGCCGCGTGCAGGTCGGGGAACGGATCACCACCTATGCCCCGCTGTCCATCGGCCGTCTGGGGTTCGACCCCATCGTGTCCGTGGTGATGATGCAGCAGGACGGCGGCGTCGAGGAGGGGCTGATGCCGGGGGAGCCGTCCGAACCGGGGGACGTGTTGTTCCGGTTCTGACCCCGGCAACGCCTATGCTGGTGCCATGCTCCGTCGATTCACCACCGTAGCGTGCGTCCTCCTGATGCTGCTGGGGGTCACCCGCCTCGGGGACCGGGTGGATCCGCAGTGGGGGGAACTGATCTTCTACTCGTACTTCGGTGTGCTGATACTGCTGATGCTCAGCGCGATCGTCTTCACCGAGCGAGGCTACTTCGGTCCGGCCCGGCATCCGGTCAACCGGGTGTTCACCGGGCTGAGCTGGGTGGGAACGATCGGTGCGGTCGTCCTGATGCTGGAACTCGTCCTGGGCAGCGGGATGCTGCTGTGGGTCAACGTGATCGCCAGTGCCTGCATGTTCACCGGCATTGTCGGTGCCGCGGTTGTGGCGTTGTCCGCCCGGCCGTGGCGCGACCTGTTCTACTCGCGACGCCCCTGACCTGTCTCTGGCGTAGCCTCACAGCCCGTGCTTGGCGGCAATGATCCCGCCCATGGTGTCTCGGGGCAGAAGGCGTGCGGCGGGGAAGGCGAGATGTGAACTCGACCCCGTGGCGTAGAGCGGGCGGGGGCGCTTGTCACCGACGGCCTTGAGGATCTCCGTGGCGACCTGCTCGGCGGAGATGCCGGTGGCCTCATTGTCATTGAGGTGGGTGAGCATCGTCTGGAACTCGTCGGCGTAGTGGCCGCCGTCATCGATGTAGATGGTGCGACGCTCCGACAGGCCGGTATTGATGGCGCCGGGCTCCATCACGCTGACCCCGATCCCGAACCGGCTGACCTCGCGCCGGGCGGAGAACGCGAAGGCCTTGATCGCGGCCTTGGATGCGCCGTAGCTGCCCCGGTAGGCCAGCGGGAAGCTGCCGAGCATGGACCCGACGAAGACGATGCGGCCGCGCCGGGCGTCGCGCATCTGCGGGAGCAGAACCTGGGTGAGCTGGACGTGCCCGATGACATTCACCTGGAAGAGCCGCTCGAGGGCGTCGCGGGGGAGCTCCTCGAGCGGGCCGTTCTGGCTCTCGCCGGCGTTGTTGACCAGGACGGTCACCGGTCCGGCGCCGAGTTTCTCCAGTTCATCGGGGACAGCGGAGATGGAGTCCGGATCGCCGAGATCCAGCGGGATGAGCTCGACGCCGTCGGGGGTGTTTGCGCGGGATGCATCGGAGTCGGGGTTACGGGAGGTGCCGATCACCCGGAACTGACGCTTCACCAGTTCCTTCGCGGTGGCCTGCCCGATGCCGGAGGTGGCGCCGGTGACGAGTGCTGTGTCGCCCTGCCGGGGTACGGGGAGCTTGGGGGTCCGGTAACGGGAGAGGAAGGATGTTTTCGCCATGCAACCAGTGATACCCGTTTCGTCGTTGTCCCGTGAGCCAGATCCTGGTTTGGGTTACCGAAAACGGGTTTCCGCGTCGGCGGAGCCTGGATTATGGCGCCCAGCCACGATCAGGTGGACGCGGGATGTGGGCGGGCTCGCGCGGTCAGGGCGAACAGTCCCGCAGCGAGACAGACTATCGCGCCGGAGACGGCGACCACGGCACCTGCGTCCTGCGTCGCGAGGACCACGCCACCGAGCGCCCCGGCAGCCGTGACGCCGAGATAGGTTCCGGAGGTGTTCAGAGCGATCGCGGCATCCGCCCCGTCACCGGCGGTCATGGAGAGGAGTGCCGTCAGTGCGGGCGACAGGGCGAACGCGCCGAGGGCCTGGACCGCGCCCAGCGCCACAAGCACAATGATCATGGCGGAGTCCAGCGGTGCCAGGGACCACAGCAGCCACGCTCCGAAGCACCCTGTGCCGAGAGTAAGCAGGGCCAGCACGATCGTCGGACGGGGGCCGATTCGGTCCGTCAGGACACCGCCTGACCAGACGCCGATGATGCCGCCGACACCGGAGACGGCGAAGGCGACCGCGCGTAGTTCGTGGCCTGGCGCGGCACCGGCGAGGAAGGGTGCGAGGTAGGTGAAGGCCATCATTGAGCCAGACATCGCCACCACATTCACTCCGAGGGTGAGCGCGACCGGTGGGGCGGTGAGCGCGCGGAGCTGGTGCGTCACCGGGATCTCGTCATCCCCCTGTACGTCGGTGACCATGGTCTTTCGGATGGCGACCAGCGCCACCAAGGCGCTGACGGCCAGTACGAGGAAACTGCCCCGCCAGGACCAGAGCTGTGCGACGGTGGTGCCGATCGGGACGCCGAGCGCGATCGCCCCGGTCACACCCATGGCGACGACGCTGATGTAGCGGCCGATCTTCTCCGCCGGGGCCTGGCGGGCAGTCCAGGAGAAAATGGCAGGGGTCGAGGCACCTGCACACAGCGCGGCGACTACGCGGAGGATCATGAGGATCCAGAACTGCGACGTGGCTGCGGCGGCAACGTTCGCGAGCGTGAACAGGGTCAGGGTCACGGTGAAAAGGGTGCTGCGCCGCACGCGCGTGAGGGTCACCGCGGCGACGGGCGCTGACAGGGCGACGGTCAGGGAGAACACGGTGACCAGCTGCCCCGCCTGTGGCTCGGACACGCCCAGGTCGGCGGCGAGGTCGGGGAGGACACCGGCAATCACGTAGTCGTCGGTGTAGAAGACCAGCGCGGTGAACAGAAGCGCGAGGAGCCAGAGAGGGAACGTCATGACGGGTGTCCGTGCGTCGTGTCTCGGAGGGTGTCAATCAGGAGGCTGAGCATCCCGTCAGGGTGGAGGTCGCCGTGCCCGGTGGTGACGTCGAAGGTCATGCCCACCATCAGGGACTTGACCGTCGCCGCGCGTCGGGGAAGTTCGTCGGCGGGGACGCTCAGCCCGGCGAGTACCTGCGAGACCACGGACTCCATGGAGCGCGACATCTCGTCGGTGATCTTGTGGAAAACCGCCTGTGTACGGGAGGCGAGCATGAACTCGCCGAGCACGACGTTCTCGCGTCGTCTGTCGTCGTCCAGCGGGAGAAGCTCGGAGAGGGCGTCGACGGCGCTGCTGATGGTGTGGGTGCCGGGATCTCCGGAGAGGTCGTGGCGGGTGAGGCGCTCGTCCATCTGCCGGCCGACGTGGACGGCGGCATCCGCCAGCAGGTCATGCTGGGTGGGGTAGGTGTGCCGGATGCTGCCGATGTTCAGGCCGCTCTCGGTCGCGACGTTGCGGAAGGAAAGTCCGTCGTGCCCGCGGGTGTCGACGAGTCGGAGGGCGGCGTCCAGGATCTGTGTTCGGCGCTGGTCGGGGTCCACTACTTTCGGCATGGGCGCTAATTTATCACATGTGTGATAAAACGTTGAAATCTACTTTATCCGCATGTACGCGCACTGACCCGCGATAGGCTCTGACCATGCGACCTGCCCCAGGGGAGGTCCTCCATTTCAGTGAGGACCCCGGTATCGGAGTCTTCGAGCCACATGTCGCTGCCACCGCACAGCTGGGTGAACCTCTGGTGTGGGCTGTAGGCGCGGCGCGTGCACCGGACTACTGGTTTCCGCGGGACTGTCCGCGAGCCATGGCATGGGTGACCTGCGAGGCTACGGCAGATGACCAGCGACGCATTATCGGTCCGGGCGGCGGACACCGGGTCCATGTCATCGAATACCGGTGGCTGTCACGGATGCTGGACACGCAACTTTTCGCCTATCGCTTCGATGCGCGCGACTTTGTGGAGTTCGGAACGCCGGTTCCACACGCGCACGTGTCGCGGACCGCCGTAGTCCCGTTGGGGCCGCCCGAATTGGTCGGGAACCTGGTGGAGCTCCATGAGCAGGCCGGGATTCAGTTGCGCTGCCTTCCGGACCTCTTCGGTTTCTGGGACGAGGTGGTATCTAGCACGCTCGGTTTTAGCGGTATACGGCTGGGGAATGCAGTCCGGGCTGAGGGGAGTAGCGGAAGTCCATAAGGTACTGTCGGATGGTAATGATGTCCCACGATGTTCCCGTTCTCACCATGTCCTGCACTTTCGGCTACCGGGACATCGTCGGGACGGTGGATACGACAGTGTCGCCGGGACAGATTGTCGCCGTAACCGGATCCAACGGTGCCGGAAAATCTACGTTGGTGGACACCGTCGCAGGGGAGCTGGAGCCTCTTGAGGGCACTGTCCGGGTGCGCACCTCTGACGGTGCCGTTGATCCTGCGTCACCAGAGGGGGCAGGAGCGGTCCTCCATATTTCTGAGCCGTCTTTCTTCCCGGACCTTACGATCGGTGAGCACGTCTCTCTCATGGCGCACCACGTCGGTCGTTCTGAGGAGGCGCTCCTCGTGGCTGTGGAGCGGTGGGATATCACCCAACTGCTCGGTAGCCTCCCCAGCCGATTGTCGAGCGGGCAGAGGCAGCGTGCCTACCTGGGTCTGCAGTTGGCCCAGAGGGCCGCTGTGACGACACTGGACGAACCTGAACGGCACCTCGACGCTGCCTGGATCGACGAAGTGTGTCGACGTCTGAAGGAGCGGTCTGAGGACGGCTCCGCGGTGATCGTCGCCACGCATGCTCCGCAGATCGCTGACATCGCCGATCGGGTCATCGCACTGTGATCATCGTCAGAGTCATCTGTTCCGTCCTTGCGGTAGCCATCCTCATCGGGGTGGCCGAACGTATTCTTCCGCTGCGGGCTGTTGAACGTGACAGATGGGAATGGCACTACCGGCCGCAGCGGATGTTCCCTGGTATTGACTCTTTCAGCGTCCGCCACGTCGCATTGTTCGGGGGGCTCGGTCTCCTGACCGGCTATGTTCTGGCGGAGTTTATTGGTGCAGTGATCGGTGGAATTCTTGTCGCCGCTACACGGTGGATCGTCGGTGTCATCCGGCGACAACGCCTTCCGCGCACGCTGGACAACGGCACGACCCGGGCGATGTTCTCCGCTTCCTCGATGCTCTTCGACTCGGAGTCGGCCGCAAACATCTACGCCGCCGGATGGTTGCGAAACGCCACGATCCACCCCCGACCTGTACGAGGCCCCATCCTGCCGGCATTGATGATCCGCAGGGTCTGCAGACGCTCCTATATTCCAGCGCTTTTCCTGGTGACCGTGTTGCTCGGCTATGTCGCGGTGCCCGCCTTCGACAACGGTGCGAGGATCGCGGTACTTCTCGCGTGGGCGGTGCTGTCATCGGCGGTGTGGCGCGCTACGAGCCTGGGCATGGCCGGTGAGATGCCGTGGCGAGGAGCAGTCCTCGGCGTCGTCACCGCGGTGGGAGTGGGCGCGCAATGGTTGTTGGGAGTGCCGGACTACCCGGTAGTGTTCGCTCTTCTCGCTGCGGTGACGATCATGTCGGGCGCGATCCTGCGGGGACGTCCGCGCGCGAATGACGATTTCGCGGTCATCGAGGACGGACTCTTCGGCGGAATTCCTTTCGGGATGATCGGCTACTGGTTCTCCGGGTGGGTCGCTGTGATCCCGGCGGTGCTGGCGGTTGGTCTCGTTCCGTGAGTGATCCTGGGGTGGGTTACCGGAATCGGGTCTCGCTGCCACGGAACGACTGATCCTGAAACCTGAACCAGGATCAGTCGACCCCAGGGGTCGACGTAAAGATCCGATGCCAGGCTCCCAACGCCACGGAGGGGGAGCAGGGGGAGCGACAAGGGGCCCGCAATCCGTCGATCCAGGTGTGACACATCACTTCTCCGGTTATACTGACCCCGATCGACGCATCATCCACAACTGAATCCGCCGTTCGCAGCCACTGTGGGAGAGGCCAGGCCCAGCGCCGGCCGCCGTAGGAGCAACACCTCCCCGTCGACACTCTCAGGCACCAGCACCATTGTGGCGAGGCAGCTCTGGAAAGAGCCGGTCACCGTCGTCCGTGACTCGGCCGCCGA
Source organism: Corynebacterium glyciniphilum AJ 3170 (assembly GCF_000626675.1). NCBI lineage: Bacteria > Bacillati > Actinomycetota > Actinomycetes > Mycobacteriales > Corynebacteriaceae > Corynebacterium > Corynebacterium glyciniphilum. Next base: position 3,106,989 of record NZ_CP006842.1, on the reverse strand, counting down.
AGGAGAAAAAGCTCTCAGGCACCATCGACAGAGTGGGGAGGGAGTACACCCGTGTCCGCACGACAGCACACAGGAAGAGACCCCCTGACACATGGCAACGCCCCACGACGCATTCCCGAACCGTCACATCGGCCCTGACGCCGACGCCACCTCGGACATCCTCACCACCCTCGGTTACGGCAGTTCGCAGGAACTCGCTGCCGCAGCCCTGCCCGCCAGCATCGCCCAGCAGGGTCCGATCGGTCTCGCTCCCGCGCTGGACGAGACCGAGGCGCTGGCCACTCTGCGTGGTTTCGCTGCGAAGAACACGGTGAAGAAGCAGCTCATCGGTGCCGGCTATTACGACACCGTCACTCCGGCGGTCATCCGCCGCAACGTGGTCGAGAACCCGGGCTGGTACACCGCCTACACCCCGTACCAGCCGGAGATCTCCCAGGGTCGGCTCGAGGCCCTGCTGAACTTCCAGACGATGGTGGAGGACCTCACCGGTCTGCCGATCGCCGGCGCCTCTCTCCTGGACGAAGCCACCGCCGTCGCCGAGGCCGTGCAGATGATGGCGCGGTTGAACACCAAGGCGGCGAAGAAGGGTGGTGTCGTCCTGCTGGACGCCGCCCTGCACGCCTCCAGCATCAACATCACCCGTGCCCGCGCCGCTGCGGTGGATATCCCGGTGGAGATCGTCGACATCACGGCGGAGACCGTCGCCGCCCGCGAGGACGCCCTCATCGGCGTCGTCGTCTCGAACCCGGGCACCACCGGTGGGCTGCGCGATGACCTCGGCGAGGTCATCGCCGCGGTCCATGAGCAGGACGGCCTGGTCACGGTCGCCTGCGACCTGCTGGCGCAGGTGCTGGTCACCTCGCCCGGCGAACTGGGCGCGGACATTGCGGTGGGCTCGGCGCAGCGTTTCGGTGTGCCGTTGTTCTTCGGTGGCCCGCACGCGGCGTTCCTGGCCTGCCGCGAGAACATGCAGCGCAAACTCCCGGGGCGCATCGTGGGTGTGTCGGTGGATGCGGAGGGCACTCCGGCCTACCGCCTGTCGCTGCAGACCCGTGAACAGCACATCCGCCGTGACAAGGCGACCTCGAACATCTGTACCGCCCAGGCGCTGCTGGCCGTGGTCGCCAGCTTCTACGCCGTCTGGCACGGACCGCAGGGACTGCGCGAGATCGCCACGGCGGTGCACGGCCGGGCGACCGCCCTGGCCGTCGGCCTGTCCGAGGCGGGGCTGACCCTGGCACACGACCGGTTCTTCGACACGGTCACCGTGCAGGTGCAGGACGCTGCGGCCACCGTCGCCGCGGCCTGTGACAAGGGTTTCAACCTGCGGCACGTCGACGACACCCACGTCGGCGTCTCTGTCGGCGAGTCGACCACGGACGGCGACATCGCCGAACTGCTGCAGGTCATCGGTAACGTCGCCAGCTCGGTGACGACCACGGAGTTCACCGCGCAGGACGGCCCGCTGTCCGACCTGCTGCGCACCGACGACATCCTCACTCACCCGGTGTTCCACTCGGTGTCCTCGGAGACGCAGATGATGCGCTACATGCGTCGTCTGGCGGACCGGGACCTGGCGCTGGACCGCACGATGATTCCGCTGGGCTCCTGCACCATGAAGCTCAACGCCGCGGTGTCGATGGAGCCGATCACCTGGCCGGAGTTCGCCGGCATCCACCCGATGGTCCCGGAAGACCAGGCCACCGGCTGGTGGGAGCTCATTGACGACCTGGAGGGCCGGCTGGCGAAGATCACCGGCTACGCCGCCGTGTCCGTCCAGCCCAACGCGGGGTCGCAGGGCGAGCTCGCCGGCCTGCTGGCGATCCGCCGCTTCCACGTCGCCAACGGCGATGACCAGCGCACCCTCGTCCTGATCCCGGCGTCCGCGCACGGCACGAACGCCGCGTCCGCCGCCCTGGCCGGTCTGAAGGTCGTCGGCGTGAAGAATGCCGAGGACGGGTCGGTCGACCTGGACGACCTCGACGCGAAGATCGAGAAGTACGGCGAGCAGATCGCCGGCATCATGATCACCTACCCCTCCACCCACGGCGTCTTCGAGGAACATGTCCGCGAGGTGTGCTCGAAGGTGCATGCCACCGGCGGGCAGGTCTACATCGACGGTGCGAACCTCAACGCCCTGGTCGGCCTGGCGCAGCCCGGCGAGTTCGGCGGCGACGTCAGCCACCTGAACCTGCACAAGACCTTCACCATCCCGCACGGCGGTGGCGGCCCGGGCGTCGGCCCGGTGTGCGTGGGCGAGCACCTCATCCCGTTCCTCCCCTCCGACCCGTGGGCCGACGTCACCGTGGAGCCGGATGCCCAGGAGGGACGTCCGGTGTCTGCCGCGAACCAGGGGTCGGCCGGCGTGCTGCCGATCTCCTGGACGTACATCGCGATGATGGGCGACGAGGGCCTCACCGAGGCCTCCCGGATGGCGCTGGTGAACGCGAACTACATCTCCCGCCAGCTCGCCGACAGTTTCCCCACCCTGTACACCGGCGAGAACGGCCTGGTCGCCCATGAGTGCATCCTGGACCTGCGCGACCTGACCAAGCAGTCCGGCGTGACCGCCGCCGACGTGACGAAACGTCTGATGGACTTCGGCTTCCACGCCCCCACGCTGGCTTTCCCGGTCGCGGGCACGCTGATGGTCGAGCCGACGGAGTCCGAGGACAAGCACGAGCTGGACCGGTTCATCACCGCCCTTCGCACCATCCGTGCGGAGATCGACGAGGTCATCGCCGGGGATGTCGCCGTCGAGGACTCCGTCCTGCGCCATGCTCCGTTCACCGCCGAGTCCGTCATCCGCGACGACTTCGAGGACGCTGTCTCGCACGGTCACTTCTCCCGCGAGAAGGCGGCGTTCCCGGTGCGCACACTGCGCCGCGACAAGTACTTCCCCGCTGTGCGTCGTATCGACGACGCCTACGGCGACCGCAACCTGATGTGCTCCTGCCCGCCGCTGGAGAACTTCGACATCGAAGCTGACATCGAGAGTGAGAACTGATGACCAAGCACACCGCACTGCACCCGGTCCATGAGAAGCTCGGCGCGAAGTTCACCGACTTCGGCGGCTGGGACATGCCCCTGAAGTACGACAAGGAGCTTGAGGAGCACCGCGCGGTCCGCGAGGCTGTCGGCGTCTTCGACCTGTCGCACATGGGCGAGGTCCGGGTCACCGGGTCGGACGCCGCCGCTTTCCTCGACCACGCGCTGATCTCCCGGCTGTCTGCGGTGAAGGTCGGCAAGGCGAAGTACTCCATGATCTGCACCGCCGACGGCGGCATCATCGACGACCTGATCACCTACGTTCTGGCAGACAACGAGTACCTGGTGATCCCCAACGCCGGCAACGCCCCCGCCGTCGCCGAGGCTCTGCGTGAGCGGGCGGAGGGCTTCGACGTGCAGCTCACCGACCAGACTGACGACATCTCGCTGATCGCCGTGCAGGGCCCGCAGGCCGCCGCGGTGATGCTGGAGATCGTCGAGGCGGTCACCGATGCCCCTGAGGCGTCGGGAGCATCGAGTGCCGACAACACCGTGGAGACCGCGGTCGCCGGCCTCGGCTACTACGCCGCCTTCCAGGGCACCGTCGCCGGCGTCCCGGCGATCATCGCCCGCACCGGGTACACCGGCGAGGACGGCTTCGAGATCTTCGTCGAGAACGGGGCCGACGGCGCACAGGCGACCGCCGTGTGGGACGCGGCCCTGGCCGCCGGTGAGCCCCACGGGGTCCGCCCCTGCGGGCTGGCCGCCCGCGACACGCTGCGTCTGGAGGCCGGCATGCCCCTCTACGGCAATGAGCTGAGCCTGGAGCTCACCCCGGTGGACGCCGGGTTGGGGATCCTCGCGGCGACGAAGTCCAAGGAGGAGTTCGTCGGGCGCGACGCCATCGTCCGCGCCAAGGAGGAAGGCACCACGCAGACCCTCATCGGTCTGGTCGGCGAGGGACGTCGCGCCGCGCGCGGCGGCTACGAGATTCAGGACGGCGACGGCAACCGCCTCGGCGCGGTCACCTCCGGCGCCCTGTCGCCGACGTTGGGCTACCCGGTGGCGATGGGCTACGTGTCCGCCGACGCCGCCGCCGAGGGAGGGGCCGCGGCCGTGGGGTCGACGGTGACCGTCGACATCCGGGGGAAGGCCCACCCCTACACCGTCGTTGCGCTGCCGTTCTACTCGCGCGAGAAGTAACATCCACCCTGACTGCAGGTCCTGTTCGGCCCCTGTTCTACGACCCTGAGGAGAAAACCATGACTGCACTGCCCACCGACCGCCTGTACTCCGAGGAGCATGAGTGGGTGAACTCCACCGACGTCTCCGAGGGCGACACCGTCCGCGTCGGCATCACCCACGTCGCGGCCGAGGCTCTGGGCGAGATCGTTTTCGTCGAGCTGCCCGAGGTCGGCACCGAGATCGAGGCCGGGGAGCCCTACGGCGAGGTCGAGTCCACCAAGTCCGTCTCCGACATCTACGCCCCGGTGTCCGGTGAGATCACCGCGGTGAACGAGGACCTGGAAGACAACGCCGGTGTGATCAACGACGACCCCTACGGCGAAGGCTGGCTCTACGAGGTGGCGGTGTCCGCTGCCCCCGCGGACGGCGACCTGCTCGACCACGAGGCGTACGCCGCGGCCAACCAGTAGTTCCCGGCTGCCGGGGGCTCCGCGCTGCCTCGGGCCGTGTCGGACGCTGTCCGAGATCGTCCGTCGTGGCTGCCTCGTTTATGCTTGGCATGATGTCTGTCGCTGTTGTTGCTCTTCTGCTCGGGCTCGCGCTGCTGGTTTCCGCCGCGGGCCTGTTCTGGCGTGCGTCGAAACAGCCGTCGGCACGGCAGTCACGTCAGGTCCCTGCTTCCGCGGAGGTGGAAGACGACCCCACGTCGGGCGGACTCACGGACCAGCGCGCGGTCCCGCCTGCAGGCCAGCTCACAGAGTCAGCTCCCGCGCCTGAGCCAGAATCTCAGCAAGAACCCCGGCCCGCACCCGACTCTGTGTCCGACCCCGAGCCCGCACCTGAGCTGGAGAACGTGGTCACGGAGGCGGACGTCCCCGCTGATCCTGCGCCGGGTGCGGCGCCGGTCGGGGAACCGATCCCGGCGTCCCGTCAGGACGTGGCCAGCGGGGTTGACGAGGCAGACGACACCGCGTCACCGGCGTCCGAGACGTCCTCCAACGGCCTGTTTGCCGGGCGGCGTGCACGCCGGCAGTGGGCGCAGTCCCACGGCTACGAGTACGCCAAGGAGGACCGCTACCTGCCGGGGGAGTGGCCGGACAGCCTGATGACGCTGATCAGGGCTGATGCCGCCGCAGGGTCGGCCACCACCGTGGCCCGTGACCTGGTCTCCGGGTTCACCGGCGGCCACCAGTTCCACCTTGCCGAGGTCAACGGGATCACCGTGGTGGCGCTGCGCCGTGAGGTGTTCTCCCCGGTGCAGGTGCACCTGTCCGACGGGGCGGCGATGCCGGCGGGGATGCGACATTCCGAACTGTGCGACCGGCCCCCGTACACGGGGTACTCCTCGGACAACCGGGCGCTCGACCGGATGCTCGACAGTCGCGTCGATGCGTCCCTGCACGCGCTGGCCGGTTCGGTGTCGGATATCGCGTTCAGTACAACGTGGGTCGCGATGAAGATGGCCCGGCGCACGGACCCGCCGATCTGGGACCACGTGATTGTGCAGGGTCGTGCACTGGTGGCGGCGTCCCGTGTGCTCCCTCCGCGGGTGACCTCGCAGGAGCTGGACATGACCAACGCCGATCCGACCCGTCCGCGCGTGCGCGGCACGGTGGAAGCGGCCGTCGTCGAGGAGCACGCCGGGGAGGCACAGGAGCAGGAGTCGCAGGACGAAGCGCCGGCTCAGCGGGGCCACCTGCGCGCGGTGCCGGACACGGCGCCACCGGAGTCCACGCCCGACGAGGCGGACGGGGTGGACGAGACCTCCGCAGAGAACCATCCGGACGGGGACGTGGGCGTAGACCGGCCCCGGATGGAGCGTTCGACCACGCCGGTCGATTTCCCGACCCGCTCGGAAAGTCAGACGATGGGCGACATTTCGGGTTTCCCCGATGAGGAGGATGAGGAGGCCGTCGATGCGGATCCGATTCCGGCCGTCGGGGAAGATCCGGAGCACAGTCGGACGGCCTCGGGGGGCGGCCCACGGGTGATCCGTGCGGCCGACCAGCGTTCCACCATCTTCGGTGATGATGAGGACTCAGCCGGCACCACCTCCGCCGAGGTCGACATCATCGGTGGGGCAGCGGGTCCGGCGTCCGGGGGGCGTCACCGTGCGCCGTCGGCGCGGCATGCACGTCATGCAGGCGAGTCCGGTGAGCAGGCCGACTATCCGGAGGTCGACGCCGAGGTCGTTGATCCCGAGGACAACTGAACCCCGTAAGATCCACAGCAGTACCCGCCACAGTCTGAAACACGTAAGGACGCCTCCATGAGCACGCCCACCGTCAACGCCGACAAGTTGAAGCGCCTCGCCGAGCTGGTCACCGACCTCGCTGTTGTCCACGGCCGGGTGACACTGTCCTCCGGCAAAGAGGCCGACTACTACGTGGACCTGCGGCGGGCCACCTTGCACCGCGAGTCCTCGGCGCTGATCGGTGAGCTGCTGCGCGAGCTCACCGCCGACTGGGACTACGTCTCCGTCGGTGGGCTGACCCTGGGCGCGGACCCGGTGGCCACTGCCGTGATGCACGCCGGTGAGAACGTCGACTCCTTCGTGGTGCGCAAGGAGACCAAGAAGCACGGCATGCAGCGCCGTATCGAAGGGCCGGACATCGAAGGTAAGCGCGTGCTCGTCGTCGAAGACACCACCACGACCGGAAACTCGCCGCTGACGGCCGTCGCCGCCGTCCGTGAAGCGGGGGCGACCGTGGTGGGTGTAGCCACCGTGGTGGACCGTGCGACCGGTGCAAAGGACGTCATCGAGGCCGAGGGCGTGGAGTACCGCAGCCTGCTCGGCCTGGAAGATCTGGGCCTGGCCTGATGCGGTTCTGGCGGGCGGCGTACCTTGCCGTCGGTGCGGTGTCGGTGGCGGCCGCTGCGGCGGGACGTCGCGGCGACCGGGTGACCAGGGTGGTCAAGCCCGCGCTGATGCCGCTGCTGGGTGCTCATGCGTGCTCCCGGGCCTCCCGCGGTGCCCGTCTGCCCGTGGTGCTCGCCGGGCTTGCCGGTGGCCTACTGGGCGATGTGATCCTCATGGGGAAGGACGGCCGTAGCGACGATGCGTCCGTGCGCGCCCGCAACCTCAACCTGGGGTCCGCCGCGTTCAGCGTGAACCAGGTGGCCTACATCAGCGAGCTGTGGCGCCGGGGCTATCGACCGCGTCGCTCGACGCTGGTGCTGCGCGCGCCGGTGCTCGCCTCGGGGATCGTCACCGCGGCGACGGGTGCACGCGCGGCTCTTCCTGCTGCCGCCGGCTACGGCACGGCGTTGGCGGCGACGTCGGTGCTGGCCGCGGACCCGGGGGCGCGTACGGACGGTTCGTCGGCGGACCTGTCCGGGCTCGGCCTTGGCGGCAATCTGTTCGTCCTGTCGGACGGTCTGATCCTGGCGCGCCTGGCGTTCTTGCGTGGTGGGTCCCCGGTGGTGCAGCGGCTCGACGGGCTGGTGGACGGCCTGGTCATGGCGACGTATGTGGCGGCGCAGCTGCTGATCGTCGAGGGGCTGACGGGGCATACGGCGAAGACCGGGCAGGCGGGGCGGAAGAAGTGAGTGGGGAGCCGGCAGAGCAGTCACCCGGCCGGGGCCCGACGGAGTGGTTCGATCATCCGGTCGGCGTCGGCCCGTGGGGTGAGGAGTACCCGGGCATCCCGTTGCCCGAGGACGCCCATTTCGACCCGGAGCTGCTGGAGAACGGCGACCGGCGCAATGTCGTCGACGGCTACCGTTACTGGCGGTTGGAGTCGATCGTCGCGGACATCGACGCCCGACGGCACAAGCTGCACATCGCGATCGAGAACTTCGAGAACGACTCGAACATCGGCACCGTGGTGCGCACGGCGAATGCGTTCGCGGTGGACACGGTGCATATCGTGGGGCGTAAGCGGTGGAACCGTCGTGGTGCGATGGTCACCGACCGTTACCAGCACTTGATGCACCATGTGGACACGGAGTCGGTGACTGACTACGCGCGGGAGCATGAGCTGACGGTGGTGGCGGTGGACAACACCCCGGGTTCGGTGCCGCTGGAGACCGCTCGGCTGCCGGAGCGGTGCCTGCTGCTGTTCGGCCAGGAGGGCCCGGGGGTGACGGCCCAGGCGCAGGACGCTGCGGCGTTGACGGTGTCGATCGCCCAGTTCGGCTCGACGAGATCGATCAACGCCGGGGTCGCCGCCGGTATCGCCATGCACGCCTGGGTCCGCCAGCACGCGGACCTGGGGGATGCGTGGTGACCAGGGTGCCGTACGTATCGACGGGTTGTTAGCATCGCTGCCATGAACTACTGGCAGTACCTCACCACGGGCGTGAAGTCGGATGACGTGCTGTACCGGAAGTCCCTGTACAACACGACGTTCATTGACGGAGCACTTGGTGTGGTGCTGGCTGCGGTGATGTACCTGGTCACGGACGGGAACCTAGTCGCGACGGGCGCGGGGTATCTGGTCGGCTTCTTCGTAATGAACTATGTCTTCTTCCGTCGGTACCGGAAGAAACGGCTTGAACGTGATGCGCGCGGAGAGAGGGACGAGTTCTCGTTGCTGTGAGCGGCGGGGTACATTTCTCTGGACGTTATATTTCAGAGAGTTAAGGATGTTCGGTTCCCTATGATCCGTCGCTTCGCCAAGCCCCTGTCCCTCGCCGTGCTGCCACTGGCAGTTTCCGGTGCCCTCGTGTCGTGCAGTTCAGACGACTCAGATGCTGCTGGGGAGGACGCAGCTTCCCAGGAGGCACTGCAGAACCCGCCGGCGTCCGATGCTCCGGCTGACCTGATCCTGAATGACGCAAGCACCCCGGAGGGGTACACCTTTGAACCCGCGGGGTCGGAAGGCGACGAGGATCTCAGCGATCTCTTCGCAGACGAAGGGGAGGATAGCGGTGACGTTGTCACCCCGCCCCAGTGCGCGCCGCTGGCGGTCGACCTCGGCTTGGTCCTCCAGTGGTCGATGGAACCAGCGGATAAGACGGCGGTCGCGTCCTTTGTGCAGGATCAAGACGATGAGTCCGGCGTATTCGTGCGGGTGACCACCGGGGCACCGGAGGGCGGCATGCCGGACATTGCGGGGTGCGGGGAGTTCTCCAGTGAGTCGAACAGTGAGTTCGGTTCCATGTCGAAGTCATTCCAGGCAACCCCGGTGGATGTCAGCGTCGACGGCGTTGATGACCTGGCCGCTGCCGACATCACGGTGACGGGGCTGCTTCTGGACGGTGAGGACGTCGGCGCCGAGACGGTAGGCCAGACAGCCCGCTACATCACTGGCGCTCTCGGAGACCGCACGTTCAATTTCCTCGTGGTCGGGCAGGTCGATAATGAGGTCGTGCAGCAGCTGGCTGCGGATCAGGTCGCGCGGATGAACAGCGTCGGAGCATAGCGATAGACTATATTTACTGAGCTCCTGTTCCGAGAAAAATTACTCTCATGTCGACTCATTCCATGGCGTTGACGACCGTATTCGCCGCCACTAGAATCAAGGATTATGGATGGGGGGTGTCCTGTTGCTCGCTGAGGCACGAGAGATGATAGCTACACCCGGCGGTGCCATTGACTCATGGCCGCAATGAGGCTGTCGGCTGATGAGTTAGCGAGCCCGGCTGGCACCCAGGGTGAGTGCGGGTTTCGTACTATCCCCTACGTCTTACGAAGGTGCTCACCAGTAGTCTTTCTTAGTGGACGTTTCCGTCAAAACCTTAGGTCATGTGGGTATCTCGGTGCCGGACATTGGCCGACCATCTGCTCGCGATCAGCTCGAGGCGGTCTACGTCAATGCGACCAGCGCGGCGGATCGAAACCAGCAGATGAGCTGATCACACGGCCGGCGCTCCGACCGCGGCACGGATGAACCTGATAGTGAGCCGTCACGGGTTTGGTGCCGTTTCCTTGTGAGTCAACGAGGGTGAGCACATGCCGAAGAAGATCGATGCCGCTGTGAAGGAGCGGGCTCTGCTGATGATCGCTGACCAGCGGCAGGAGTATGCCCCGCCGACCGATCCGACCCACGTGGTCGCTGCTGGGGTCGGAGCGAGAAAAGAGACGGTTCGACAGTGTGGCTGTCTCTGATATGGGTCGTATCTGGCAGTATCGGAGTATGGGATTGTTCAAGCGCCTCCTTGGTGGTGAGAATGCATCGTCGTCGAAGGAGGTCGCGATGCCCGCGCCCGGATCGACGTCGGATAGTCCGCACACGCCACGCCTTGAGGTCACCTATTCACCAGGTGGCGAGCAGGAGCTCGTCGGTTGACCGGTACGACAACTTTCGCGAAGGTTGCCGTCGCGTGCCTCGCCCAGCGCTATGGTACAGACACCGGCGGGTACCTCGAGTCCGGCGGGACCCTCCAGCGTGAGCCGGAAAACCCCGCTGATCCGATGGCCGTTGCGGTACATGTTGAGGGTGAGAAGATCGGCTACCTCCCTGGCTACCTTGCTCGGCACGTCGACCTTTCGGTTGGCGCTGCGCGTGAAGTGCGCGTGCAGATCTTCACGGAGCTTCTGCCCAAGGGACTCCGCGCTGAAGTTTGGGCGTGGCTCGCGATCGGTGATCCCAACTGGCAATGGTCGGAGACTAACCGCCCTCCGCTCTCATCTGGAGCCAAGGTCGCAACACGCCAGGCTGACATCAACAAAATGGTCGCCGATGCGCTCGCGACCGGTGGTCCTCGAGCAGCGTCCTTTGAAGTAGGCATGGTGCGCGGCGTCCATTATCTTCAGCTCGTCGAGCCGATTAAGCAGCTCAAGCGCGATGGTCGCATGGAAGACGCACTGGTGCTCTGCTACTCGGCGATTCAAGGTGCCGAAGCCGCCCGCGAAGGACGTGCGCCCGCGCCGTGGTACACAGAACAGGCTGCGATCATCCACCGCAAACTTGATCAGCGTGATGATGAGATTGCCGTGCTTCGAAGGTGGCTCGCCATCTGCCCGCCAGATCGTCGCGAAGGCAGCCGGATCAAACAGCGGCTAGAGAAGCTCGCGTAGTGTTGCCCTCCCTGGAAGCCGCAAAGGCGGATGGATTCTCAGCGATTCGCTTACTACTCCCGGAGCGAACTCGGTCCTGGAGACACGACTGGCGTGGTGCTTGGTGGCCTCATGGTTCTTGGATCATTGGGTTACATCGTGGGGTGTGTGGTCGGACGCTTCAAGCGTAGCAATCGCTAGGGTGACCGCCCCTGCGGCTTACAGGTTGTTAGTGGGTGTCGCGGCGGTGCCCGACGCTCCACCACATCTACTTCGAGGTTCCGTGCCGCAGAAGGATGCCAATTAATACACCTGTACTGGTGAAGACCGACGCCATCGGTCGAGTCGGCCGTTCATGTCAGTTCATCATGTCAACGTACAAGGGGCCTCTGATCTTGCTAGGCAGCGAAAGTGCCGCTACTTTGTGGCCGGATCCCCTTCGACTGCTTCACGCTCGGTCTCGACCAGCACGGCCTCGCGGATCGCGCGCAGCCGCAGCAACTGTTTCTGCCCCCGATCCGTGAGACACCAGTACGTGTTCGTGTCACTGCCTGGACGGCGCTTAGTTCCCTTCTCGACGAGCCCGAGGGCCGCGAACTGGACTTTCACGTCGTTGAAGCTCTCAATGGTGACCTCGACGGCGTAGATCCGCCCGACACGGTCGTCTTCCTCGGCCTCGTCATCCCCGGACTTGTCGGCGGACGCTTCGTCACCAACCGTCGCTTCGCCAGTGTCATTGTCATCATTGTCGTCGTTTTTGATGAGATCATTCCGAGCCAGCCTGTCGCACAGAGCCGACAACCGCTCGCGGAGGTACTCCTCGGACGCCTCATCCATGAGTTCGGGACCCAGGTGTTTAAGGATGTCATTCCACGTCGGATTAACCGTCCATAGTCCGTGCGATCGGTTGTGCTTATATGCCTTCCTGGCGTCGAACGTCCGTTTCCAGTGGAACTCGATATTGCACTCGAGCGGGGCGCCCTCCTCGCCCTGCACGAGATCCGATGAGTCCACTACCGAAGCATTCTGCCGCTGTTCGTCGTGGAGGTCCGCCGAGAGTTCACGTACCTTCGCCCGTAATTCGGCCAGCTCCGCCTTAACCGCTGGCGTCATAGCCTCGCTGGCCCGGATCCACCCGACGGCCGGGTGTGACTTGCGGATCTGCATGATCGCAAGAGCGACCTGACCCGGAAGGTCGCCCGGCTCGTGCCAGTATTTGACCATCTTCTTTTCGATCTTGGCACGGAAGGCGTCCAGTTTCTCACGCAGTTCCCCATCGAGGTCGAGTTTGTTGCCAGGCAGCTTGCCTGGGTCGCCGTGCAAGAAGCCCATGACGGGCTTCTTGGTCTTCACGGCATAGTCGAACTCCATCTCTGTGTATGAGAGCTGCTCAACGTCGTCCATGCTGCCGTAGCGTCCACCCACGATCACGACGTAGTAGTCGCAGAGGTCAATGACACCCCTGATGAGGTCCCACTTTTCGGTGTCAGACGCCGGGAATAGTTCCATGCCGGCGGGGATGCAATCGGCCTCGAGAAGAGTCTGAATGGCAGCGCGGCGCTCTTCCACCAAGTCCTTGAACGTGGAACTGATGAAGACCTGCTCGCGCTTCTCGATCGCCATGACCACAATCCTAGACGCCGAGGCCGACAGCAGGTGTCCCCAGATTGGCTTGCCGTCGAAGCTTCGAACATTTACCTCCAATGGCATATCCGTACATTCCGGCCGACCGCTAGTTCCCTGGTCCAGACGGAGGAACGATCTACGGTCGTGTCCCGCAAGCTGAACCTCACCCATCTTTGATCTCGGACGACGGCAGGATGTCTGAGTGGGTGTCCCGTAAGACTCGTCCGCTGACCTGTCCCGGTGAAGGGGCGCTATCTGATGCATCGTTCAGAAGAGTCTTAGGTCCTCGTAGTTGGCGCAACGAGTCAGGACGGGTACTCTGACAGGATCTTGTCAACTGGGGTGTACTTTCCGTTGGGCGCTGAGGCTCCAGAAATGGCAACTGCACCCCGCTGGCGTTGACGTTCAGGTGCTCGACAGACGGGGATACGAGTGCCAAACTGCGCAGAACGACGTCACCTTGAAGTGGCTCGAGTTGCCAGTTCCTTGGCTTGTCGTCCGTCACGATATAAGGGACGTACTGAGACACTCAAAGCGCGACGGGCGTGGACGTAGCGAGGCCGGACAGGATGAAGACAGCGATGAGCAGTGCCTTTGGGAGCGTCCCCGAAAAGAGTGCTGACTTCAAATGACGCGTCTGGCGCGTGTGCCCCGGATGAATGCGTAATCCCTCTCCTCCTGGACAGTCATCGCAATGATGTTGATCGGTGGGATCTCATCCGCCCAGGCATGTGCAACCCGGATGGCCGCGATGTCGGCAAGGTCGCGGTAGACCAGGAGCACGTCGAGGTCAGCCGACCTGTGGCTAGTCAACGCCGACCCGAACAACCACATTTGGACTGCTGATCGGGTCTGCACCACTCGATACAGCCCGGCAAGATGCGGCCACCTTGTCAGTCCTCCTACGAGTCTCCAAGCGAAGACAAGAAATCGCGGAACGTCCGGATCTCGATCCTGGCGTGCGAGGCCGCTTCGAGGGTGGCCGTGGAGGACTCCCTGCAGTTGGGGTTAGTGGTCACCAAGGCATCAACGGTGACCTCGGGGTGCGCGTTGATAAGGCTGTAGACCTCCTCTTGGGTGACCTCATATGGGTTTAGTGTGACGATGACAAGGGTCCGCAAGTCGTCTCGACGCTCAATCGCGTATGCGTCGTAGCCGACTCGCCGCTAGTTGGCGACATGGCGTTTTCCTGAGAGTCGCGAGTGGACGAACTCGTGGTTCTTCGACTTGTAGGTTCCGACATCGTCGCAATCACGCAATGCCGCGTGTAGGGCCTCACGCTACCGACGATGACGCCGAGGTCGTCCGCACGAGAGTAGGCGGCGTTCGCCATCGGGCGCTTGATGACAACGACGAACTGTAGTTCGCTCATCTCTTCTTTCGTATGCTCCAGGTCGTCGGGGGTGAACAGATGACGATTTTTCCGTAGAGCTCGGGTAACTTCGGCGTTGTTCGGCACTAGTCGCTTGACCGCCAGCTGACTTCTTTGGTGGGCTCTCTCCTCGGAGAAGTCGTCCTCGACGGCACCATAGGTGAGGAATACGGCGCGGTTGTCAGCGAGGCGAGATTCGATGTACGCACGCGCGGACGACCTGTCCTTGAAATTTGGCGTGCTGAGCGCCTGCTCGAGGGCCTGTTGATGACGGGCCTTCCAAGCGTGCATGAGCTCGGTCGGGTAGCTGTTGGGATCTTTGTCGACGAATGTGTGGCAGTTGGCACACAGTACCGCGATGTTGGAGTGGCTTGCCCTGTCGCACTCCGACATATCCTTCTTGGCAACGTCGCGGGCACCACCGGTTGTGGCGGCGATGATGTGGGCCATTTCTGCGAAGTGAACGTCACCCCGGTCGGAGAACAGGTAGTTCGGGCACTCGGGTCTTTGGCAGTAGCCGCCGGGCTCGGCCCACAGCCGACGCTTTGTCTCCGCGGAGAGGGGCAGCCGCTCGCACCGGTCAGGAACCTACGCCTTCGTCATGGGCCAAGTTTGACAGATTGCACACGGATCAGCCGCCATGAGCGCATCACTTCGCCGCGTAGATTCTCACCTGTAGCCGGCATGACTAGGCTCATGCCGGGCCATCTCACCCCTACTACTATTCGAAGTGGAAGCCGAACAGGCCACCGTCATCGTAGGCATCAGTAAGGCGGGGCTCGATGATGTCGTCTTTCACGCTGGTGTCGAAGGCGGCTGCTTTCGCAAGGTCATCACTGTTCATCGTCGCGATGTACTGGATGCCTTCCCCGGCACACACTCTTGCTGCGAGCTTGAGAGCTTCACCGACCTGACGTTCGTCTACACCATCGAAGAGATGGCTATCGTGGACGAGAAAATCTGGTCCGCGTCCGTTCCGATGGGCAAGCACAGCGCACGTTAGATCAAAACAGAAAATGACCATCTTGCCGATGCCCTGACTGTTCTCTCCTCCGATGTGGGGGGAGATGTGGAGACTCGTATCGAGTGCTCTGATGTCTATGTACGCATCGCGACCGGGGCCGTAGAGGGCTGTGGCAAACTGTTGGAAAAGAATGTTGACATCTTCAATGTGGGGCTCTCGTTCGGCTAGGTCGCGGTTGATCTCTTGCTGGAGCCTACTTCGCTCGAACTTGATTTCGGTTTGCGTGGCTTCAAGCTGTCTCGCCGTCTCGAACTTGTCCGTGACGGTCTGCAGCTCAGAGCGCGCAATGGATAGTTGTTCTTGTAAGCCAGTGAATGCATCCAGAGCGCCACCATCGCGAAGGGTTTGCAAGAGCTCTGCCTGCTCATCTCCGAGGCGCTCCCGCTCGTCTTTCCGCGTCTCAAGCCGCGACTCGGTACTGGCGATCTCCTCTTCGAGATACGACCGTCGGTTGGAGAGAACAGATTCGTGGAACGCCCGAACATCGTCGTAACGTCGCAGAAGTGCGTCGGGAAGCACGATCCCGAGCTCTTCATATGCGCGGCGCAGGTAGTCGGTAGCCGGCTCGCGTTCCTCGCGAAGGGAGTCCTGTAAGTCTTGGAGATTGCGGCGATCGGCAGCATCCTCAGCTCGCATGCGGCGGATCCTGGCATCGATCTCGTCGGCACGGTTCTGTAGGAACTCATACTCAGGCACGACACGGAACGCTGCGACCTGTTTCTCGAGATTGCGGGCTCGCACACCGGCTGAAGCGACTTGGCCGCGTAGCTCTGACACAGTGCCGACGACCAGCCCGAAGGCTGGATCCTTCATCGCTTCCTTGAGCTTGCGGCGGAGTGTCTCTCGACCGGCGAGTTGCTTATATCCTGCGGCAAGCCTCCAATCCAGACCCAGGAGATAGGCGGCGTTCGTGGTCGCCTCGGCAATTGACTGGGTTGGGTAAGTCTTTACCGGGTCATCTAGGGCATGTTGGTTGACCCGGCGGATGTAGAGCGACAACAGATTCCGTGCACTCACACCTGTGTGTTCTTCCGGAAACGCAAATAGATCTCGCCCGATTGCTGTGACCCATTCCGGGATCGTGACGTTTCCAGCGGTCTCTAAGGGCATCAACTCAGCTGCGACGTTTGGTTCCAGGAGCACTCGACTGCGTTTACTCAATGATCGGCTTACGGTCAACTCGTCCGGTGTAGTTGGCCAATCCAAGCGCAACGTGAACGTATCGGCCTGAAGCGCAGGGTTCTTCAACACAGATCCCCTGAGATCACGCATCCCGAGGAGGAAATGCAAGATCTCGATGAGAGAAGACTTCCCTGCGCCATTGCGGCTATCCGTGTCAGTTGACCGCTCCGTTTTGTCGGCGATTAGGATATTGCGACCGGACTTGAAACTGATCGACTTGAATCGTTCATCGGTGGATCGAAGCTGCTGGAGCATCAGTTCACCCGCTTTCTGTAGAGCATCCCATCTTCGTAGTGAATCGCGTCAAGCGCGTACAGTAGATCCAGCGAAAGCGCGAACCAGGAGAACGGTAGCACGGGGCTGTTGCCATGATGGGCACGCCACGTCTTGAGGGCGTTCCAAGCTTGGCTGACAGTCATAGGTTCCTTGAGCACCATCGAGATTTGAGCGCCGACGGTCAGTAGTGCCCGTTGCGGCGCGATGCCTTTTGTGGGGGTGATCATCGTGCGATCGCTTGGTCGCTAGGCATCCAGCCATCGGGCGCGTTCTCGAAGATGTCGCAGCTTTCGAAGAAGTAGGCCAGGACAGCGGTCTGTGCGCGGTACATGGGAGCAGATGTGAGTCGATTGCCCGCCAGGAACTCTCGGATCCTGAGTAACACGTCTTCCGGCTCCAGTCCGGCGTCCACCGCTTCCAAATACTCCGAATGGAAACGGGCCGCGACGTCGTCGCGCTCAGTGACGTCAATTCTTCGTGCGTAGTACCTAGTAATCATGGCTGAATGCCGCGTACCGTAGCGTAGCTCGGACTGACTCTCCTCTGTTAGGTCGCTGTAACTGAGCTTGTTCGAGGAGACTGTCTCGATGGAGGCCGGCGCGGCATCAGGTATTCGCTCAGCGGCTAAGTCTGTGAGCAGTTCTTCCATCTCCTGCAGACCTATAGATACGGCATATTGCAGCGGTAGCTGCTTCTGCAGGACTGCTTCAACATCGTGGAAATCCTGTCTCCCAAGCATGTCTCTGAAGTGACGCATTCCCATGATCTCAAAAGATAGGTCGGGGTTATCGGTTCTTGCCTGTGTAAGTGCTGTCGATATCTCTGGATGTACGCCGCGCACGTCGTTGTGCACGAATACAAAGGTCGTGAACTGACCGGAGCGTTTGGCGAGTGCTCCACAAAGATCGGAATGAAACTTTCGAATGGTCGCCTTCGCGTCGACGGTTTCAGGAGCGTAGCAAGCGTAGAGCTTGTGGCCGAACAAGTCGAGACCGTCGCTTGATTGATCTCCGAGCTGACCTGCAGTGCGCACATCCACAAATCCGGGAACGCAGAGGGTCATCACGTCATGGAAGAACGCTTCGAAGGAGTTGCCGTGTAGCTCATGTAGGTGCGCCCAGAGCACTCCACGCATAGAAAGGCGCTCGTAGAAGTCCAATCGGTCCCTCCTCTCTGATGTTTCCTCTCTTAGGCAGAGGTTACCTGACTGCGAGCCTGTCGTGATGAAACCGCTGTGTTCGTGCGGGCGTGTCCGCCTTCATTCGGCTTAACAATGTCATCGCCCGGATGCTGCGTCTGTGGTTGAGCAGAGATCGCCTGGTCAAGATCCAGGCGCTACCGCCACTTCCGGAGGCGGAAAGATTGTGACTTAGTTGGCCTCGTCGGTTGGCTGTACATCTGTCGGGTGCCTCGTGCGGGTGCCCGAGGGGGCCGGGGATGTCAAGCAACCGGGGAGTCTTTCCATTCCTCGACGAGGCTCGTGAGTTGACAACCACCCTTGCCCGGGCGGCGGATCCTCTCGTCAGAGGGGTCGGCCACAGGCATGTTGCACTTCGAGAGGCGTTCTGACCTGCTTCTAGAGTCAGAAGGACTGCTCGTATGATCGGTGAGTCAGTCGATGAGGCCCGTCGCTTCCCCGCCGCTTAGGACTGAGTTGTATCGGGGCTGTGTCTCTGCCGCGATGACACGGCTACAATGTCTAGGAGCGTGTGACGCCCTGCTTTACATCTAGTGATGGGCGAGGTTCAGAGGTTAAGTCTTGGGAAGTGGTGTAGCTCCCTTCCGCTGAAACAGTGCGCATGACGCCAGGTCAGGGACCATCAAGAGGCTGATGCTGGGATCGGCTCATGCTGCCTCCGGCACCGGCTCGTCGGCGTCAAAGACGTTGGCGTTCATCATGGTGCGCGTCTACTCCAGACTCACCAACGACATGTAGCGGTTCTGCTGGATCCAATCGTCATGCTGCTCGGCCAACACCGTCCTGACCAACCGGACGACCGCATCACGGTTCGGAAAAATTCCGACCACGTCAGTGCGCCGGCGAATCTCGCGATTGAGCCGCTCGGTGGGGTTGTTGGACCACACCTTCGTCCACACAACCTTCGGCACGCTGGTGAACGCCAAGAGCTCATCAAGGGCCTCCTCCAGGTAGTTGGCGACGTGCGGGAACTTCTGGTGGCAGAACTCAACGACTTCGTGGGCCTGGGCCCACACCGCCGCGGCATCGGGTTGCTGGAAGATTGTCTGGAACATCGCCGACAACGTCGGCGACTGGGTCTTCGACACCATGTCTGACAGGTTCTTGGCGAAGTGCGTCCGGCACCGCTGCCACGGGTGCGTTCGGCAGAATCTCGCCGATGGCGTGCTGGATGCCCAGGTGGGCGTCGCTGGTGAGCAGGTAGACCCGGTCCAGCCCGCGGGCCTTGAGATCCCGGAAGAAGCCGGATCAGGACGCCACCGACTCGGATGTGGCGACCTGCATGCCCAGTAGTTCCCGGTAGCCCTCATTGTTGACTCCGCAGGCCAGCAGCACGGAGGTCTTGACCACTCGTCCGCCTTCGCGGACTTTCATCGTCAGCGCGTCGCAGGACATGTACAGGTACGGCCCGGTGTCCAGGGGGCGGGTTCGGAAGTCCTCGACCATGGTGTCGAGGTCTTTGGCCATGTTGGATACCTGCGATTTTGACAGGTTGGTGATCCCCAGGCTGGCGACCAGGTCATTCATCCTGCGGGTGGAGACGCCCTTGAGGTAGCACGTTGCGGACGGTGCTCAGGGCTCGTTCGGCTCGGCTACGGCGTTCCAGCAGCCAGTCGGGGAAGAACGCGGCGGAACGGAGTTTGGGAACGGCCACGTCGACAGTGCCGACGCGGGCGTCGAGGTCGCGGTGGTGGTAGCCGTTGCCGGTGTTGGTGCGCGACTCGCTGGTGGTGGCGTAGTCCGCGCCGCAGATCTGGCCGGCTTGGGTGGACAGGATCTTCGTTGATGAAGTTCTGCAGTATCTGGCGCATCAGGTCCGAGGAGGCTTAGGTGAGCAGTTCGTCGAGGTAGGTGGACGGGTCGATATGATGGGGGCTGGTGGCCATCGTGGAGTGCCCTTTCGAGGAGATGTAGGAGTTGACTCGAAAGGTACCTGCGGTGGTCGCCGTCGTCGTTGACGGGGTGGTCACCGGCAGTTACAGATACACCACGCTAAAGGACGTAACCGTTGGGCCGACTCCGTGATGATCAGGAGACACCATTTGCGCCAGCGATCAGGGATCTCTCTGGACTTTCAGGACTCGTTCGGTCATTGGAAGAATCGGGGCATCCTGTTGAACTCAACGTCGACCTCACCGGGGGCGAAGTGCCAGGTCGTGTCGCCTCGGTGATCCATAGTGTGGTCAAGGAATCCTTGAGCAATGTGCGTCGCCATGCTCCAGGCGCACCGACGACGGTGCGTATCAGGCGGTCCGCGCACGCTGGACATGGCGGAGACACGGTTGTCGTCGACATCACCAACGGTGAACCGACACGGACTCCATCCATGTCGGGGCAGGAAGCCGGATATGGCCAGCAGGGCATGCTGGAACGCGTCAACAGCGTTGCAGGGACCCTCGAAGTCGGGCACGCGCTGACCGGCTACCGGGTGCACGCGGAACTACCTGTGGAGGTCCAGTGACTATCCGGGTCATCGTGGCCGACGACCAACAGATGGTCCGCGACGGGTTTGTCACGTTCCTGTCGTCCCGGCCAGATATTGAGGTCGTCGGAGATGCTGGCGACGGTGCCTCCGCCGTGGACCTGGCCGAACAATTGGAACCGGACGTGGTGGTGATGGACATTCGCATGCCGGAGATGGATGGGGTGGAGGCGACCCGTGTCATTACCCGCGCGCGCCAGGCAAGCGGTGAGACCGCTATCCACGTTCTGATCATCACCACGTTCGACATTGACGAGTACGTCTATGAATCCCTACGGGCGGGTGCTGCGGGGTTTCTTCTGAAGGAAGCGTCCGCCAGTGAGCTTGCCGATGCTGTCCGGACGGTGGCTAGCGGTGATGCAATCATTGCTCCGTCAATCACTCGGCGTTTGATCGCGGACTTCGCGCGTCTGGGATGCCCGAGGGCTCCGTCAGTGGAACGGATCGAGGCGCTGACCGTACGTGAGACCGAGGTCCTCACCCTCATTGCACACGGATTGTCCAACGCAGAGATCGCGACGCAGATGTTCGTCGCCGAGGAGACCGTGAAGACCCATGTCGGTCGCATTTTCATGAAGCTTGATCTCCGTGACCGGGCGCAGGCTATCGTCTTCGCCTACGAGACAGGGCTGGTCAAAGCCCGGGACGTCGATTGACTATGGAAGGGTGTTCCGTCACCCTGTTCGCTCCATTGACGCCGCGGTTTCGGCGCCGGTGAACTGGCGTGCCGTGACTGCCGCCCAGAGTGCGTTGCCATCTTGGTAAGGGAGTTCGTCAGTCATGCTGATGTCTCATCTCCGTTGGCCCGGATCGGATGGCGGTGGACGGCCAGTTGGAAGGGTTCGCGCTCAGCGCCTTGTGCAGCGCTTCGGTATCGATGGGGGCCGAGAGGTTTGCCGCTTTGATGATTGCGGACATGTCGAGGTTCGGGAGGCCGGTTTCGGAGAAGGCTTCGGTGATGTTGCTGATTATGCTGAGCTTCCCCGCGTCGATGAGCGCTTTCCCCAGGTCACTTGCGGCGAGATCCGATGCCAGCGCCGTACTACTCAGACCGACCAGATCGAGAAGGTACTCCAGCAGCGCACCGCCGCTCGGTTGCCCGTTTCTACGTGCAAGAGGTTCCAGCGCCACCGCCATGTCGTGCCGAGAAGCGAGATCCCGTTGAAGCACATCGCCGATGATCTCCGCAACGTGGGAGGGATCATGTCCATCACGGAGAAGGTCCGCAACCGTGCGTGTGGGACTTGTTGCCGGCAGGCCCTCCACGATCGTTACCTCGTTAGTGTTGAGTGCGCTGCGGTGCAGGCGAATTCCTCGACGACTCTGCTTCCTGCCCGACACCGTGATCTCCGGTTCATCGTCTAGAAGGTCTCCGAGGTCGTGAAGGTTCGCTGCTGAGGTGTGTGAAATTACCCCCGACGAGACGGGATCGGCAAGCCGGACCTCAGCCAGCTCCGCAGGCTTGAGTGACAGCCACGCGGCGCGCAGTGGAGTGTGCTCGTCTACTGCGGCAGGGATCGCGTAGATTCCACGACCGAGCCGTTCAATCAAACCCGCATCGGCGAGGCGTGCGAGCTGCAGGCGGGTGATGCCTTCAGCCTGGGCCTGGGCAGTTGTGAGCAGGCCCCACTGGCGGGCTGCCAGTCCCGACACTTGAGTTGCAACATCGATCACGCCCATGACTGCGATTGTATCATCTGGGTGATACTAATGAAGTTCCATCTGTAGTTTCTCGCTGTGCTTGCGGTTTCATGTAGACAGGTTCGGTTAGCTGCCCCTCCTACACAAACACCGACTCCGGCTCGGGCCGCCGTTCATTGCGCGCCGCCCGGGCGCGGTCTGCGATGGAGGTGTGGTTGAACAACAGGTTGAGTCCGAAGGCCGCCAACGCGGCCAGGACCACACCGTCCGACAGGAGCGTCTGCGCCCAGCCCGGGAAGTTCGACCAGATGCCGGTGGAGAACTTCGACAACAGTCCGAGTGCGACCGCTATCGCCACAATCGTCGAGTTGACCGTGTCGGTGAGATCCACCTTCCGCAGGGTGTTCACACCCACCGCGGCGATGGAGGTGAACAGGATCAGCGAGATCCCGCCGATCACCGGGTCCGGCAGCGCTGCGATCACCGCACCCGTGGCCGGCGTGAGTCCCAGAAGCAGCAGGATCGCCCCGGCCGTGGCGGTGACATAGCGGGAGTGCACCCGGGTGGTACGCACCGCGCCGACGTTCTGGTTGAAGACGGTGTCGAAGAATCCGTTGAAGATCCCGCCGAGCACGCCGGACGCGGCGTCCCCGACCAACGAGCGGGCCACGTCCGACCGGCTCATCTTCTTCCCGGTGATCTCCGACAGCGCACTCACGCTGGCGATCGTCTCCGCGAAGAGGAACATCATCACCACCGACATCGACAGCACGCCGACCAGCGGGAACTCCGGCGCTCCGAAGTGGAAGGGTTTGACCAAAGCGAACACCGGCTCGTCACCGACACCGGAGAAGTCCAGCAGGCCGGCGGGCCAGCAGACCAGCACGCCGATGATCGTCGCGATGATCAGTGACGCCTTCGCCACCACACCGCGCGCAAGGCAGGACAGGGCGACAGCCACGACAACCACGAGCGCGGCGATGCCGATCGACAGCGGATTGGCATAGTCCGGGTTCTCCTGGCCACCGACCATCGGTTGCCCGACGACAAGGCCGGCGGATACACCGATCAGCGATACCCCGAGTACCAGCAGCACGGTACCGGTGACCAGGGGAGGGAAGTACTTCAACAGTTTGCTGAACGGCCATGCGAGGAGCAGTCCCACCACGCCACCGGCGAGCATGCACCCCCAGATCGCGGGCAGCCCGTACGTCTGCCCGATGGAAATCATGGACGCCACCTGGACGAACGCCGCGCCACCGATGATCGGCATGCGTCCGCCGGCTATCCGTCCCGCCCCGAGCGACTGGATGATGGTGATCACGCCGGCGACGAGGAGGTCAGCGTTGACCAGCATCGCGACGGTCTCCCGGTCGAGTCCGAGTGCCGCCCCGAGCGCAAGCGGGACGGACACGCACCCCACGTACATGATCAGGACGTGCTGGATGCCGTAGGTGAGATTGTGGCGCCAACCGAAGTTGGTGTCCACCGCGGATCCGTCGGTGGAGAACCCAACGTCGGGGTTCGGCTCCGTGGCGGCGGAGGCGGGGGACCGGTGCTGGCTGGCGCGATCGAGAGTGGCGGTCATGGGTGAGGATGCTCCTGAGCGAGACGGTGCTTGAGCGGTGGGGGAGGGAGGGACTACCTGGCGGACTCGGCCTTGCTAAAGTTCGCCGTGATCCGCATGTCGAGGTACTCCCCGGCGGTCATCGGCTCGTACTTCCGGTCCGGGCCCTCGATCACGGCGTCCCGGTCCGCCTGGGCGAAGTAGGGCATGGAGTAGCGCTCCGGAATGTCCACCCCGATGTCGGCGGCCTTGACCCGGTGGAAGTTGGACTTCAGCCGGTCGTCGCTCCACCGCATGAGCATGTCGCCGATATTGCAGGTGAGGATGTCGGTGAAGGCGGGCACGGGCGTCCAGCTCTGGACGTCCTGCGTGGCGTCCGCACCGGGCATGACCTGCAGGCCGGACTCGCCGTCGGTCTGGAACAGCAGGGTCAGACAATTGAAGTCGGTGTGGGCGCCGGCCCGCCAGATGGGTGCGCCGTCCTCGTTGGGGACGTTGTCCGCCGCATCCACGGCCATGTAGTGGATCATGCGCAGGGTGCACTGGTGCAGGTCAGAGGCGGGGTTGTGCACCTTGGTGAAGTAGTCCCGCTCGAAACCGAGCTTCACGGCGAAGAACTCCAGGATGCGCATGGCCACGTCATGGCACCTGCTCTCGAAGGACAGGGCGTTGTCACGGAAGCCCGGCAGTGTCTCCTCGTCGAGCCACAGGCCGTCCATCAGCGGACGGGTGAGCTGGTAGCTCTCTTTCTCATCCGGCGTCCCGGTGGACGGCCGGATCTGGGACTTGTGCTCGAAGCCGACGTTCTTGCCTTTCGGCTTGGCGACAGTCTCCAACGTCTCCTTCGGCAGGGCGAACAGGCGCCGGGACTCTGCGAAGGCCGCTTCGATCTCAGCCTTGCTGATGCCGAAGTTCTTCAGCTGGAAGAACCCGATGGTGGTGGCGGCCTGCCAGAGTTCCTCGGCCTTGGCGTCCCACTCCTGGTCGGTGAGGTCCCAGTTGTTCACGTCGATGACCGGGACGGCCCGGTCGGTGGTCTCTGTACCGACGCCGCCCATCCTCGACTCGAGGTCGAGTTCGGCGTTGCTGTAGTTGTCGGTGCTGCTGGGCGTGGTGGTCTGAACCATGATGGTCCTTTCACGTCACGCGGTTTCCCCTACGGTCGTACGCTCCGTCATCCCGACGCCGTGCGATGCAGACCCGGCTGAGCCGCTGATGGTCTCGTAGTTGCGAGCCGGGATTCGTGCTCTCTTTCCCGGACAGGACTCAATCTACGAAGCGGTCGTTTCAAGGTTGTGCCACTTCTGTGACGTCTGTGTTGCGGGTCGGTCAGGAAACGGTCCGGAGACGGCCCGGGGGCGGAAAAGGCTAGACTCGACGCGACATCAACGAGGCACATCGCCCCTCACACCGGAGGACACACGTGAAGCTCCCGAAGCCTTTCTCCCGTCGTCGCAACGCTGACGCGTCCACCTCGATACCTGCGTCGGACGTGGAGTCTGCAGAGTCTGCAGGATCAGCCGACGTCGGCGACGACGAGCTGTCCCCCGAGTCCAAAGAAGCGCTCAAGGGCATCGCGGACCTGGATGAGCCGGACGGAAAGCTCGCCCGCCAGTTCTTCAAGGCGGTCGACAAGGCCTCCGAGGTTCAGGCACCGGCGATCGAGAAGTACGTCAACCACATCCAGCGCAGGCACGGCCGCAAGTCTGTCGCACGGCAGCAGAAGGTCATTGACAGGCATTTCCGCACTCTGGCGACCGGTACGGGGGCAGGGACAGGTGCGCTGGCGTTCTTCCCCGGAATCGGGACGCTGCTCAGCATGGGCGCGGCCGGCGGGGAGGCACTCGGTGTTGTCGAGGTCTTCGCTCTCTACACGTTGTCCAGTGCGCGTCTGCGGGGCATCGACATCAGCCACCGGGAGGCACGTCGCCGGCTGATCCTGTTCAGCATCGCCGGTGCTGCCGGTAACGAGGCGGTCTCGGCCGCTTCGGGCGCGAAGGGGATCGGTGGCCTCCGGAAGCTGGGCGACGCAAGCGATGCAGAGAAGAGGAACATCAACTCACGGTTGGGGCGTATCGCCTTCCGACAGTTGCGTCGGCGCATGGCGGGGGCGGCCTTCGCGAAGATGCTGCCACTGGGTATTGGTGCGGTGCTGGGCGCACGGGCGAATCGAAAGCTGGCGCACATGATGATCCGCCACACCCATGCGGTGCTCAGTGAGACGGGGAAGCGCGACTGACGCTGCCCAGCCGTGGATATCAATGTCAGGTAAGTGGGGGTCCCTACGGAATAATCAGCGTCAGGGAAGGGAATGAGGTGGTGTATCTGCCCTTGTCACGGGTCAAGAGTCGGTATCCGGACACGGCCGCATGCGCGCCGATGTAGAAGTCCGGAAGCGGGGACCTTCGTTTTCCTCCCCGTCGCCGGTAGTCCAGAAAAGCCTTCCCAGCAAGAAATCCTGCTTCCCAGGGGAGAGGCTCGCGGTGAAAATGATCAGTCGGCAGCAGATGATCCAGCTCTTCGACGGTCTTGAACCCGACTGATACCTCTGAGTAGATGATCGGATTGATCACAACCTTCCCGGTATCAAATGCTCGCGACAGGTTGGTTGTAGACCATTCCGCCCACGTGTCGTCATCCGTGAAGATGTCCAACAGAACGTTGGAGTCGACGAGGGTGATCTCAGTCGTCACGCTCATCACGGAGGAGTTTCATGAGTTCGTCGGTTGTGTGTGACGTGGTTGCCTTGCCCCGCATGCGGCTCACGATTCGTTCCCCGCGGGAAGAAGTCGGCGCGGCATGAACGATACGAAGTGTGTCGCCGTCGGCGATCACTTCTACGTCGTCCCCCTCGGTAAAACCGAACTCGTGGCGGAGCGCAGCTGGGATGGTTACCTGGCCTTTGCTGTTGAGTCGCATGTGACACCTCCTCATACGTATTACGTGAGTTACATGATACGTCGTAGAGGAGCGCGTGTACAGGGGACGACCATGTCGTAGCCGAGGTGAGATGTGCCAGCCGATGCCGCCCCTTGACTGCGACGCAGCGTCATAGTTGAGACTGAGGCTATGGCTCAGCAACGTCGGTGGACGAGAACAGCGCATCGGGCGCACGCGGCGATCACGGTTGTGGTCCTTGTCGCCGTGTTGGTGCTCAACCTGACCAGAACAATTGACAGGTACACGGCGCTGCGACTGTTCCTCGCCGTTGAGGTGCCGCTGCTCGTGGTGTTTGTGGTGTTGACCCTGCTCCGGCTTCGCCGTGTCGCCCGCACTCCTGCCGACGACGACCACAGCATCCTCGACCGCGGCCTCGCGGAGGAGCCGCTGCTCCGTCCTGCCGTGTCGGAACTCCGGTACTACCACAGCCTGGTCCTGGCAGTGGCAGGGAAACCACGGGTGCCGGCAGGCGCGACGCCCTTCGGCTATACCAAGGGGACGATGGGCATTCCGATCGCGATCGGCGTCGTGAGCCTGGTGGAGTTGGTCGTCGTCCACATCCTTGTCCCGTGGCCGTGGCTGCGGATCGTCCTGCTGATCCTCAGTATCTGGGGCGTCCTCTTTGTCGCAGGATTCTTCGCCTCCCGGGTGGTGCATCCCCATATCGTGACGGCCGACAGCCTTCACCTGCGGTGGGGACACGCGACGGTGCTCACCACGTCGCTCGCCAACGTATCCTCGGTGGCACGCCGCACGAACCACGCCCATACCCAGCCCCATGTCGACGGTGACCGATTGATTCTCACACAGTTCCAGAGCACAAACGTGGCGCTGCGTTTCGTAGACCCGGTACCGACGGATGCGCCAGTGCCGAAGAAAGATCGCCCTGGTGATGCCCACGTCACTGAAGTACAGCTCTATGTGGATGATCCCGATGCATTTCTTCAGGCGGTCGCACCGGTGACGGACGGAGCGACGGCGTGAACGACCCGGTACTTCGGAGTCGGGAGGTTGCTGACATCGCCGGGACGACACCCCGGGCCCTGCGGCACTATCACTCGATCGGACTGCTGCCGGACGTCCCGCGCGACCCGAACGGCTACCGGCGCTACAGTGCCCGCGATCTTGTGCGTGTCCTGCGGATCCGCCAGCTCGCTGCGAGCGGCATGCCGCTGCGCAGGATCCGAGAGATGCTCGATCAGGACGTCCGGAGCCAGGATGAGCTCCTGGACGACCTCGACCGCGATCTCGCAGCACAGGCCGCGCGCATTGAGGAGCAGCGAAGGGCGCTCGCAGAGGTGCGACAACAGTCTGTTCGGAACGTCCGGACAGTGTCGGGAGGCCACCCCACAACCACTGAACAGTTCGACCAGGATGTGTGGATGCTCGTGACCGCGACCGGTGACATCGATCCCGACAGTGCTGCCGCCATGCTTGAGGTTCTGCAGGACGGTGACGTGGCGGCCCAGGTCACCGCCGTGGCCACCGAGTTCGAGGAGCTTGCGGACCGGACCCACGTAGATGACGCCGCGGCGGACCAGTTGGCCGGACAGATGCTCCGGCTTGGGCACAGCGTCCTCGCGGCCGCTGGGGTTGATCCCGCCGAGGACGAACGGCCGGTCGCAGCGTTGATCCAGGAGATGCAGGCGGATGCGCTCAGCCCCGCGCAACAGCTGGTGTGGCGTCGGTTCATGATGAAAATGGGTGCGTAACACTCCGGTCAGCCTGTGGTCCGGCGATGCACAGGTTACAGTTCTGTGTGGTCGGTCGCGCCCGTGACCGAGTTTCATCTGGAAGGACACCCCTCGATGCGCCGATTCACCCGTGCCACCCGCGTTCTCGCCACCTGTCTGCTGTTGTCGGCGACGGTCGGTTCCGCCACCGCCACTGCGGGCGTGGCGTTGCCTGCCTCCACGAAGGTGGTGACCTACGGTGACTCCTACACAGCCAACCCGAGTCAGCTCGTCGGCATGGCGAATCAGTATGAACAGCTCAAGCCGTTTCTCACCGACTACCCGCGCACCGGGCAGCTGGAGTCGGGCAAGGAATGCCTGCAGGCACCCGACAACTGGCCGCGGCTGCTGCAGGACGAGGGGATGGACGTCCGCGACTGGTCCTGCACCGCGCAGACGTCTCGTACGATGTTGGACCGTATCGACGCCAGCATCGCCGCCGGGGACCTGACCGCAGACACCGACTCGGTGATCTTCCCGGTGGGCCTGAACAACTTCGGTCCGTGGGGTCAGAAGGACGGCATGGACGTCACTGATTTCGATGCCGTGCAGGACGCCTACGCCGCCGACATGCGCGAGGCGGCGCGGCGCGTCCGTGCCGTCGCGCCGGAGGCGTCACTCGTCGTCAGCGGGATGCCGCAGATCGGCCACGGCGACACCTACTGCATCGTGAATGTGGTGCCTGACCACCCTCAGGGCCTGTCGGTGCCGTACCTGGCGAAGGCCGAGAATGCTGTTCAGGCGATGCAGCGTCAGTCGGCTACGGAAATCGGCGCGCAGTTCGTCGATCTGAAGTCCGCCAGCCAGGGCCATGACACCTGTGCCCCGGACGCCGAGCGGTACATCGCAGGCCTCATCGATACGACCACGCCGGACTACAAGATGATCATCCATCCCTCGCAGGCAGGGCAGCGGTTCATCGCGGCACAGTTGGGGGCGGCGGTGTGATTCTCTGTCGGGGAACAAAGCACTGTGCTTCTCGTGCCAGCAAGGGCTGGCTCCTTCGTCTCTGACGCCAGAACCGAAAACGCGCCTGGACTCGACCTCGTGCAGGAGTCCGAGGATCACTTGGCTGCCAATTACCCCCCGGGGGCAGATATTAATTTCTCTGATGAATTGGTTGTCCGTTAGATTTTCCTCAGTCACGCCGATGACGGACGTGAAGCATCAAGAGGAGAAGCCCATGATCACCCGCAAGCTTGCCGCCGCGGTAGCCACTGCAGCACTCACCCTCGGACTCGTCACTGCCTGCGGCGGTGAAACCGAAGCTGAGGATGCTACCACCAGCGCGACCAGCTCAACCACGTCGCGCACGAGTACTACCAGTGCGACGAGCACCACCGCCACAAGTACCAGCTCCGCCCCCGCCACCAGTGAGGCCGAGCCCGAGCCGGCCAGTGGTGTAGACCCTGACGGCGGTGTGGACGTCGACGTCGACATAGACCGACCTCAAGGCGATGTGCCGGCCCCCGCGCCCGCCTACACTCCGGAGCCGGAGCCGGAATACACTCCGCCGCCCGCACCGGCCCCCGAGCCGGAATACACACCCGCACCCGTTCCCGAAAGCCCCGGCGCAGTCACTGGCCGCACCGTTACGCCCGGCGCGTTCTGCAAGGGCGCTGAAACCGGGATGACCGGCCAGACCGTCACCGGGCTGACTGTCACGTGCACGAAAGACCCCGATGGTGAACGGTCCCGCTGGCGCGAGTAGGCACACGCAACTTCATCCAGAACCCCCGTCGCCGTTTCCTTGCAAGAGACTGGCAGGGGTTCCGGCGAGACCCTGATATGAAAGTCGTTTCAACTATTGTCGGATGCACCCGACCCACGCTGATACGTAGAACAGTTCAGCCAGCTTGGCGAACCACGTCGCTCAGCCTCGGTTCTGCTTGAGGGATCCGATTCAGGGCTTGACGACATGCGACGCGCGTAGTCCCTGCGACAAACCTGACGGCTAGTTGTGGCCTGCTCGCGTCCCGAATACATCGACTGCACAGCATCCCATACTGCGCGATGCGCAGTCAGTACGCGGCACCTGGGCTACCTGTTCGGAGTAATCGCGACACTGCTACAACCTGTCACTCCGGCTCTGCAGTATTGAGAGTCTTCGCTGGGGCTTTCGCCGACACCTGAACACCACCTCCGGCAGAGTACCGGGCGCGGTTCAGCTCCACTTTCCGAGGAGGGGAGGAGGGACGTGTGTCAGTATCAGGCAGGATTCTGGTGAGTCAGTTGAGTACCTGCTGTGCATGCTCGTTCGGCGGGAAGGCCGAGTAGAAGACATGCTCGATCGTGGATTCGCGGAGAACCAGGGTCAGTCTCGTGTACAGGTGTTCGTGTCCCGGCGCACTGGAGGTCGGCATGGTGAGTGCATTGGCCAGGGAGAGAGCTTCGTCGGAGATCATCGCGAATGGGAGGTGTAGTCGAGCCACCAGATCTGCCTGATAGTCAGGGGACTGGCTCGACAGGCCATAGACTCGCTCTGCACCGGCGTCCTGGAGTCCCGGAGATGGTTGCGGAAGGTGCAGGCCTTGGTCGAGCACCCCCGGGCACCGGGGATCTCGTCCCAACCTTGTGGGAGATCCAGACCCGGGCGTCCGAACAGTGGGTAACAGCAGATCACCGTGCGGCCCGCGCCCAGGGTCGCCATGTCCACGATGTCGCCGTCGCTGGTTGGTAGCTCCAGGTGCGGCATGGCGATCCCGGCAGGTGATCAGAGCGGCCATCACACTCCGGGACCGACGGGTCTGCCGGCAGTGTCGTGAAGGCGGTCATTGTGTCCTCCACGGTGAAAGTATGTCCTGCACGGTGGTCGAGGCGTTGTTGCAGTCCTTCCCGACGAGACGCGAGAGCTGTGATCATCTCATCGAGATCGGGAAGGGTGTCGCGGTATACCGCCAGCGAGCTCACACAGTCGTCGCTGTGATCATGGCCGAGCTCCAGACATTCCACGAACGGTCCGGCCCTATTTGGCGCAATGCCGATCCTGCTCAACTCCCGGATCTCGGCGACGGTTCGGAGGTGAAGATCATCGAACGACCGGTATCCGTTGGTTTCCCGGACTGGGACGATCAAACCGAGCCGTTCGTGGTAACGGATGGCCTTGACCGACGCACGTGCTCGCCGAGCCAGTTCTTCGTTGCGCGTTGAGAGCCCCCAGATAATGAGGATAAACCTTGACCTCGGGGGCAAGGTCAAGTCGCCCTTGAGATCGAGGTACCAGACTCGTGGTTGTGTCGTCCGCCGGTGGATAACCCTGAACCACGGCACGGGGTACATGCTCTCGGGTAGCTTTTCGTCCGGAAGAGCAACAGAAGTCGAGCGGCCCACCGCCGCAGAATGTGAGATGTCATCACGATGGTCGATCTCGTCTTTGTCGGGTTGATTGAGTTGGCCGCAGGGGCGCTCCTCGGCTGGGCGGTGAGTGCACAGCACGTGATGCCCGACGTGTTGAAGGAGCTCGGCATCCGCCATCCTCGCCGGATCCTTCAGGCACACATCGACTACATCATCATGGGCGTGATACTCATCGCCGTGGGGCTTGCGGTGCCAGCTCTGTCGACCTGGGTGGGCGTGGTGCTTATTATCGGAACGATCGTGAATCCTGCACTGTTCTTCCCCCTGGCGTTCAGGGCGGCTGTGGAGAAGACCTGGACCTACCGGGTGATCAGCGTCGCATCGTTCGCCTGTGTCAGCGTGAGTCTTGTCGCAGCTGCGCTGCAGTACTGAGTGGCGTGTTCCTCCGTCGTCTTGAGGTTGCTCATGCAGGACAGAGGCTGGTGTCAATACGCCAACCCATAGCCCCTGGTCTATAACCCCGGACGATCGGATGGAACAACAGCCCGAAACATCCCCATTGACGCCAGCGACCTGCCCGCGAGTTTACGAGGGGAAAGATCAAGGTAACGGGCATCACCTCAGGTCTGGTCGCGTCAGTTCTCACAGCCGATACCGTCGCAGTCGCGGTCAAGGTGGGACCCGTACCCCTGCTGGCCCCCGAGAACAGGCGCGGCGCCAGCGGCGCATGCGGCCGTGCAGTTCGCGTAGTACACGCTCTCCGGCTCGGAGCAGGACCTGATGCGGGGGTGCAGGTGCGCTTCGGCGTCGACTCGCGGTGAGGAGGACATCTACGCCAATGATTCCAACGACGGCGACGGTGCTGATAGCACCGTAGCGGCGTGTTATCGGCGCCCTGCTTTAGCCTTGCGGCAGCGAAAAACAGCACTCCGGGAAAGTTCAGTGTGAAGATGGAGCTGAGAAGCGCAATACAACCGATGCCCACGGAGGTTGTGGCGAGGGTGAGCTTGATGGAGCGGGCAGTCAGGCCACGCTGGCCGGGCGTGGTCCGGCAGTAGGGCCGGTCATGGACGAATATCCCCTCGAACCTGATGATGTGGCCTCACCCAGGCGTTCACAGACGGGCACGACCCCACTACGCGCTCGATGACTACCTGACGGTTTTCCCTATCCGCTCCGCAGCATGCCGGGCGGCTGCTTTGGCGAACGGGCCGACACCGGTGATCGTCGCTGAGCCGGGTCCGGTCCAGTCGCCATATCCGACCAGGAGCAACCCGGGTACCTGCGGTGAGCCATCGGCGACGAGATGTCGTACCGGTCCCAATGCCGGGCGGAACCCGGTGCACCAGATCAGCTGATCGGCCTCTACCCCATTCAGGGAGGAGAACATCGGGGTGGCCTCCAGGTCTCCGGTGTCCCGGGCAACACGCACCTGCGGCAGGACGACGATGTCGCCCAAGGCGGAGTCTGCACCAGGGTCACTTTCTCCCCGTGTGATGGCAGCGGCGCGTTCGCGGTTGCGGCGAAATAGCGTTCGGCCGTCGACGTCGTCGGGCATCCACCGGGGCGGATGCCTGGTGTACCAGTTCACTTCACCGACGTCCGGGTCCTCGGTCAGCTCGGCGGCGATCTGCGCCCCGGAGTTGGCCGCACCCACCACCGCGACCGTGCTGCCTCGGAATGGCTCGGGGCCGGGGTAGTTCGCTGAGTGCCACTGAGTGCCGGTGTACTTGCCTGGATAGGAGGGGACGAACGGGGCCGACCATGTACCGGTCGTGGCGACCACCGTTGTCGCCGTCCAGGACCCCGTGCCTGCCCCCGGCCTGGACAGTGACTCGGCGTCGATGCGGAAGGTTCCGTCCTGGTGTTCGACGCGGGTGACCCGTACCGGCCGTTGGACCGGGATCCGGTAGTGGCGTTCATAGGCGGTGAGGTAGTCCACGACGTGCGATGCCGGCGGGTAACCGTCATAGGAGGGCATCGGCGTCCCGGGGAGGTTCGAGAACCCCGCGGTGGAGAAAAGGTGCAGTGACGGCCATACATGCCGCCATGCTCCGCCAGGGGCTGGTTGGTCGTCGAGGACGAGGGTGTCGACACCGGCCCGGAGCAGGTAGAAGGCGGTGGCCAGGCCTGCCTGGCCAGCTCCGATAACCACCGCCTCGTGGTGGTGTGGGCTGTTGTGGACGTGCACGGGGACCCAGACTCCTTACTTGCTGTCCTCTGCGCTGTCGCCGGTGGACGGCCCGGCAACGGCGTCACATAATGGATTGATGCAGTCTTCTCGCCGCAGGCCGAGTGGTTTCTCTCTCGCCGCCGCATCCTACGTCTTCGCCGTCGTGATGGCTGGCACCACGATGCCGACCCCGCTCTACCCCGAGTATGAGCAGACCTACAGCTTCGCCAGTCTCACGACGACGACGCTCTTCGCCGTCTATGCCGCAGGCGTGATCGTTGCTCTGGTGGCATTCGGGCAGGCGTCGGCGCGCCTCGGACGACGTCCCGTCCTCGGGGTCGGGGTGGTTCTGGCGCTGGCGTCGGCGATCGTCTTCCTGTGCGCCGGGCAGTTGTGGATGCTTTACGTCGGCCGTGTCTTGTCGGGCCTGTCTGCCGGCATTTTCACGGCGACGGGGACGGCTGCGGTGATCGAGAACGCGCCGTCGTCACGAAAGAACCTCGCCTCAGCACTGGCGACAGCAGCGAACATCGGTGGTCTCGGCCTGGGGATACTGATGGCAGGTGTCGTCGCGGAGTTGTCACAGTGGCCGCTGCGGATGCCTTTCGTCGTCCACGCCGTCCTTCTTCTGCTGGCAGGGGCGGCGATGTTCGTGGTCCGGGAAACCGTTGAGAGGGATTCGTCCCGGCGGATCCTGCAGATTCCACGTGTTCCGGACGGTGCACGTTCGTTGTTTGTTGCCGCCTCGGTGGGAGCGGTGGCAGGCTTCGCGATGTGCGGGATCTATTCGTCCGTCGCGCCGGGATTCCTCACGTCGGTGTTGGGAATCGGATCGGCGGCGACAATTGGGATTACCGTGTCACTGGTGTTCATCGCCTCGGCGGTTGCTCAGATCCTTCTGCGACCACTGCCGGACCGGACGCTGATTGTTGTGGGTGCGGTCGCGCTGGTTGCCGGTATGGGTGTGCTGGTTCTGGCCTTGTGGGCAGGGTCTCCGGGTGCGTTTATCGCGTCCGCTCTCCTTGCCGGCACGGGGCAGGGTGTGTTGTTCATGACGGGTATGCGAGCGGTACTGGGGAACACCGACGCACAGCAGCGCACGCAGGCAACGACGTCGTATTTCGTCGTGGCCTACCTGTCTATATCCCTTCCGGCGATCGCCGCGGGTGTGGTCAGCACGATCGTTGATCTGAAGACGACAGGTGTCGTCGCCGCTGTGGCCATCGCCGTGGTCGGTGGGGTGGCGGCGCTCAACGCACGGAAGTTTGATGCGGGACGGAGCTCGTGACGGCTTACCGTATCTTCAGTTGTTGCGATGCGTTGACGCAGACGATCAGTGCGGTTGAGGGGTTAGTTGTCCATGCGCTCCAGGGTGGCCCTCTGATGCGGTGTTAGCCAGAGACTCCTTGATCGTGAGACTGCGGAACATACCACTGGCAGGGGCATGAACCGTTCAGGTTCCGCGCATGGGCCGGGCAGCCTCGGAGCAGTCTCATCCCCGGGCGTTGGCGACGTTGGACGCGCTGGCGACCAACCGGCTATGCTCCCGGGCCGCCGCGGCGACGCCCTGGCGACGCCCTGGCGTGGACACCGACGGGTCACGCGCTCCTGGCGCCGCACCCGCCGTTTGATACGAGTGATCCACGAACGCGCCCCTCGTTGCCGCGGTTGGTGTTCCTTGATCAGACAGTGCGCAAGGCCTACGCGGAGTAGCATCCCCAGGTGGGGGACCTAGCGGCGGACGTCCAGATCTGGTTGCAGGCGGACAGTCCAGACCACCACATTGAGGCGTACCTGCCGACGGACCAGGCCTCGGCGGATGCCCTCACGATCCTCAAGGGGCTGGCAGGCGAGTCCGCGTCGCAGACTCGTCCCGGAGCACCGTCACCGGACGGCCGGGGTCCTGTGAATCAGTGATCCATCAGCGGCATTCCGTCAACGAGGTTGTGGAGGGCCAGTGCATCGCGTGGGATGAACTCCGCGATCGTCAGCCCGACCACGTCCGCTGCCTGCGAAAGATCCTCGACAATTCGACGCACGTCAGTACGTGTCAGTCCGCCGGGTACCTGGCCCAACCCGAGCGCAACCTCGTTGCTGTCCACGACGTCGACATCGAGGTGAATAGCGACCTTCGTCGCCCCGATTGACGACAGCCAGTCCACTAAACCTGCGCTGGAGGCCCGGAGGTCCTCGGGGCCGAAAACTGGCAGACGCCAGGCTCCGACGTTGGCGTAAGCGTCGTCGACCCAGTCATGCAGGCCGACGAGTGCGAGGCGGGACGCCGGCACCGTCGTTGGCAACATGTCAGTTGCCTCGGGGTCACCGTGTCCCAGAAGCATGCTGACAGCCATGGCGTGGTAGCCGTCGTAGCCGGTCATGGGTGTGTCCGTGTCAGGGTGGGAGTCGATCCAGATCACGGCCAGGTCGTCACCGTAGCGCTGGGAAAGCGCGGCGAAGGGGGCGACGCTGACCGAACATTCCCCGCCCAGAGTGAGGATCCGGTCGGCATCATGACGGGCGATGGCGTCCCGCGCGGCGGCAAGGGACGCCAGAATTTCAGGACGCGATTCGATGCCCCCGGTGGAAGCGCTTTCGTGGTCCGGGACGGGGACGATCTCGGTTGGTCCGTTGTGGCGGGGAAGGATTGCGTCGAGTATCCGGGACCCGAACTCATATCCGCGGCGCGCCGTGCCGATCGGGAACTCAGAAAGTAGCTCTGATACATTGTCGCGTCCTGCGCCCTGCCATTGTGGCCACACCAGCCGAAGGGTCTGTGCGGCGTGGTTGGTGTTGTCTGTGGTCCTCATCGGGGTGGCCTCCTTAGCTGTGGTGCTGCTCCCATGTGGGGAATGGGCGACACTTTTTCCCGAGGATAGTGACAGTGCCACCACGGGGCGTTGGCAGAACCTCGGTGACAGCCGTCCTAGGAGCATTCTGTCACCGCGGCGAAGCCGGGCAGCGTAGGAAGGTAGTCGCGGCCGGTGACGTCGCCGTAGAGCTCGGGTGTGGAGAACCCTGC
Source organism: Corynebacterium glyciniphilum AJ 3170 (assembly GCF_000626675.1). Taxonomy (NCBI): domain Bacteria; kingdom Bacillati; phylum Actinomycetota; class Actinomycetes; order Mycobacteriales; family Corynebacteriaceae; genus Corynebacterium; species Corynebacterium glyciniphilum. The sequence continues at coordinate 3,070,343 of NZ_CP006842.1, read as the reverse complement.
CGTGCTCAGCTCGGTGGTGACCTGCGTGGGAGTCAGGCAGTGCATCCAGTTCCAGAACTCGCGGTCCTGCGTGCGGGTGTGGATGGTGTGGTGGTCGAGCACGAGCCGCATCTCGGGGTAGGTCCAGGTGTCGTGTGTGCCGGTGTAGGGTTCGGCAGACCAGAACCCGTCCATCAGATTGGCCCGCGTGTGGTGCTGTTCGGTGACATGGTCGAAGCGCGCTGAGCTGGCGACATCGAACAGGAACTTCCCGCCTGGACGCAGTGCTGCATATACGCGGTCCAGCAGGAGGGCTCGTTGTTCCGGGCTCAGAGCGCAGTAGACCTCGTAGATCAGGATCGCCGAATCGTGATCTGTCCCCAGCTCCGCGCGGAGGTAGTCTCCCTGGCGCAGGGTGACGGGAAGGTTCTCCCGCTCGGCAGTGCGGTGGGCGTGAGCTAGGGCCCGGTGGGAGACGTCGATGCCGAGCACATTGATGCCGCGGCATGCCAGGCGTTCGGCGTAGAGTCCGGGGCCACATCCGAGGTCCAGCACGCGTGATCCCTCAGTGATGTTGAGTGTGGGGATGAGCCAGGCGACTGACTGGTCGATCGTGGCGTGGGCGCGGGAGGCCATCGGCGCTTCGGGGTCGAGGTGCTGGACCAGCATCTGCCGGGAGATGTGCGAATCATCCCAGAACTCTGGGGTGGTGTACGCGCTGAAAGGGCAGGACGCGAAGGACAGGTCATGGTGTATTCCTGGGGTCGGCACATTTTTCGGAGTGCTGGGGCCCGTTACGGCGTGGTACCAGTACCGATACAGTGAGCCAGTAGCGCAGTATCATCCTTGTAGATCGTTAAGATAAGTCATCTTTCCTGGGGAAAATATGGAACTCCGGGCAGCGAGGGAGAGTGGCACATCGTGGCTAGCGGGAACAAGAAGTCCGAGATCATCGACGATTTTACCATTAAGTACCATGCTAATGGCACTACCCGGTGGTCTAAGGGCAGGATCGTCGACGGTGAGCCTGAAGGATACTGGGAGTGGTATCGAATCGATGGAACGGTGAAAAGGTCAGGTTACTTCCGTCGGGGGGTTGCAGTGGGGCAGTGGACCACCTATGACCAGGATGGCGAAGTCTATAAAGTGACGGACCGAGGCGGTCGATGATGTGAGCGTCAGCCTGTCTGCTACTTCTCCCCGTCGAGATCCGGCAGCTCGCGGGGGACGACCTTGCCGACGGCGTTGCGGGGCAGCTCGTCCATGAAGACGTAGTTGCGGGGAACGTTGTGGCGGGCGAGCTTGTCCTTGACGGCCGCCTTGGCGCGTCCCGTGAATTCCTCTTCGTCCGTGCCGCTCTTGAGGACGACGTACGCGCAGAGGGACTGGCCGAAGTCATCGTCATCAACGCCGTGCACGTGAACTTCCTCGACACCGTCCATGCTGGAGAGGATGTCCTCGGTCTCCTGCGGGAAGACGTTCTCGCCGCCCGACACGATCATGTCGTCGCTACGTCCGGCGATGTAGAGCAGACCGTCCTTGTAGTAGCCCAGGTCACCGGTAGCAACAAGTCCCTGAACAGTCTCCTTGTCTACGCCGGGGCGGGTGTAGCCCTCGAACAACATGTCGTTGCCGACGAAGATGCGCCCGATCTCTCCCTCCGGCAGTTCCTGGCCGTCGTCGTCGAAGATCTTCAGGACGGTGGCCATCGGAGGCTTTCCGGCGGTGGTCGGGTGCTCGGCCAGCTCCTCCGGCCTGGCGATGGATGCCCAGCTGACCTCGGTGGAACCGTAGAGGTTGTAGAGGATTCCGCCGAACTTCTCGTTGCTTTCCTCAATCACCGCTGGGGGCAGAGCTTCACCACAGGCGGTGATGACCTGGGTCCCCGGATCGAAATCATCGGGCACGGCGGTCAGCAGGCGGCGCAACATCGTCGGCACGATCGCGATCGCATGGGGCCGGTTCGCCTCGATCAGTTTCACCGCTGCGGTCGGGGAGAACCGGCGCTGGAGTATCAGGGTGCTGCGCAACGCGAGGCCGAGCTGGATCTGTGCGAAACCCCAGGTATGGAACATCGGCGCTGCGATGTAGTACCCGCGGTGGTGCCTCAGCGGGATCCGGGACATGATCGACGACGCCGGCAGGTAGGTCCGGGGTTCTGGTCGTCGTGCGCCTTTCGGTGTTCCGGTCGTGCCCGAGGTGAGGATGATCGTGCGCCCGCGGCGTGGGCGTGCCGGGATCTTGTGCTCGTGGGACGCGGACCGCAGCACCTCGGTCAGGGTCGGCCAGTCCGGGTTCCTGGTCGCATGGTCGTCGGAGTTCGTCGCCTCGGCGACGTTGTTCGCATACTCGACGTCGTCGTACTGGTGGTCGTCAGGGACACGCGCTGCGGTGGTGTGGTTCTCCTCCCAGTTGACGATCACCGGGCACTCGTCGAACTCCGCGGGCAGCAGGGGAATGAACTCTTCGTCGATGAAGAGCAGGTCGAGCTTCTGCTCCTTGATGACCGCGCGTGTCTGGTGTGCTGACGCCCCGGTGTTGAGCAGGACGACATCGGTGCCCAGGCGCCCGTGCGCGCACAGGGCCATGATGAAGCCGCGGTGGTTCCGGGAGAGGATGCCGATCCGGTCGCGCTCTCGCACTCCGGTACGGTGAAGGGCCTTCGCCAGCAGGTTGGTCTGGTTGTGCAGCTCCGCGTAGGTGATGGAACCGGCGTCGTCGACGATGGCCGTGTGGTGGGGGTCGCGTGCTGCGCCGAGGGCGAGGAGGCCGGTGGGCAGGAACTCCCACTGGTAGATGTACTTGAGGGCCTTGCCCATGGCGGCCGGTGACATGGGGCCGAGAACCCCGGACTTGAACAGCGGGAGTGTTCCCTTTGCGAGGACGGGCAGTTGGTTGAGGGTGACGGCGGGACGAGCTGCGCTCATGGTGTTCCTCCGGGGCCTGCGGCCGGTTTGTTTATAAAAGGAGAGGGTTTACGGTGTTTACCGTACCTGTTGACACTGATTGTCGTCAGGGGAACCGGAGGAAGAGCACTATCTCACGCGGCATTCGGCGTCGGCAGAGCCACTGAGAGCCGGGTCTACCCGCCCGCGACCCCCGCCTCGTAGGCTGCGATCACCAGCTGCGCGCGATCCCGGGCATCCAGCTTGGCCAGCAGATTACCGATGTGCGTCTTCACGGTGCGCATGGAAATCGTCAGCGCCGCTGCGATTTCGGTGTTCGACAATCCTCGTGCCACCAGAGTGAGCACCTCGGTCTCCCGCGCGGTCACCCGGTGCAGAGCCGGAGGCTGCCCGTCACTCGGGGCCGTCCTGGGTGCGTGCACGTAGTGCTCTACCAGCCGGGACAGGATCGCCGGAGCGAACAGCGACTCCCCGTCATAGGTCCGCCGCACGGCATCGACCAACTGCTCTGGCCGGGCGTCCTTGAGAAGAAAGCCGCTGGCGCCCGCGCGCAGGGCCTCATGGACGTACTCGTCCAGGTCGAACATGCTCAGCACGATCACCCGCGTGTCGGTGAGCGCCGGATCCGCCGTGATCTGCCGCGTAGCGTCCAGGCCGTCCCCACCGGGCATCCGGATGTCCATCAGAATCACATCGGGCACGAGTGCGCGGGCCTGGCGTACCGCGTCCTCGCCGGTACCGGCGTCGCCCACGGTCGACAACCCTTCCGCACCGTCGATGATGAGCCCCAGGCTGTGCCGTAGCAACGGTTGATCGTCCACCACCAGGACCCGGATCATCGGAGGTCACCGTCCGGAAACCGGACGCAGAGCCGGAAACCACCACGGAATCCCTCACCGTCCCGGAACGTCGCCAGCCTTCCTCCCAGTCCTTCGGCACGCTGACGCAACGCGGACAGCCCGTGCCCTGCCCCAGGCTGCGGACGGTGACCGGCGACCGCCCCGGAATCTGTGACGGTGACGAGTAGGTCTTCGCCGTCCCGTCCCACCTCAACCAGCGCGCGGGCCGGTCCGGCATGGCGCAGGACGTTTGCCAGCGCCTCCCGCACCGTTGCACACACCGCGACCTGGACACCGGGGGAGACGTGGTCGAGCTCGCCGACCCGTAGTTCGGCCGGGACACCCGCGTTCACCGCCGACGACACAATCGCCGGAAGATCATCGATCGTCTCCGCCGGGCGCAGGGGAGCGTCCTGCGCGGCCCCGCCAGGAGAGCGCAGGACGGTGAGCATGCGGCGCAGCTCCGTCGTCGTCTCCCGTCCCGCGGTCTCGATATCAGCCAGCGCAGCCCGACGTTCCGCATCGCCGTGCGGGCCCGAGGCCCCGGATGCTGCCGCAGCGCGGACGGTGATCAGGCCGAGACCGTGGGATACCAGGTCATGCAGGTCGCCGGCGATGCGGAGCCGTTCATTCTGCGTGGCCTTCTCCGCCGCCCACTGCTCCAGGTCAGCCTCGTAGTGGCGTCGTTCCGAGCGGGCCTTGAGCGCCGCGCCGACGGCCAGCGCCATACTGATCCCGACTGCCGTCAGCACCGCAGCCCACGCCGCGACGGGACTGTCGACGCCGATCGCCAGCACCGCGCACAGCACCACGGTGATGGCGACCGTCGCGGCGAGCCAGGTCCGTGAATGCCAGGTCGGCCGGTCATCGTGCATAACTCCGGAGTTTATCTGCCGCAGGCGACGTCCACATCGGACCACGGTACGAGGGACCACCGTCCACGACGCCGGCTCGAAGTCCGGTCCCCGGACCGATGACCACCGGCGGGTGAACCGGATTGGATGAGCGTCATGATCAGTATTGAGAATCTCACGAAGACGCGAGGGAACCGGACCATCCTCGACGACGTCTCCTTCCATGCCAGGCCCGGTACCGTGACCGGCTTTCTGGGCCCGAACGGTGCGGGGAAGTCGTCCACACTGCGCATTCTGCTGGGCATCGACCGGGCGTCCTCCGGTACCGCACTCATCGGCGGACACCGGTACCCGACACTGGACCGTCCCGTCACCCACGTCGGCTCCCTTCTGGACGGCTCCGGCGCCCACCGTTCCCGCACGGCCCGTAACCACCTGGCCTGGGTCGCCCGCAGCAACGGAATACCGCGCAGCAGGGTGGACGAGGTCCTCGAGGCCGTCGGCCTGAGCGACGCCGCACGTACCCGGGTAGGCCGGTTCTCCCTGGGAATGGGGCAACGGCTCGGCCTGGCGACAGCACTACTGGGAAAACCAGACGTGCTGATCCTCGACGAACCGGTCAACGGCCTCGACCCGGAAGGGATCCGGTGGCTGCGCCGGTTGCTGCGCGAGCACGCGGACGCCGGGGGCACCGTCCTTCTCTCCAGCCACCTGATGGGCGAAGTTGCGGAGATCGCCGATGATCTCGTCGTCATCACCGGAGGCCGAATCGTCGCCGCCGGCTCGGTGGAGGACGTCACCCGCGGATACCCCACGCTGGAGGACGCCTTCTTCGACCTGACCGGTGGGACGGGGGCAGGACGATGACCGGAGTGAACAACATCGTCGGTACCGTCGGCGCAGAACTGCACAAGGCCGCCACACTGCCCGCGGTCTGGGCCGGAGCGGCGGTGACCGTGGTGGGCTCGGTGGCGCTGGCCGTCCTCAACGCTGTCAGCGTGCGAGGCGCCGTGGACTCCGGACAGTCGGACCTGATCTCCGGTTCGTCGCCTACCTCGCCGTTCGAGTCCGGCTTCACAGCGGTGCCGATCACCGGTGTCCTCGGTGCGTTGGTCATCGGTGTCGTCGTGATCGGCAGCGAGTACACCGCTGACCGTGCCGAGTCCGGTGGAGGACGCCAGATCGCGACGACCCTGCTCTCGTCGCCGCACCGTGTGACGCTGTTGGTCGCCAAGATTCTCAGCGTCCTGGCTCTCGTCATCGCGACTGCCGTGGTGACGATCCCGTTGTCGGTGGGGGCAGCCTGGGTGGCGACAGGGTCCGTCGCCGAGGAAAGTGTGTCTCTGTCCGACGCTCTGCTTCGCTCCGGCGGCGCGACGCTCTACTGGGCGTGCATGGGACTGATCGCCTTCGCCGTCACCGTCCTGACCCGCAGCGGGGTGATCCCCCTGGTCGTGTTCATCGCCAACAGTTCTCTGGTGTCGGTGACCTTCCTGCTGAGCCAGGTAACCGAGGTGGCGAACTGGTTACCGGACATGGCCGGACGCAACCTCTTCGGCATCGACGGCGCAGACGGAGGCCTGGATCCTCTCCCCGGCGCGGTGGTCATGCTGGTGTGGACGCTGGTGCTGCTTGTCATTGCCAGCGTTGTCTTCGAACGACGGGACGGGTGAGCGATGACCACTGCAGCGGAACTTCAGAAACTGCGCACCCTTCCCGCGGTCGCCCTGACCATCGTGGCGACAGCAGCCTTCACCGTAGTCTTCACCGCGGCTCTGGGAGGGCCGTCCGAGGACATGCCGGTGCTGCAGATCATTCCTTTCATGCAGGTCGGCGTCATTCTGCTGGGGATCCTGCCGAGCGCGCACGAGTACGCCGGGAGTCAGTTCCGGACCACTCTGGCAGCGGAACCTCATCGCGGTCGGCTGCTGCTCGGCAAGACACTCGCTGCGAGCATCGTGGTGGTGGTCGCCGTGATCCTGACGGTGGGTAGCGGTGTGCTGATGGCGATGGTGTCGGGAGGTGCCGGCAGCAGTTCCTCCGGTGACGACGCGTCCCGCCTGCTCGGCGCCGCAGTCTACCTCGTCCTGATCGGGGTGTTCTCCCACCTCGTCACGGTGTCCGTCAGGTACATGATCCCGGCGCTGGTCGGGTTGCTGGGGGTGGTGGTCGTGTTCCCGCCGATGATCGCCGCGGTCACCGAGCATGCACGGTGGCTGCCCGGTGAGGCCGGTGGTCTGCTGTACCGTTCGCAACCCGATGCGGTGCTGGGCCCGGTCACAGGAGCGCTGGTCCTGCTCGGCTGGATCCTGGTTGCCGGAGTGATCGCCGCCGTGGTGATGCACCGGCGGGACGGGTGATCAGGCGACGGCGGAGCGCACGATGGCAGCGATGCGCTGTTCGGCGTCCTTGTCGATGCTCTCGAAGTACCAGGCGGCCGGCATCAGCGTCCCGTCCGTGCCGCCTGCTGGTCGGAGGGCGACCTTCTCGGTGAGCGCGAGGTTGAGGCGCTCGTCATTGCGCAGCGTCACCAGCGCCGGGGCGCTCGCAGAGGCGGCGTAGGCCGGCATCCCGTACCAGATCCTGGGCTTCAGGTCGGGTGCTGCGGCCATGATGATGTCGTGCACCTGCTGCATCACGGAGCGGCGGGGCTCGTCCATTGCGGCGATCTTGTCGAGCACCCGGGAGAGATTCTTCTCGTCTTTCGATGACATGTCGTGTCCTTTCCTCAACCGATGGCAGGCATCGGCGGCATGAAGTCGGCGGTTCTGTGCGCCACACCCCATCCGGACATGTCCTGGGCTGGCCAGGTCTCTCCGCAATGATTCACGTGGTCTTCACGTGGAAGTGCGTGCGGTGGGTTGAATCACCGAGGTCAGAATACAGGATCGGCGGCGCCTGGTGGAAGGGTTCTTTGCGCTGATCGGAGACATGCTCACGCCCCTTTCTCCCGGCTGGCCACCGGACCCCGGGGCATTGTCGGTTTCAGAGTATCTAAACCAACAATGGGCCGGGGCCTCAGGAAGCGTCGTGAGTTGTCGGACTACCAGACCTTGTCGATCCAGGCGGAGTAGCTGGTACCACCGGGCAGGAAGACCTGGCCGAGCGAATAGGCACCAGGGAATCCGCCGGTTCCCCGGAAATATTCTCCGGGGTAGGCGCCGCAATTGCCCTGGGTGTATCCGCCATACACGGGGCCAGCATGGACATCGTGGTGGATGTAGCACTGGACGGCATCGCCTCGGGTGATCTGTGACATCGGCGCAGCACTCGCTGCCGGGATCGCGAGACCGGCGAGCAGACCGGCACCGGCGGCGGCGACCGCAGCGCGGGTGACCCAGCGGCGAACGCCGGATGTCGTGGCGGACCTGGTGGCCATGGACGTGTCAGTACGAGACATGATGCATCCTCCTGTGATGGGGCGTCAGATAAGAACAGAGCGACGGTGCCTGAGAACGTCATACTCAGGATCCGTTCGTGTAGCGATCATTACATAATCACTTATATCGCTCAAGGTTTCGCGTAAACCCGAACTCAGGCCTCGTCGCGCTTGTCCCGCGGCTCCAACTCATGCATCCGCTCGGCGGCCCGGCGCAGCCGCTCCTTACGTGTCTCCTGCTCAGCCTCCTTGATCTCCTCGAAGAGTTCCTCATCCTCGTCGGAGTACTTCAGCAGCATCCGAGGTACGGACAAGGTCACCGCCAGCGACGGCCACACGATCCATGCGTAGCTCATGTGGAAGACGAACTGGAGGACCAGGAACGTCACCAGGGTCACGCCGAGGACAACGCCGTCGATGGTCTGCACCAGGTTGCCACGCTTGCGGAGGCTTTCGACCTCGTCGGCTTCCGGGTCACGCGGGGACAATTCTGCGCCAGGACCGTCAAGGGCCGCCGCGTCCTGGCCCGGCACCGCAACGGCTGTCCCCTTCTCGTCGAAGGGAAGCCCGCCGGGCAGGTCGGTGAACAGGGGGCGCAGCTCACCGACAGTCCGGGCCTCGGCGACCGCGCCGGAGCGCTCATTGAACTCGTGTTCGTCGAGCCGACCGTCGGCGAAATGCGTGCCCAGGGCACTCATCGCGTGGATCCGGTCGTTGTCGCTGAGGCGTAACTTGTCCGCACCATCGGCACTGTTCATGTGGTCAGGCTACCAATACGTGCGAAGAGTGGAGGTGTGCAGGCACAATGTGAGTTATGCAGGAACGTTGGGATCACCGCGCCGATCTTGCCGAGCAGGCAATCACCGAACGCCACGGCGGACGGCTCTGGGGCGTGCCGCGAACCAACCTCGCTGTCGTCGCCTGGCCACCGACCACCCGCGACAAACTCTTCTACCACTGGCACTACTGGTGGCAGGCGCACTACATCGACTGTCAGGCGGACGCCGCCCTGCGTCGCAGCACCCGACTGCGGCTCAGTTTCATCCGTCGGACCATCCGGGGTATGCGTATCCGGAATTTCGGCCGCCTGACCCGCAACAGCTACTACGACGACAAGGCGTGGCTCGCCCTCGCCCTGGAGCGCGTCGAGCGTCTCGACCGCTACGGCAAGGTCCGTTACCGCAGCGGCCTGGAGCACGACATCTTCGACGGTGTCGACAACCTCACCGGTGTCATGCCGTGGCGCGTCGGTGAGACGTTCTACAACGTTCCCACCAACGGCCCCGTCGCGATCCTCGCCGCGCGCACGGGACGTGTCGAACTCGCCGAGCAGCTCATCGACTGGGTCCACGCCAACCTGATCAACACGGACGGTCTGGTGATGGACGGGGTCAAGATGAAGCTGTCAGGGCCGGAGACGGTATCGGAGATCCACGCCTACTGCCAGGGTGTGATGATCGGGGCGAACCTGGAACTAGCCTGCGCACAACGTCGCGCCGCGGGCATCAACATGGACGCCGTCGACCCGATCGGAACCCAGGCACTCACCCGCGTCCACCGGCTCGTTGAGGCAGTCTCCCACCACATGACCACCCCGAACTGGTCGTTGGACTGGAAGGCCCGGGGCGGTGACAACGGGTTGTTCAAGGGGATCCTCGCCCGGTACCTCGCCCTCGTCGCCACCTCGCTGCCCGGCGACGATCGGGCAAGTGCGGCGACCCGACGTCTCGCCCGCCGAATCGTCCTGCGCTCGGCGGAGTCCGTGTGGCGCTACCGTCTGGAGATCGACGGCCTGCCGGTGTTCCCCGCATCCTGGGGTGGGGACGCGGTGTTGCCGCAGTCCGGCGGGCTCATGGGTGCTGCACTGTCGGGGTCGGTCGCCGCGGCTGAGATCCCTGAACGTGACCTCTCGGTCCAGCTCTCCGGCTGGATGCTCATGGAGGCAGCGGCGGCCGTCACCCGCGACAGTGAGTGACGGCTGACCGACGGCAACTGACAGATCGGCCGGAGCACGGCATACTTGAACTGAGAACGCGGAACCCGCCCGTCGACCCCACACGGAGGAACACTCATGCCCATCGCAACACCCGCCGTCTACCGCGACATGCTGGACAAGGCCAAGGAGGGTGGCTTCGCCTACCCGGCCATCAACTGCACCTCGTCCGAGACCATCAACGCGGCCCTGAAGGGCTTCGCTGACGCTGAGTCGGACGGCATCATCCAGTTCTCGACCGGTGGTGCGGAGTTCGGTTCCGGGCTCGGTGTGAAGAACATGGTCGCCGGTGCTGAGGCACTGGCCCACTTCGCGCATCACGCCGCCAAGCACTACGGCATCAACGTCGCCCTGCACACCGACCACTGCCAGAAGGAGAAGCTCGACACGTACGTGCGTCCGCTGGTCGAGATCTCCCGCAAGCGCGTCGAAGCGGGCGAGAACCCGCTGTTCCAGTCCCACATGTGGGATGGCTCGGCCATCCCGATCGACGAGAACCTCGAGATCGCCAAGGACCTGCTGCCGAAGTGCGCCGAGGCGAATATCATCCTCGAGATCGAGATCGGCGTCGTCGGCGGTGAAGAGGACGGCGTCGAGGCCAAGGCCGGTGACAACCTGTACACCACTGCCGAGGACTTCGAGAAGACCGTCGATGCCATCGGTGCCGGCGACCAGGGGCAGCGCTACCTGCTGGCCGCTACGTTCGGCAACGTCCACGGTGTCTACAAGCCTGGCAACGTGAAGCTGCGTCCCGAGGTCCTGGACATGGGTCAGAAGACCGCGGCGAAGAAGCTCGGCCTGTCCGAGGGCGCGCAGCCCTTCGACTTCGTCTTCCACGGCGGCTCCGGCTCCGAGAAGGAGAAGATCGAAGAGGCTCTGCGCTACGGCGTGATCAAGATGAACGTCGACACCGACACCCAGTACGCCTTCACCCGTCCCATCGCCGGTCACATGTTCGCCAACTACGACGGCGTGCTGAAGATCGACGGCGAGGTCGGCAACAAGAAGGTCTACGACCCGCGCTCCTTCATGAAGAAGGCCGAGGCCGCGATGACCGAGCGAATCATCGAAGCCTGTAACGACCTGCACTCTGTCGGCACCACGGTGTCGAAGTAAGGACGGCACCGTAATGGCGGAACAGATTCGTAAGGGCCGCGACCTCTTCGGCTCGGAGCACCCGGAGGTCCGTCTCCCCGTCGAGCTGGCGACCGCGGTGACCGGTTCGGAGTCCCTCGAGGAGCTCGAGACTCTCGCCGTGGCGAACCCCAAGGACTCCGGAGTGTGGGCCGCGTTGGCTGCCTACCACCTGTCCCAGGGCAATGTGGAAGGTGCGGGTGCCGAGAAGGTCACCGCCTACGCCTGCGCGCGCACCGGCTACCACCGTGGGTTGGACGCTCTGCGGTCCAACGGGTGGCGCGGCACCGGTCCGGTGCCCTGGTCCCATGAACCGAATCGCGGCGTGCTGCGTGCGATCATGATGCTCGCTACCGCCGCCCGCGCCATCGGGGAAGAGGACGAGTACATTCGCTGCCTCAACCTGGTCAATGACTGCGACCCGAGCGCTGCCGACGCCATGTCCTCCGGGGCCGGCTCGGAGTCGTAAGCGACGGTGCGACGCCTGCTGCGTCCCATTCCGGCGGTCGCCCTCGTGCTCTTCCTGGCGTGGGCGTCCACCCCGTTGTGGCGTATCACCAGTGCTCTCCCTGACCGCCTCGCCCGGCTTGTTCCCGCCGCGCAGGCGGTCTTCGCCGTTGGTGTGCTCGGGGCACTTATCTGTCTGGTGGTGGTGTGCTGGCAGGCATGGCGACGGCGCTCGGCGTGGCCGGCGGTACTGGCGGTGTTGCTCACCGCGGCTGTCGTCCTACCTGTCGGAATCGTCACGACGCAGGCTGGCGCACCGAACCACGGGGCATCGGCAGAGCGAGGCGGGTCAGCGGAGACGCTGCGGGTGATGGCGCTCAACACCTATTTCAACGGCGCGGATGATGCGTCGATTGTCGGGGAGACCCGCCGTCTCGACCCTGATGTTCTCGTCCTGTCGGAGACCTCGTCCGCTGAGGTTGCTGCGGTCGAGAGGGGGACAGGGTTGACGTCCACGTCTGCCGTCGATGACAGTGGCGGGGCCTCCGGGACGGCCGTCCTGGTTCGGCCGGGTACTCCGGTGTCCGATGCGGCCACGGACCACGGGTTCACCGGCCACCAGACCCCGTCAGCTCGGTTATCCGAACCCGCTCCGGTCGATGTCTACGGCGTGCATACTCTTCCGCCGGCGTTCAGCGACCTGATCACCGGATGGGAGGAGGACCTCGGGACGCTCAAAGACTCGTTCGGCAGCAGTGATGTCGGGGACGTCCCCCTGGTGCTGGCGGGGGACTTCAATGCCACCGTTGCCCACCCGGAGTTCCGGGAATTCCTTGACCATACCGGGCTGACCAGGTGTGAGGGGAGCAGTGGGGTACAGCGCGTGACCGGTATGCCGACGTGGCCTGACCAGTTCCCGCTGGTCCGGATCGACCATATTCTCGTCCGGGACGGTACCTGTGAGGACGGCGGCACGGTGCGGGTTGAGGGGACGGATCACCGTGGGGTGTGGGCAGATATCGCGGTCTGATCCAGTTGGATGCGGTCAGAGCTGTCGAGACCTGCGATGTCTACAGTCTGACCTACACTGGGTCTGGGGTCACAGGTCTTTCTCGGCGCACCGACGAATCTGCTGATGCCATGGATGCCAACGAGGGGTTGACTTGAAGTCTCAATAGGGGGTTGACTAACGTCTTGAAACGTACCGCGGTAATCAAGAAGCTCAAGGCCGAAGCCAGACGCCGTGGCCTTGAGTTCGAAGAAATAAAGCTCACTCGTCACGATGCATTCCGGGTCGGTAGTGTCACCAGGACGCTCGGGCGACACAGTGAAATCGATGATGTGACTGTCAGGAAGTTCTTTGACCAATACGCAGATGAGCTAGGGAAAGGGTGGTGGCGATGACGACCACATTCACCGTGACGGCAGAACGAGGCTCCGGACCGGTCTGGGTCCTCGAGTGTCCCGACGTCGGTGCTGTTTCTCAGACTCGTCGCCTGGACCATGCCGCCGACGAGATGCGCGAAGCAATCGCCTACCTGTCCGGGGTGGACGAGTCCGATATCGAGATCGTCGTCGAGCCGAGGCTTCCGTCCTATGTGGCGGAGTTGAAGGCCCGGGCTGAGTCTTTGCGCGAGCAGGCCGATGACGTCAATGAACAGGCAGCGCGCGCCAGCCGGGATCTGGTCGCCCAGCTGAAGCAGCAGGGCTACTCGCTCCGGGATATCGGAGTCCTCCTCGGTGTGTCACACCAGCGGGTTGCGGCTCTGGCTGCCAGTGTCAGCACGTCAGGTGACGACGACGCGGCCCTTGCCGTGTGACCAGGTTTTCCTGGTGTGGGCAGATATCGCGGTCTGATCCGGTTGGATGCGGTCAGAGCCGGGGACTCAGAAGCCTGGCAACCCAGGAGTCCCTCGCCTCCAGCGCGGAACGGCTCACCGCCGTGTCCGGCACCATCATCGCCGAGCCGTGGAACGCCCCGGCCCACACATGCAGTTCAGCCTGGATGCCCGCGGCCCAGAGCCCGGACGCGTAGGCGACGTTCTCGTCACGGAAGACCTCCGCAGACCCGCAGTCGATGAACGTCGGAGGAAGCCCGGCAAGCCCGTCCGTCGTGTCGACGGCTCGGCCCGGTGCGGAGTAGACGGACACGTCCTCCGTTCCGCGACGGTCGCCCAGCAGGCACGTCCAACCGAAGCGGTTGTCACCACGGTCCCAGACGCCGGTCCCGTCGATCTGCTGGGAGGACGTGGTCGTGTTTCTGTCGTCGAGCATCGGGCTCATGAGGATCTGGCCCAGCAGTTCCGGACCGTTCCTGTCGCGGGCGAGCAGTGCCGTGCCCGCCGCCAGACCACCGCCGGCGCTTGTTCCACCGATGAGGATGCGGGTGGAATCCACATTCAGTGTCGCGGCATGCTCGTGCATCCACACCAGACCGGCGTAGCAGTCCTCGACCGGAGTCGGTGCCGGGTGTTCGGGTGCCAAACGATAGTCCGGTGTGACCAGTACGGCGTCGTGGTCAAGGACCCACTGGATCATGAACTCCACGGCGTCCAGTCGACGCCCGCTGACCATGCCGCCGCCGTGAAGGAAGTAGATGCCGGGCCCTGTAGGACGGTGGTTCCGGTCTCCGCGACTGATCACGGTGGTAGAGAGTTCAGCTCCGTTGTGGCCGGGCAACGTCATATCCCGGGTGACCAGGCCTCGGGTACGGATGTGCTTCAGGGTCTGTGCGGTCCGGTCACGCTCGCGCAGGGCAGGAAGATCCTCGACCAGCAGTTGCGGCGGTGTCATTGCCCGAATCATCTCGAGGGCGGGAGCCAGCGCCGGGTCAAAGGGTGGGTGGCGGGGGACGGGGAAGCTCATGTCGTCCTACTCTGCCACGGCGGTCAGTTCCCGGTGAGTCCGCCGAAGAGCAACGACACCATCATCGCCACGATCACGGTATTGAAGATGAACGCCAGCAGGACGTGGTTGCGCAGTTTCCGCCACATCTGCCGTGACGTGACCTCCGCTGGTGCAGCGAACGCCATGGTGGAGACCATCACCGAGAAGGTCAGGTAGTCGGAGAAGCGGGGCTCTTCGGCGAACCCGAAGGTGATGTGGGGTGTCTCCTGGGGACTCTGAAGGACGGTGACCTGCATGTAGTCGAGGGCGAAGGAGTAAACCATGAGCGCCCACGAGCTGGCGACCGTCGATAGACCGAGCAGGATGATCACCGGGTTCTCTCTGGCACCGGGGGACAGTGCGATTGCCACGGTGACCACGACGGCCATCATGGCGGCTGCTGTGGTCCATTCCGTCGGGCCAGTGAGCCCGGAGAGGCGTCCAACCCAGGTGCGGCGGGTCCACCAGAGGTAGTACACCGCGAAGGACAGCCAGTAGACCAGGAAGATCGTGACTGACAGCGGGATCGTCCACTCAGCCGGCGGCGCGTCTGTCGTCAGAAAGGCGATGATGACCGCCACTGCGGCCGTGGCCAGGGCGGCCAGTGTAGACACGCATGCTTACGGACAACGCCTAATGCGCCGCCTGCGTCCCCTTCGGCGTGATCACGAAGACTGCTGCACCGACCAGGACCATGATCGCTCCGCCGATGACACCGGCGAACTGCAGTGAGTCGGTGAACGCCTCCGCTGCGCTGGTTGCCAGTGCCGGCAGCTGTGCTTCTTCGGCGATGTGCATCGCCGCGCCGAGTGACTCACCGGCAG
Organism: Corynebacterium glyciniphilum AJ 3170; assembly: GCF_000626675.1. NCBI lineage: Bacteria > Bacillati > Actinomycetota > Actinomycetes > Mycobacteriales > Corynebacteriaceae > Corynebacterium > Corynebacterium glyciniphilum. The sequence goes on along the minus strand of NZ_CP006842.1, from coordinate 3,055,102 downwards.
GATCAACGATCTCGCCCGGCAGACCGAGTCCGGACGCGAGATCACGCAGGTGGTCCCGGAATACCAGTGCCGAGACGCTTCCCAGCACGGTGATGCCCAGGACGGCACCGAGTTCGTAGGAGGCTTCCTCCAAGGCTCCGGCGTTGCCGGCCTTGTCCTCGGGAGATCCGCCCATGATCATCGCGGAGGCGATGGCCAGTGAGCCGACACCGGCTCCGACGAGGACCATTGCCGCGAGAATCGTCGTGTAGGTGACGTCGCCGGGAGTCAGCCCGATGTAGAGCAGTCCACCTCCGGCGAGGATCAGTCCACCGGCGAGCACGCCACGGGAGCCGACCAGCCGGCTCAGCGGTGGTGCGGCGATGGATGCGATGGCGGCGGCCACAGCAACGGGGATCAGCTTTACGCCCGTCTCGATCGGGGAGGCGCCGTCGACGAGCTGCAGCCACTGGGCCAGCAGCAACAGCGCGGCGATCATGGCGAACGTCGAGCCGAGGGCCGCGATGATCCCGGCGGTGAAGGGGCGGTTGCGGAACAGTCGCAGCTCGAGCAGCGGCGAGTCGCTACGCAGGCAGCGCACGGTGAACCAGGCCAGAATCGCAACCGCGAGAGCGAAAGCGATCAGTGCGCCGGGCACGGCGAAAGACGCTTCCTTGCCGAACTCCTTGACCGACCACACCAGCAGCACCATGCCCACCATGGACTGGACGGCGGCGAAGACGTCCCACCGCCCGGGGTGGGGGACGGTGGACTCGGGCAGAAGGAAGATCCCGGCGATGATCGCCAGTCCCATGAGCGGGACGTTGACCAGGAAGGCGGCGTGCCAGCTGAAATGCTCCAGCAGGATGCCGCCGACCAGCGGGCCGAAGGCTGCGCCCAGGCCGGAGACGGCGGCCCAGATGCTCAGCGCGGTGGCGCGTTCCTTGAGGTCGGTGAAGATGATGCGGATCATCGACAGGGTCTGGGGCATGATCATCGCGCCGCCGACGCCGAGGAAAGCTCTGATCGCGATGATCTGTGCGGCGGAGTCGGCGACGAGGACCAGCAGGGAGGCGATGATGAAGAAGCTGTAGCCGAGCATCAGCATCTTCTTGCGTCCCCACCGGTCGGCCACCGCAGACCAGGAGACCAGTAGTCCGGCGAGGACCAGAGAGTAGATGTCGACGATCCACAGTTGTTGGGTCGAGGTCGGCTGCAGTTCGGCCGCCATCTCGGGGAGCGCGATGTTGAGGATGGTCATGTCCATCGTGATCACCAGCAGGCTGGCGGTGAGCACGGTGGTGGCTGCCCATCGGGCGGTGCGGGACATGCCGTCGGAGGGGTGGGTGGGCACGCGGGAGGACGCGGAGGTCACGGGGTCGGTTCCTGTTCGTTGGCCGCCGGGGTGGCGGGAGCGTCGGGCATGGCGAGCAGAGCGGTGAGCACGGCGGCGATGGAATCGGCGTCGGTCGGAGTGTCGGTCGAAGAGTCCAGGGGGTCGTCGTGGAGGGCGGCGTAGACGGTCAGGCCGTCGATGTAGGCGACGGCAGCGGTGGCCCGGGCCCGGCCGACCCGTTCACTGAGCAGGTCGGTGAGCTGGTCAGACCACTGCAGGGCAAGTTCGCGCAGCGACGGGTCGGTCATCGCTGTGCTGATCATGGCGAGGTTCGCCCGGACCTGTCGTGTGTCGACGAGGAAGTCCCGCATGATCTGTGCGCAGGTGTCGATGACTTCCGGAAGGTCGCCTGGTCCGTCGAGGAGGTCAGCGATCTGGGCGAGGTCGTCCTCGGTTTCGTCGGCGAGGGCCTGGAGCGCCTCGTCGCGGAGGTCGTCGATGCTGTCGAAGTACTGGGTGGTGGATCCCACGGCGACGTGGGCCCGGGCGGCTACCGCGCGGTGGGTGAGCGAGGACGCGCCCTTTTCGCAGATCAGTTCCGTGGCGGCGTCGAGGATCGCCGCGCGGCGTCCGGCGGGGTCGCGTTTGCCTGGTGCGGGGGTCGTGGGGGTGTCACCGTGGTCTGGTGTGGTCATGTCGACGGTCTTCCTGTTGATGTACATCTGTACATGTACATGTGTACATCATTCTCCGGAGGGTCGGCAAGAGGACGTGTCACAATGGACTCCATGACGGAGAGCCGGAAGCAGCGTGAGAGGCGGGCCCGCGAGCGCCCGCGTGACCGGGCACGTGCCGGGGTCAAGGCGGCGGCCGAGTCCCTGCAACGCTTCGCCGTCGTCGAGCGTGTCAACCGGATGCGCGGCAGCTCCGTCTTCGCCCTGCAGTGTGCGGTCTCCGCCGGACTGGCGTTCTTCATCGCCCACAACATCGTCGGGCATGAACAACCCTTCTTCGCGCCCATCGCCGCTGTCATCAGCCTCGGTGCCTACGGCGGCAAACGTGCGCGACGGGGCCTTGAGATCGTCATCGGCGTCGCCGTGGGCATCGGTATCGGTGATCTGGTGATCTCCCAGATCGGGGAGGGTGCCTGGCAGATCACTATCGCGGTGTTCGTCGCGATGCTGCTGGCGGTCTTCGTCGACAAGGGTGTACTCGTGGCGAACCAGGCCGCCAGCTCCGCCGTGCTCGTTGCCACGCTGATCCCACCGGGTGACCAGGCGGGGTGGGAGCGCATGGTCGACGCACTCATCGGTGGCCTGGTGGGGCTGGTCGTCGTCGCTGTGATCCCGAACAGTCCGTTGCGCACCGCACGCCGGGAGGTCGCCAGCCTGATCAGCAAGGCCGCCCTCGTGCTCGACGATGTTGCCCAGGGCATCGAGGACGGTGACGAGGAGCTCATCGGTGAAGCGTTGGTCACCGCCCGCGGCACCCAGGCAGGGGTCAATGAACTGATGTCCTCGGTCGGTGGCGGTGACGAGGTCGTGAACATCTCACCGATCTACTGGTCGGCCCGGCGTTACACTCGCTCGATGAACCGTATCCTCACCCCGGTGGACAATGTGATGCGCAACTCCCGTGTGCTTGCACGGCGTGCCGAGATCATGGTGGGTGACGGGGTGACGCCGGACCCCGAGCTGCCCAAACTGATCCGCGACCTTTCCGACGCCCTCGGTCACCTCGGTACCGTCTATGCCTCGGGAGGTACCCGAGGTACCCGCCAGGAGCTCGTGGAGATCCCGGAGATCACCCGCAGACTCCAGGTCCTGGCCGGACGTTCGGACCTGTCGGTCGCCCACGGCGCCGGATTGTCGGGCACGGTGGTCCTGGCCCAGTGCCGGTCGATCATCGTGGACACCCTGCAAATCTGCGGGATGTCGCGGGAGTCGGCGATGTCGGTGCTGCAGCCCACCGTGGAGGACCCGCGCTTCCCGCCGGAGGTGTGGGGGGATATGGACACGGAGACACGGGGCGACCGGGACGAGCGGGGCGACGGCCCGGCATAGTCAGATACAGTATTGGCATGGCAACAACCGCTCTGTCCGACATCATCGTCAAGCGTTGGGGGGACCTCGACACCACGGAGGTCTACGCGATCGCCCGGCTGCGCTCCGAGGTCTTCCTGCGCGAGCAGAAGGTCGAGGATGAGGAACTCGACTGGCGCGACCTGGACGACGGCACCCTGCACGTGTTCATCCGCAGCGGCCGGGAGGTCGTCGCCTACCTGCGCACCCTGTCCGTCCCGGCCCTCTGGAACGTGCCCGGCACCGCGGTGGTTCGGCGGGTGCTGGGGCGGGTCGCCACCGACCCGAGGTACCGCGGCCGGGGCTTGGCGGGGCAGTTGATCGAGCGTGCCGTGGAACTGCACTCCGGGGAACCGATCGTGCTCCACGCCCAGACCTACATCACCGACCTCTACTCCACCTACGGTTTCGAGACCTACGGGGACGAATACGACGAGGGCGGGATCCCGCACGTGTCGATGGTGCGCACCGGCTGAGCCGGAGACGAGCTACCGCCGCACGAACTGCCCGTCGCGCAGGTGCCGGTAGAACGTCACTTTCGACGTGGGACGCGGGTGAACGACCCCGTCGCGGACGACGGTGAGTTCCACCCCGCCGGCCTGCAATGCCCGCCCGGTCAGCACCGCCTCCGGATCCACCCCGCCGATCTCCGCCGGACGACGGAACAGCCTGCGCCGGGGGACGCTCCGCGCGGCGTCGTCGTCCCACACCGACGGTGTGATCAACCGGGTCGCGGCGATTCCCGGGGCGTCGACGGTGGGGACGAGTCGCGCACCGAAGGCACCCGTCCGACCGTCCCAGGTCCGTCCCGAGGTGTTGGTGAACAGGGTCTGCGAATCCACGATGATCTCCCCGACGAGCTCGGCACCGGTGTGGAAGATCTCCGCCGATCCCAGCGTGACGAGCCCTGAGTCGTCGCGGACGACCGCGGTGGGGCGGACGGGCGAGGTCATGGCGAAGTTCAACGCCGCCACACTCGGCCCTCCCCCCGAGCCACTCACCGTCGACAGCTGCCAGTTCTGTGCGACGACCGAGGTCTCCCCGTCGTCCACCACCGGCACGAAGCCGACGGAGATCCACATCGCGTCGATACGCATCAGGCGGGTCACCACGGCGGACAGTGCCGCGTCCGACCCCACCACGACCACCCGCACCGGACGGTCGGGGTGCTGCGGTGCGAACTGCGGGGCCCCCTGGTGGGGGACGTCCGGGGCCGCGGCTATCTCGTCGAGGGTGGGCGTGTCGTCGACCGGCAGATGCGCGGCGGCGAGATCGTCGAGCAGCCGCAGGTCGCGGCGCCCCGGCATGTCAGGCAGGGTGACAGCGTCGGCGACGAGGGCGCCGACCAGATCTGCGGCACGTGGTCCACACGCGAGCACAACGGTCGTCATGGTCCCCCAGGGTACTGGACGAGGATACTGGACCGGGAAGAGTGACCGGCTACACTGTTCAGTTGGTCAACGTACTTGGAACCGGATCGGAAAGCGACGGCAGAGCCAATGACAGCAATCATCGTGGTCGGAGCGCAGTGGGGCGACGAAGGAAAAGGCAAGGCCACCGACATCCTCGGCGGCAGGGTCGACTACGTCGTCAAGCCCAACGGTGGTAACAACGCCGGCCACACCGTCGTCGTCGGCGGGGAGAAGTACGAACTCAAACTCCTGCCCGCCGGTGTGCTCAGTGAGAACGCCGTGCCGGTCATCGGCAACGGTTGTGTGGTGAATCTCGAGGCCCTGTTCGAGGAGATCGACGGGCTCGAGGCTCGCGGTGCCAATGCCTCCCGCCTGCGGGTCAGTGCCAACGCACAGCTCGTCGCGCCCTACCACCAGGTGCTCGACAAGGTGTCCGAGCGCTTCCTCGGCAAGCGGGCGATCGGCACCACCGGTCGCGGCATCGGTCCGTCCTACGCCGACAAGGTGTCCCGGATCGGTATCCGCGCCCAGGACCTGCTGGACGAGTCGATCCTGCGGCAGAAGGTCGAGGGGGCGCTGAACCAGAAGAACCAGATGCTGGTGAAGCTGTACAACCGCAAGGCCATCGACGTCGACGAGATCGTCGAGTACTTCATGGGCTACGCCGAGCGCCTCACGCCGATGCTCATCGACGCCGAACTGGAACTCAACCAGGCCCTCGACGCCGGCAAGTCCGTGCTCATGGAGGGTGGCCAGGCCACCATGCTCGACGTCGACCACGGCACCTACCCCTTCGTCACCTCCTCCAACCCGACCTCGGGCGGTGCCTGCGTGGGCTCCGGTATCGGTCCCACGCGGATCACCAGCTCCCTGGGCATCATCAAGGCCTACACCACCCGCGTCGGGGCGGGTCCGTTCCCCACCGAGCTCTTCGACAAGTGGGGCGAGTACCTGCAGACCACCGGTGGCGAGTTCGGCGTCAACACCGGGCGTAAGCGCCGCTGCGGCTGGTACGACTCGGTCATCGCCCGCTACGCCTCCCGGGTCAACGGCTTCACCGACCTGTTCGTCACCAAGCTCGACGTGCTCACCGGCATCGGTGAGATCCCGATCTGCGTGGCCTACGACGTCGACGGCGTCCGCCACGACGAGATGCCGATGAGCCAGACCGACGTCCACCACGCCACCCCGATCTACGAGACAATGCCCGCCTGGGACGAAGACATCTCCGGGTGCCGCTCCTTCGACGACCTGCCGGCGAAGGCACAGGACTACCTGAACCGTCTGGAGGAACTGTCCGGCTGCCGCATCTCCTACGTGGGTGTCGGCCCGGGGCGCGACGAGACCATCGTCATCCACGACGTGCTGGCCTGATGTTCTGGCCCGAGCTACCTGACCGCTTCCCGGCCGGCAGCGGCCGGGAGATGCGGCGGGTGACTGCCCAGGACGCTGCCCGCGTCGAGGCAGCACTTCCCGAACCGGACCGGGAGGAGACCTTCCACTTCTTCACGTTCTCTCCGTTCCCACTGGTGGAGTTCGTCGCCGACGACTCCCGACGGACCTATGTGCTGTGGGACGGCGCAGGGGACGACGCAGCGGACGGAGACCGGCCGCTGGCCTGCACCACCGTCTACAACGGCGACCGGTCCGCCGGCACGGCGATGCTCGGCTACACCTGGGTGATGCCGTCGGCGAGGGGACGTGGCGGCGTCGCGAACACGGAGATGAAGGAAGCGATGTACACAGCCCTGCAGGCCGCGGGGGTCCGTGAAGTGTGGTTCCGTGCGGACGTGGAGAACCTCCGCTCGTGCCGGTCGATGGAGAAGAACGGTGCCGAACGCATGCACATCGAGGACGCTCCGCGGGTCTATCCGGGCAGGGTGTCGCGGTCCGTGTTCTACCGGAGGCGGCTGTCGGACCGGTGATGGACGACCTGCATGACCGCGTCGGGGAGGTCCTTGCGCTCATCGACGACGGCGAGGTCACCGGATACGGGGAGATCGCCGGGGCAATCGGGGTGCCGCGCGGTGCCCGCGCCGTGGCGAGGGCACTGGCCAACGGTGGTTTCGGCTGGGATCTGGCGGCACCGGTGATCCCGGTGGGGACGGTGCGGGGCGGACAGGGGCGTTCCCGGCACTTCATTGTCCCCGAGATGGGGGAGGGGGAGAACTCCCGGTCGGCAGGGTTGGCGCGCCGGGCGGTGTCCTTCACACGGGATGGCGACAACCTGCTGATCCCCACCAGCCAGTGCCTGGATGCCGACGAGCTCGCTGAGCGGCTCGGCCTCAGCGGTCGATGAGGATCGTGCCAAGGAGCAACCCCGCAGGATGGTCGTACCGACCTGCGGGGTTGCTCCCTGCTCCGAGGCGTCCCTCCCGTGGTGAGATGTGGCCGCCCACCCCTGGAGGTCGACTCAGACGAGACAGGGGTGCAGTCGCTGTGCTCACCTCCACGGGTCGATGAGGATCTTCCCCCGGCCGGATCCCACACCTGTACCGAGCAGCCCCGGCAGCCCGTCCAATCCGGTTCTCACCGCCACCGGAGTGTGCAGCAGGCCACGGCGCTGCAGGTCGAACACTGGCGTGAACAACTCGGGGAGGTCCCGGCGCGGATGTGAGTGCACGGTGTCGCGCAGGCGGAACATCTCGACGCGTGTCCCTCGTCGGCCGTCGAAGCATTCCACGGGCAGCGGGCTGCCGGCCAACAGACCGTAGAGCACCAGGGTGCCGCCCGGGGCCAGCGCGTCGACGAGGTCGAGCCCGACTGCACCGCCGATGCAGTCGAGGATCACGTCGGGGCCCTGGTGGTCGCCGGGTACGACAGCGTTCAGCTGAGACTGCCAGTCGGGGTCGGCCATGCTGATCAACCTCGCCCACCTGTCTGCGTCGGCGACGGTACTTCCGGGAGTTCCTCGGACGAGACCCACGGGACGGAGCGAGAACTGTTCCGTCAACAGTTCTGCCAGGTGGCCCGCGATTGCCGAGGTCGCCGCGGTGATCGCCACGGACCGGGCGCCGTGGCAGTACCGGGACACCATCAGCGAGGCGGTCAGTGGATTGATGTAGGAGAAGCAGGCGGTGCGGTCGTCGAGCTCGTCGGGCACCGGGATGCACCAGGAGTAGTCGACGGTGCGTCGCTGCTGCCAGCATCCCGGCCCGCCCAGCGGCAGCACCCGGCGTCCGACGAGGTCGCGGGCGGTGCCGGGAACGTCCCGTCCGGCGTCCTCGACGACGCCAATGCCCTCGAAACCGGGGATCAGCGGGAACGTGGTGCGTGACGGGTAGGCGCCGGAGACGGTCACCGCGTCGGACGGGTTCGCGGTGGTGGCGACCATCCGGACCGTCAGTTCCCTCGGCCCGGGAGGGGTGGGCTCTGCCACTGTCCGGACGGAGACGACGTCGTGGAGCGGGCCCGGACGGTTGGCGACTGCTGCTCTCATGGGCGGGGAGTGTAGTCGGCTCTCCCCGGGTGGCCCTGTTCCGGGGGTAGTTCACCACCCCAACTGTTCGGCCATGATACGCATCACCATAGAATGGGCGGGCATGACCCTCGGCTTCCTCTTCTTCCGTCCCTGCGCAGGTGACACGTACCGTCCTGACGAGGATCTCCGTGTCGAAGCGCACCGGATCCATGAGGAGCTCGGCGACGACATGAGTGCCACCACCGACCCGGAAGCCTTCCGCCATGGCCCTGGTGACCCGCATCCGGGACGTCCGGCACCGCGGGGAGTCGCCACGCTGGCGGCATGGGTGAATGAGCACTGTGATGTCGGCGGAGGCGTGCGGACGGAGGCTGGGGACCCCTTCAGCCTCCTGGAGTTCCCGGTCGAGGTGGTCAATGACGCGCTGCATGTGGCATTGCCGTTCTCGGAAGCGGGGGAGACCGGCAGGATTCTGCAGGACAAGGCCTGCGACCTGGGGCTGTGCATGGTCGACGACATGGAACAGATCTGGGTGAACCCCACCGGCGTGGACCGCGGGTTGCGTATGCGCTCCTCGGTGGGGACCGTGACGACACATGTTGATGCGGAGAGTGTCCGTACGGCGCTGACGGACGACGCCGACCGGCGCCAACGGTCCGACGAGGGGATCCCCTACGTGGTTGTGGAGACGGGCCTGCCGGCCCGGACGTCCCCGATGGAGGACACCCCTTTGGGGCACGTCCGGTTCGTCCAGGCGGCGTTGCTCGGTAACGGCTGGGTCGTGGAATACCGGACGACCCGGTCCCACTTCCGGCGCCATGTCGGTGACCTGACGTCAGTGGTCGAGGATGTTGCGGCATTCGCCGAGGGTGACGTGTCATTTCTCACCCGCGGATGGGTCGACGCCACGGCGGAGACGGTGCAGCGGTGAATGGTACAGACGGCAGCGGTGCCGCGCGGACGAGAGTCGTCGCCGATGTCGACACCGGCATCGACGATGCCCTCGCCCTGGTGTGGTTGGCCTCGCGCCATCGCGCCGGGGACATTGACCTGCAGGTGACGACGTCGGCGGGCAACACGACCGCGGCATTGGCGGCGCGGAACTCCGCGGAGGTGCTGAGGCTCTGCGGCGTGTCGGACGTTCCGGTCGTCGCCGGAGCTGCCGGGCCGCGCGTCCTGCCGTTGACGACGACCCCGGAGACGCACGGTCCGGAGGGACTGGGGTACTGGATTCCTGGGACAGGGGTCCCGGACACGGCTGACCGAGTGACGACGCCGGCCGACGCCGTGGCCGCGTGGAAGCGTGCCAGGCCTGAGCATCTGCTCATCGCCGGGCCGGCGACGAACCTGGCCTATGCTGTCGAACACGAACCGGAAGTGCTGCGTCAGGCACGTGTCACCCTGATGTGCGGTGCCTTCACCTACCCGGGCAACACCACTCCCACAGCGGAGTGGAATGCCTGGGTCGACCCGCACGCGTTGTCTTTTGCCGTGGAGAACTGGCCGGACGGTGCGGAGTTGCCGCTGATCTGCCCGCTGAATGTCACCGAACAGGTGGTGCTGACCCCGGAACGCCTGGCAACGTGGGTCGACGGCACGGCGCCGAATCGCACGCAGCTGGCACAGCTGGTGCAGGACGCCCTACGGTTCTACTTCGAGTTCCATGAGTCCGTCGGCGTGGGCTATGTCGCTCAGATCCATGACCTGGCCGCGGCGATGGTGATGCTGGGTGCGGTCGAGGCCTCCGTCCGGCAGGCGACCGTCGCTGTGGAGGCGGGGTCCGAGTTGCTGAGGGGGACGACGGTTGCCGACTGGGTGGGGGAGGGCGGCGTCGGACCCTACTGGGGCCGTCGGCCGAATGCGCGCATTCTTACGGCACTGGACCCTGAGGCCGTTTTCAGTGCCTTCGCGGCGGCGTCCGGTCTCACAGGTACCAGGAGATGACAAGGTCTCCGAAGAATCCGAAGACGACACCCCAGACGATGATCGCGATTCCCTGGAACAGGTACACGCTGCGCTTGTCCGCGCCGAGGGCCACCAGTGTCGGTCCGGTGATCTGACTGGCCAGGATGATCGGCCCCAGGAGGGAAACCCCCGGTACGCCGAGGCGTTCGGCGTAGCGGCCGACTTTCTGCCGGCGGGCGGACACCGGTTGCTTCGTGGATCTGCGTCCACGTGTTGCTGCCGTGCGGGCGCGGGTGGCGAGTGCGATGAGGAGGAAGGTGGAGATCATGTTTCCGACTACCGCGGTGGCGACGACGGCGGCGGCCGGTTCGATGCCGAGGGCGACACCCAGGAAGCTGCCGAGGTAGGACTCGATGAAGGGCACCGCACCAGCGAGCAGGATCACGAGAAACTGCTGCCAGGGCTCCACTGAGGCGGCAAACTCTGCAAGTCGTTGGAACAGGTCGGCGATGACGTCGAAGTTCATGGTTCTGATTGTGGTTGACATCAATTTCCGCAGGTAGAACCACCTGTCATGAGTTGCGACTGACGGATGTCATACCTGGTGCCTGCAGTTGGTGAAAACCCTGCGAAACGCCCGACAGGCGGTTATTTTAGATGCCAAAGGGCAATAATGTGATCGGGGCCACCGGATGGCCCCGATCATGCCGAGAGATCAGGAGAGCCACAGTGCCAGTCGCGAGTCCCCGCCCCCGTATCGACGTCCCCGCCATCAGCGTCTACGACCAGATTTTCGGAACCCTTGGCCCGGAGGACAGCGACCGCACCGCAGTCACCGACTCCGCCACCGGCGCCGTCGTCACCTACGGGGAACTCCGGGGCCAGGTCGACCTGTTCGCCGGAGCCCTGTCGTCCCGGGGAATCGGCGTCGGTGATGTCGTTGCGCTGCACTGTCCGAACACCCACGCGTTCGTCGTCGCCTTCCACGGCATCATGCGTGCCGGGGCCACCGTTACTACCGTCGGGTCCCTGAACACTGCCGAGGACGTCGCCAAACAGATCACCTTGTCCGGCGCGAGCCTGCTGTTCACCGTGAGTCTGCTGGGTCCCAACGGTGCCGACGGGGCACGCGAGGCGGGCCTGTCCGACGATCACATCATCGACCTCACCGACGGTGAGTCCGGTCTGGCGGCGATGCTGCAGGAAGGGCATGAGGCACCGGAGGTCTCGTTCGATCCGGCGACCCATGTCGCGGTCTTGCCGTTCTCCTCGGGGACCACCGGTATTCCGAAGGGGGTGAAACTCAGCCACACCAACCTGATGGCCAATATCCTCCAGACTCTGCCTCAGCTGCAGGAGAATGGACAGCACCGCGATTCGGTGGTGATGGCTGTGCTGCCGTTCTTCCACATCTACGGGATGAATACGGTGCTGAACACGACCCTGGCCAACAGGGCGCACCTGGTCACCATGCCGTCGTTCGACCTGAAGAACTTCCTGGAACTCCACCAGGCGCACGGGATCGACTTCGCTTTCGTCGCGCCGCCGATCGCGGTCGTACTCGCGAAGCACCCGCTGGTCGACGAGTACAACCTGGATAAACTGAACACCCTGCTCTCCGGCGCCGCGGCCCTGGATCATGCACTCGCCGCTGCGGTGCAGGACCGGCTCGGTGTCACGGTCGTCCAGGGGTACGGCATGACCGAGACGTCACCGGTGACCCACACCGGCATCCGGGGGACAACTCCGTTGGAGTCCATCGGTCTGCCGGTGGCGAACACCGAGTGCAAGGTCGTGGATCTCACTGATGATGCTCTCGGGGAGATCCTGCCCCCCGGCAACGAGGGTGAGAAGTCGGCATCCGGCGAAATGTGGATCCGCGGCCCCCAGGTCATGCTCGGGTACCTCAACAATGAGGAGGCGACGGCGAACGCACTGGTCGGCGACGGATGGCTGCGCACCGGCGATGTCGTGGAGTACGACCACGAGGGCAATGTGTACGTCGTTGACCGTGCCAAGGAGCTGATCAAGTACAAGGGCTACCAGGTCGCCCCGGCGGAGCTCGAGGCACTGCTGATGACCCACGAGGACATCGCCGATGCCGCCGTTGTCGGCTTCATTCGGGACGAGGACGGTGAGGAGCTGCCCCGCGCCTTCGTCGTGGCGCAGCACCGTGACGGCAACCCGGTCGAGGTCGACAAGGAGGCGCTGATGGAGTGGGTCGCCGAGCGCGTCGCCCCGTACAAGAAGATCCGCATGGTCGAGGTCATCGCCGAGATCCCGAAGTCCGGCACCGGCAAGATCCTGCGTAAGGACCTGCGCGGCGTGCCGGTGGGCGCCGACAGCTAGTCGCTTCGTCGTCACCGACGGGCGGTTTCCGAGCGCGGACGGCCTGAGTCCAGCAACTCAGGCCGTCCGTGCTCGGAAACCGCCCTCTGGCGTGTCCGTCCGTCGGTCAGATCCCGACCTGGTCGGCCAGCACCGTGGCCTGGTCGACCAGCACCTCCACGACGGACGCGGGAAGCGCCATCCCTGAGGACGCATTCGCGGGGACGTCACGGGTGCGGCGTACGACGCCCTCCACGATGACCGCCACTTTCCACAGCCCCAGGACATGCCAGAAGTCGAGGGCGTCCCGGGACCGTCCCGTACGGGAAAGGTAGTGCTGGGCCAACTCCTCGGCGTCGGGGAACCCGGGCTCCAGGGCGGCGTCGAACCCGGGCAGGTTCGGACCGTCCTGCGTAGGCCAGTAGGCCAGCAGCGAGCCGATGTCGGCCAGCGGGTCGCCGAGCGTGGTGAGCTCCCAGTCAACCACGGCGTTGACGTTGCCGGTCTCCTTGTCGACGATGATGTTGCCCAGGTGCAAGTCCCCGTGGACCAACACCGTCTCCGTCTGCTCGGGGACGGCGGCGCGGAGCCGTTCGGTCAGGGCGTCGAGGGCCGGTAGTTCCCGGGTTTTCGTCTTCTCCCACTGGTTCGACCACCGGCGCAGCTGGCGTTCGGCATACGGCCCGTGGGACGCCAGGTCATCCAGCCCGGTGGCGACAAGATCAACCTCATGGATGGTGACCATCGCCTCGATCAGGCCTGTAGCGGCGGCGGACCGTGCCTCCGGTGAAATCGATGCAGCGGCGTCGGGCGAGTTCAGCGAGGTTCCCGGGATCACCGACATCGCCACCACGGGGGCGTCGGACACCCGGAGGGGGCCGACGGAGCCGTCGGGGTCGGTGGTCCCGAAGATCTCGGGCACCGGGACGGGAGTGTCGGCGAGGCTGGCCATGATGTGCCCCTCCCGTGCGACGTCGTGGGCGCTGGCCGCAAGGTGGCCGAGGGGCGGACGGCGGACCACCACCTCGGTCCCGTCACCGTCCGTCGCGAGGTAGGTCAGGTTGGACTGACCGGCGCCGATACGGGTGAGGCTGAGCGGGCCACGGGTTCCGGCGATGTCGGACAGCCAGTCGGCCAGTGCTTCCTCGGTGAAGGGGGTGGTGCTCATCGGCTGGTCTCCCGGTACTTCTTCAACTCCTGGCGGGCGATGGTCATCTTGTGCACTTCGTCGGGACCGTCGGCCAGGCGCAGAGTGCGCAGGCCGGCCCACATCGATGCCAGCGGGACGTCGTCCGTGACGCCTTCGCCGCCATGCAGCTGGATCGCCCGGTCGACGACCGTGAGCGCCATGTTCGGGACGAGGACCTTGATCGCGCCGATCTCCTGGCGGGCCTCCTTGTTGCCCACGGTGTCCATCATCCAGGCGGCCTTGAGGGTGAGCTGGCGGGCGGCCTCGATGTTGATCCGGGCCTCGGCGATCCAGTCACGGATGTTGTCGCGCTCGGCGAGGGGCTTGCCGAAGGTGGACCGGGACAAGGCGCGGGTGCACATCATCTCCAGGGCGCGTTCGGCCATGCCGATCGCACGCATGCAGTGGTGGATGCGGCCCGGCCCCAGCCGGTCCTGGGAGATCCGGAAGCCCATGCCTTCACCGGCGAGGATGTCCTTGTCGGGGACGAAGACGTTGTCGAAGGTGACTTCGGCATGCCCTTCGCGGTCGTGGTAGCCGAAGACGGTGAGGTTGCGCACGATGGTCACTCCCTCGGCGTCCGACGGCACGACGAGCATCGACTGCTGCCGGTGGGTGTCGGCGTCCGGGCTGGTTTTACCCATGACGATCAGGACCTTGAGGTGCGGATGCATGGCGTTGGAGGCGAACCACTTACGGCCGTTGAGACGGTACCCCCCGTCGACGCGCTCCATCGACATGCTGATGTTCGTCGCGTCGGAGGAGGCGTTACCTGGCTCGGTCATGCAGAACGCCGAACGGATCTCCCCGGCGAGCAGGGGTTCGAGGAACGTCGAGCGGTGTTCGGCGGAGCCGTGCAGCTCCAGGGTCTCCATGTTTCCGGTGTCCGGTGCGTTGCAGTTGCAGGCTTCGGGCGCCAGGTGGGGGCTGCGGCCCATGATCTCGGCCAGCGGGGCGTACTCGGCGTTGGTGAGACCGGGGCGGTTGTCCGAGCCGTCGCCGGTGCGAGCCGGGTGCGGGTGGAAGAGGTTCCAGAGACCGCGACGTTTCGCCTCCTCCTTGAGCTCGCCGAGCACCGCGGGAAAGTGGTGGGGGTCGCCGGACTCTGCGATCTGCTGTGCGGCGATCGGCTCGGCGGGGTAGACGTGCTCGGTCATGAAGTCGTTGAGGCGGCTCTGGTAGTCCAGTGAGCGCTCGCTGAAGCTGAAGTCCATGGTGGTGCCTTTCGGTGGTGGTGAGGGGGAGGGAAGGGGAGACGGGGTCTTAGTTGACGATCTGACCGCCGTCGATCACCAGGTTCGACCCGGTGATCCAGGACGTCGACGGTGCGGCGAGAAAGCAGATGGCGTCGGCGATGTCGGCGGGCTCGCCGATCCGTCCGAGCGGGGTGACCGACGCTGCGGCGTCCTCGTCCTCCTTCCAGAGGGCTTCGGACAGCTTGGTGCGGACGACGCCGGGTGCCACGGAATTCACCCGGACTGACGGGGCGAGCTCATGGGCCATCTGGCGGGTGAGGTGCATGATGGCTGATTTCGAGGCGTTGTAGACGCCGATCCCGTCTTCGATGAAGAGGGCGCCGATGGAGGAGACGTTGACGATGGCTCCCGGGTTCTTGTCCCCCAGCCCGGCACGGACGGCGGCGCCTGCCCAGACGGCGGGCCCGGTGACGTTGATGTCGAAGACTTTCTGCATCACGGCGCGGGACTGTTCGGTGACGGGGCCGAAGGCAGGGTTGGTGCCCGCATTGTTGATCAGGATGTCGAGGCTGCCGAAGCGGGACACTGCTTCGGCACAGACGCGGGTGGCGGCGTCTTCCTCGGCGACGTGGCCGGCGAGTCCCACAACGCGGCCCGTGGCACCGGTGGTGTCGGCGAGACTGGTGGCGGCCGCCTCAGCAGCTTCGGCTCTACGGGAGGTGATGACGACATTGGCGCCGGAGCGGAGGAGAAGTTCGGCGGTGGCGTAGCCGATGCCGCGCGTGCCGCCGGTGACGACAGCCGTGCGGTCGGTGAAATCGTAGGTGGTCATGCCATGACCATACATTGAATCGTGATTCATTTCACGAACTGGCGGGGACGTCCTCCAGTCCGAGCGTCCGGAACCAGATCGTGTCGGCGGCGGCGCAGACACGGTCGAGGGTCTCGTCGGAGTCGGGGAAACGCCCCTCCACCCAGGTCAGGTAGGCCAGGCGCGACACGGAGGCGGACAGTGCCGTGGCAATGAGCTCGGGGTCCTCGATACCGGTGACCGTTCCCTGGTCGAGGTAGCGGCTGAGTGCCCGTGCGTTGCGCTCGATGAAGCCGTCGGCCCGCCGCGCACGGCGGGCGGCGACGGATTCATCGGCCATTGCCACCTGTTCCATCAGTGCCATCATCCGGTGGTTGCGCCGGTAGGCGGTGAGGTAGCCGCGGTTGGCGGCACTGATCTGCTCGGCGACGGGATGGTCGGCGGGCAGGCGTCCGCCGGGATGCCGCATCTGTTCCTCGACATCGTCGAGGACGGCTCCGAGCAGGGCTGCACGGTCGGCGAAATAGGTGTAGAGGGTGCCCACTGAGCAGCCGGCCTCGGCGGCGACCGCGGTGAGTTTCGCGCCGTGGTAACCGTCGCGGGCGAACACATTCTGTGCCGCCGTGAGGATCTCGGAGCGGCGACGCGCCGCGCGGTCGGTTCGGGACTCTCGCTCATTCGTCATGTGTGGATCGTATACGCTGGTCCGCAGCACGTTGAATCCTGGTTCAAAAATTGGGCGCGAGAACTGCGAGAGGACAGGGTCCATGGCTTTTCTTTATCTGGTGAGGCACGGTCAGGCCGGGGAGCGAATACTGACCGGTGACGGTCGGAGCGACTCCTTTGGTGTGGAGCGGAGCTACGACGTGCTCAGCGACCGTGGGCACCGGCAGGCTGCCGCGACAGGACGGTCCCTGGCGCGTCGCAAGGCTCCCGGAGCCTCGGTACCGGTGCTCTCCGGTCCATTGAGCCGGCAGCAGGACACCGCCGCCCACGTCGCCGAGGAGCTCGGGTCGGAACCCCCGGTGGTCGATGAAGCGTGGCGGGAGTTCGATACCGACTCCGTCGTCGGCCCGTGGCTGGCGGCGAACCCGGACGTCGCCGAGAGAATGCAACGTCTGGTGGACGCGCCCAGCGACGAGAACCGTCGTGCGCTGTCACGGTTGACCGGGTCGATGTTGGAGGACGCCATGGCGTGGTGGGTCGACCAGCCCGACTTCCCGGAGTTTCGGGCACAGGTACTCGGTGGTCTTGACGCGGCCGCCGATATCGCGCGAGCTGAGGGGACGGCGGTGACGGTAACCTCCGCCGGCGTGATCGCCCTGTGTGTGGTGGAGAGTTCCGGCGTGCCGGTGCAGCGCTGGCCCACCGTCGCCGGCAGGTTGTTCACGGCCTCGGTCAGCCTGTTCCGGGTACGGGACAGGAGCGGGCGTCAGGACGGGCACCACGGGGTGGAGCTGCTGTCCTTCAACGAGCATGCCCATCTCGACGAGCCCGATGCGGACGGCAGGAGACCGCTGCGCCGCTTCTCCTGACACCGGACGATACGCTGGGGGAACGACATTCCGGCCGCGCGGCCGGAGAACAGGAGATGGACTGATGGCTTTGATCTACCTGGTTCGACATGGTCAGGCAGGCGCGGGCATGGGCGCCTACGATGACGGGAACGTCGAGAAGAGCTATGACGGCCTGACGGAGCGCGGACGTCGCCAGGCTGATGTTGTGGGCCGCTCGCTCGCCGAGCGTCTTGGTGTGGGGAGTAGCGGCACAGACGTACGGGCACCGCGGGTATTCTGCGGGCCCCTGCACCGCCAGCATGACACGGCGGCGGCCGTTGCCTCGGCCGCCGGAGCTGCGGAGCCGACCACCGACGCGGCGTGGAAGGAGTTCGACTCGGACGCGGTCGTAGTCCCGTGGATGAGGCGCAACACCGAGACTGGTCGCCGACTCAAGCAGGTCATGCAGAAGATTCGGCAGGGCGCCGGGGATCCGGCGGAAGCGGAGGCAACCGTGCGGGAGGTGCTCGACGGGGCGCTCGGCGAATGGGTCGACAGTTCCGGGTTCCAGGAGTTCCGGGAGACGGTGCTCGGCGGGCTCGGGCGAGTCACCACGGCAGCCCGGCAGGACGGGGCAGCCGTCGTCGCCACCTCCGCCGGGGTGATCGCCACCTGCACCGCCGCCGTGTCGGGACTGCCTCGTCAGGCTGTCCCACCGCTGGTCGGGAAGGTGTTCAACGCCTCGGTCACTGTCCTGCGTGTCGCGGATGAGGCGGGACGGCACCGTGGCGGCAGCGCCGGGGTCGATCTGCTGTCCTTCAACGAATACGCCCACCTCGACCGGCCGGATGCGCGGGGCGACCTGACCTTGATCTAGCGTGCGGACGAACCCTGTGCCTGAGCTCCGTTTTTCGGGGTGTCAGTGCCAGGATGAGGGGTAAACCGTTTCCGTCAATGCTGTCGCGTCACGGGGTGAAGGCGGTGGGGATTCGTCGCGAATTTTCGTCTCCGTGAAATCTCCGACCGCGTTGATCATTGAATTCCGCCGCCAGCGGGAAACGCCGGAGTTTGTTGACGGATTTACGACGGGACGCGCCGCGGGTGGCAGGCGGTCCTGCGCCGGAAGAACGCTGTCAGGACGCCTCTGAGGATGATTGTGCAGCGTACGGAAGTATGCATTCAGTTGCGGTATGGAGTGGATCCGCCTACCGTTGGTTCAGTGTGTGATCCACGACACCAGACGTATACAGCCGACGAATCGACGTGAACCAGTGAATGAATTCATCTCCTCACGATGGACGGACATTCTCTTCCGTTCTTATCAACATGCGAGTCTGGTGATTCAGGCTCTGATTCTCGCCACTGTTGTGGCACTGGTGATTGCCGTGATCGTCACGCGTTACCGGGGGTTGTCCCCGGTGGCGAATGCGGTGTCGGCGGTCGGGTTGACGATCCCGTCCCTGGCACTGCTCGGCCTGGTGATTCCCCTGGTCGGTATCGGAACGCTCCCGTCGGTGTTCATCGTCGTGTTCTTCGCGGTGCTGCCGATCCTGCGTAATGCGATCGTCGGTCTACAGCAGATTCCGGCCGAACTCATTGAGGCTGCGCGGGGACAGGGAATGAACGCCGCGTCGATCCTGCTGCGTGTCCGGCTCCCCTTGGCGTGGCCGGTGATCATGACGGGGATCAGGGTCTCCACGCAGATGTCGATGGGTGTCGCCGCGATCGCGGCCTACGCCCTGGGCCCGGGGCTCGGCGGCTACATATTCACCGGGCTCAGCCAGATCGGCAGCGCCAACGCACTCTATTACACCCTGGTGGGAACGATCGGCGTGATCATCGTCGCGCTGATCCTGGACGCCGTCCTCGTCCTGCTGGGTCGACTGACAACCTCGAAGGGGCTCCGCGCATGACGAACGACCGACAGAACTCTGGTGCGGAGATCGAGCTCTCCGGCATCACGAAGCGCTACGCCGGGCAGGACGCCGCCGCGGTCGAGGACCTCAACCTCACGATCCCCGCCGGCGAGACCGTCATGTTCGTCGGGCCGTCCGGCTGCGGAAAGACCACCTCGTTGAAGATGATCAACCGGTTGATCGAGCCGACCGAGGGCACCATCACGATCGGCGGCGAGGACGTGACCACGAAGAACCCGACCGAACTACGCCGCAACGTCGGGTACGTGATCCAGGGCGGTGGCCTGCTGCCGCACATGACCGTCGCGCAGAATATCGGCCTGGTCCCGGGCCTGTTGAAGTGGGAGAAGAAGCGGATCGCCAACCGGGTGGATGAACTGCTTGACCTGGTGGGGTTGGATCCGGCGACGTACCGTGACCGTTTTCCACGGGAGCTCTCCGGCGGGCAGCAGCAACGCGTCGGCGTGGCCCGCGGGCTTGCCGCCGATCCGCCTGTGCTCCTCATGGACGAACCCTTCGGCGCAGTGGATCCGATCACCCGGCAACGTCTGCAGGACGAGCTGATCAGCCTGCAGAACGAGCTGCACAAGACGATCGTGTGCGTCACGCACGACATCGATGAAGCGGTGAAACTCGGTGACCGGATCCTGGTGCTCAAGGAGCAGGCGCGGATCGCACAGTACGACACCCCGGACCAGGTCCTGGGCAACCCCTCCGACGACTATGTGGCCGATTTCGTGGGGTCCGGGTCGAAGCTCAAGCAGTTGTCCCTGCTGCGTGTGGACGACGTGGGCGTCGACGACTTCCCGACCTGCACGGTCGGGGAGGACTCTGCCGAGGTCGTGCAGCGGGTCACGGGCCAGGGGAAGGACAGCGTGATCATCCTCGATGAGCGCCGCCGTCCACGGGACTGGGTCTGGCTGCGCACCCTGCAGTCTCGCAGCACGGTGCCCGCACCGGATCTGGATCTCGAGACTACGGTGGAGCGCCGGTCCACGGTCAACGATGCACTGGACTCCATGCTTGTCTCCAGCCATGGCGGTGCCATCGTCACAGACAGAGGCCGGTACGCCGGAGTGATCTACTACGAGACGGTCACCGAGTACATCCGCGCCCTCAACTCGGACGGAGGGCAGTGACATGGCAGGCATGGTGCGCCGGATGTCCGGGGAGGACAAGCTCCTCATCATCGGGATTCCCGTTCTGGTGGTTGCGGTCTTCCTCGGCTGGTTCGCCTGGCGGCAGACCGCCGACCTGGGCGACGTCGAGGCGCGCGCCCTTGCCTGGGGCAGCGTCCTGACCATGGCGAGACAGCACATCGTGCTGGTGATTCTCTGTGCGGTGCTTGTCATGATCACTGCCGTGCCTGCCGGAATTCTGCTGACCCGACGGCGCACGCCGGTGTTGTCCATGCTGACGACACTGATCGGCAACATCGGCCAGTCGGCGCCGGTGATCGGCGTGATCGTGCTGTTGGCCATCTGGCTGGGATTCGGTACGCCGACCGCCGTCCTCTCGTTGAGCATCTACGCGTTCCTGCCGGTGCTGGCGAATACCGTCACCGGGCTCACCGGGGTGGACCGCACGCTCGTCGAAGCGGCCCGGGGGATGGGCATGTCGCCGATGCAGGTGCTGTTCCGTGTGGAACTGCCGTTGGCGCTGCCGGTGATCATGACCGGGGCGCGGACCGCCCTGGTGTTGCTCGTCGGCGCCGGGGCGTTCGCGACATTCATCGACGCCGGTGGGCTCGGCGCCCTGATCCAGACGGGAATCACCCTGTACCGGTTCCCGGTCCTGGTGTCGGGCGCGATCCTGATCGCACTGCTTGCGCTGCTCGTGGAATGGGTGGGCAGACTGCTGGAAGTCGCGCTGACCCCGAAGGGACTGTGATCGACTCATGACAACGACAAGAACTGATACTCCGCGGGCCGGCGGTCGGGTCCGGCTCCTCGCTCTGTTGACGGCACTGTCGACGATGTTGGTGACAGCCTGTGGCCTCGGCACTGCCGGTGGCTACAGCCCCAGCGGCACCCTCTCCGGAGACCTGGAGGACGTGGATCTTTCCGGGGCGTCGGTTGCGGTGGGGTCCAAGAACTTCACCGAACAGATTCTCCTGGGCAAGATGGCGGTGATCCTCTTCCAGTCCGCAGGCGCGGACGTGCAGGATCTGACGAATATCCCGGGCTCCTCCAGCGCACGTCAGGCCATGATCGAAGGCGATGTCAACATGCAGTGGGAGTACACCGGCAGTGCCTGGACGACCTATCTCAACCACGACGACCCCATTCCGGACGAACAGAAGCAGTACGAGGCCGTCCGCGACGAGGAGAAGGCCAATGGGCTGGTGTGGCTTCCACCGGCACCGATGAACAACACCTACGGCTTCGCCACCACCAAGGAGGTCGCCGACAGACTCGATGTATCGACGCTCTCGGACATGGCGAATGTCTCCCGACCGGAACGCACACTGTGCGTGGAGTCGGAGTTCGCGAACCGTAATGACGGGCTGATCCCGATGCTCGAGGCGTACGGTCTGTCTCCTGCGGACGTTGACCAGTCGTTGATGGACACCGGCGCGGTCTATGCAGCTACGGCGGGAGGCACCTGCAACTTCGGTGAGGTGTTCACCACCGACGGACGGATCAAGGCGCTTGACCTGCAGATCCTCGAGGACGACAAACAGTTCTTCCCGAAGTACAACCTGTCAGCCGTCGTCGCGCAGCACCTCATCGACGACTACCCGCAGATCGCGGACCTGTTCGCACCGGTGTCGGAGAAGCTTGATGACGAGACCTTGATCGACCTGAACGCGCGGATCGACGTGGACGGTGAAGAGCCGACCGACGTCGCCTGGGACTGGCTCCGCGACGAGGGGTTCATCGAGGGGTAGGGTCGAGACATCGCACTGAGGAGAGTACCCATGGGCCGGGTAGTCGTAGTGAACTTTATCAGCATCGACGGAGTCATCCAGTCGCCGTTGTCGCCCGAAGAGGACCGCGACGGCGGATTCGAGAGCGGCGGGTGGGTTCCGCCATACAGCGATGGCACGGTCGACGCATTCATGGAGGACGCGACGCTCGGTGCTGCCGGCATGCTGCTCGGCCGCCGCTCCTACGAGATCCTCTCCACCGCATGGTCGGGTGCCGATGACTCCGAGCCCGCTGTGGCGGCCATGAACCGTATGCCGAAGTATGTGGTCTCGTCGACACTGGACCATCTCGAATGGCAGAATTCCCACCTGCTCACAGGTGACCTGACCTCCGTGATCACCGACGTCAAGGACAGCACCGATGGAGACCTCGTCGTATTCGGTTCCGGAAGCCTGGTCCGTGGGCTCGCCGAGCGCGACCTCATTGGCGAGTACCGACTGCTTCTCTTCCCGATCATCCTCGGTGAGGGAAAGCGTATGTTCGATGATCGTGGGGCTCTCGCCAGGTTCGAGCTCAGTGACAGCGTCGTGGCGTCCGGTGGCGTCGTCATCCTCACGTACACCCGCCGCGCTCCCGCCTGAGGCCCGGTAGAACTGGGGACATGGCAGAGAAAAGTACTCCGGCGATGTCGCCGTCCGAGACTCCGTACACCGACGTCCTCGACCGTGTGGACGGTCCTCGCCGTGCAGAGGCAGACGAGCTGGTGGCGATGATGCAGGACATCACCGGTGAGAAACCGGTGGTTTGGGCTGGGTGCATCATCGGTTTCGGGCACCGGCACTACCGCTATGAGTCGGGGCACGAGGGGGATATGCCGGTGGCTGCTTTCGCTACCGGTGCGCGTCAGCACACTGTCTACCTCGACGGTGGATTCGAGGACCGGTACCCGGAACTCATGCGTGACCTAGGGAAGTACCGCGCCGGAACGGCCTGCCTGTACATCACCCGTCTGGCGAACATCGACAGGGATGTGTTGCGCGCGCTGGTCATCGCGGCGTCCGGGGAGGAAGGAAAGCTGGCTTAGACGAGATATGAAGGTACCGCTTGACTTTGTCAGGTGCCTGCGTAGTATGTCTTTCAGAAGGTACCTGAACAACAGGTACCGCACTACTTGAAGGAGTGGACATGGAAGACATCACTAGCAACAGCAATGACGACAACACCGCAGGCGCCGACAACACCGGTGTCACCCCGGATCTCGCTGACCGGCTCACCCACCTCGCCATGATGCTGCGGCGTATGGACATGATGGGTCGACCGGGGCGACCGTTCGGCGGAATGCGCGCCGGGCAGGGCCGGGTACTGCACATTCTCACGCTGCGCAGCCCAATGCCGCAGAAGGAACTCGCCTTCATGCTGGGCGTCCGGCCGCAGTCGCTCAGCGAGCTTCTCGGCAAACTCGAATCCGCCGGATTCGTCGAACGCCGTCGGGACGACACTGACCGTCGGACGTTCATCGTGGACATCACCGAGGAGGGCAGGAATGCCGCCTCTGATGTTCCGGAGACGGACGATCCGTTCGACGTCCTCACCGCTGAGGAACAGGAACAGTTCGGGGACATGCTCGACCGCGTCTCCGCCGCGGTGCGCGAGAAGTTCCCGGACGATCCCCGAGGCGGCGGCCGCGGTCGCGGCTTCGGTGGCCCGTTCCCCTTCGGCGGCGGACGTGGGTTCGACGGACACCGCGGCGGCCGTGGCGGTCACGATGCTCACGGTGGCCATAGTGGCCACGGCATGCCCGACGCTGATCGGGAGGCGGGAGACCGTGCGCACTGGCACGAGCGCTGCCACCAGGACGGGTTCGAGTGGCCCGGCATGCGGGAGATGCAGGACATGGGCCGGATGGCGATGTTCCGCATGGGCATGATGGGCCGGGGTCGAGGCTCGGGTCGAGGCTCGGGTCGAGGTTTCGGACGCGGCTTCGGTGAGGAGCCGGGTTTCGCCTGATGCTCACTGAGTGACCGCAGATGAGTACCAACGCAGCAACCTCGGAGGATGGTCACGCCGACCTCCGGGGTTGCTGCGTCGTGGTGTCTATGCGGAGTGCTGGCTGTGGGTGGGGGTTGTCTCAGTCGTGTCCGCCGAATCTTCCGTGGTCGGGGACCGGGGGATGAGGAACGTGGCCACGACGCCAAGGACCAGGAAGCCTGCGGCAAGATAGGATCCCAGGACCAGCCCGTGGGTCATTGCATCGCGGGCGGCATCGGCAACGGCAACGGTGTCCGGATTCTCACTGAGCGGCGCAATGACGGCTCCGGCGCTGTCTGTGACGGTGGAGGAGAACTCCTGCGCGCGGTCGCTGTCCATCCCGCCGTCGGTGAGGGTCGAGCGCAGGTTGGAGCTGATCGTCGAGAAGAAGACGGTGGTCAGTGCTGCGATACCCAGGGCAGACCCGAGTTGGCGGAAGGTGCTCTGGATGGCGGAACCTTGCCCGCCCTCTTTTTCGGGGACCTCTTCGAGGACGACATTGGTGACCTGGGCGGTGGCGAATCCCACGCCCACACCGTAGACGAACAGGACGGCCGCGATTGCCAGCCAGGGCGCATCGGTGGCGGCGGCGACGAGTCCCAGGCCGACGAGACCGACGATCTCAAGGACCAGTCCGGAGCGGACGAACGCGAGCGCTGCGAATCGCTCAGACAGCGGGAAGCTGACACCGCTGGCGAGGAAGCTGCCCAGCGCGATCGGTACGAGGGCCAGGCCGGCCTGAAGTGGGGTGTAGTCCAGGGTGAACTGCAGCCACAGTGGCATGACGGCGATGATGCCGTACTCGCCGAGTCCGATGATCAGCGTGGCGATATTGCCGTTGCGGAAGGACGCGATGGAGAACAGTCGGGTGTCCATCAACGGTTGTGCCTCTGCACCGTCCCGGCTCAGCCGGACCTGACGCCGGACGAACAGAACCAGGATGACTGCCCCCACGACCAGCGCGGTGAAGGCGGGGGAAGGGCCGGAATCCCAGGTCATGCCGAACAGTGAGAAGGGGTGGGCGCTGGTCAGCCACCCGTAGATGCGGCCCTCGATGACCCCGAAAGCCAAGAGTCCGAGGCCGAGGGCGGAGAGCACAGCTCCGATTGCGTCCACGCGTCCGGTCGTCCGTGGGGACGGGAGGATGAATGCGACGGTCAGGACGATGATGAGGATCGTCAGTGGGATATTGATGCCGAAGGCCCAGCGCCAGGAGAAGTGTTCTGACAGCCATCCGCCGAGGGCGGGGCCGAGGGCTGTGGCGGCGCCGATGGTGCCTCCCCAGACGGCGAAGGCCTGTCCGCGGGCTTTTCCGGTGAACATGTGGTTAAGCAGGGACAGGGTGGTGGGCAGGACCATTGCTGCACCGATGCCCTGGAGGAAACGGGCGAGGATCAGGATCTCGCCGTTGCTGGATACGCCGGCAAGCAGGCTGCTTGCGCCGAAGACGACGACGCCGAGCAGGAAGATGAACCGTGCCCCGCGGAGATCGGCCACGCGTCCGGCGACGAGGAGGAGCGCTGCGAACACGATCGCGTAGGATTCCTGGACCCACTGGGCCTGGGATGAGTCGATTCCCAGGTCATCGATCACCGACGGGGTGATCACGTTGACGATCGTGGTGTCCACCACGATCAGCGCCACGCCCAGGGCGAGGGCTATCAGACCGAGCCATCGGCGGCTCGTCTGTGTTTCCGGTGTCATGCAGACCTCCGATATTGTTACACTGTGTGATAGTTACATGGTGAAGGTAAACGGAGAATGATACGTTGTCAACTGACGACCCGCGGCGGACCGCAGAGGAGAGCACGGCATGGGTGACGAGACACAGGATGACCAGGGGACACTGGAGCGGCAGCGCGACCGGATGATCAGCGGACTGCGGGCCTACGGAAAGACCTACGGTGAAGTCGGTCGACAATTCGCTGCCGGTCTGGACCTTCACTTCACGGATGCCTCGGCGGTGATAGAGATTCTGGCTGCCGAAGAGGGCGGTACACCGCTGACGCCGGCGCGACTCAGCGAAAGGATCGGATTGACCACCGGTGCCACGTCCTCGCTGCTCCGACGGTTGGAGAGTGCCGGGCATATCGTCCGGTCACGGGACCAGGAGGACCGTCGGGTCGTCACTCTCCGGTCCACTCCGGGAATTCAGGCCACCGCAGACCGGTTCTTCGATCCGCTCGGCACGAGGATCAGCGCCGTGCTGTCGCAGTACCCCCCGGAGCTGCTGTCGGAAGTGGAGAAGGTCATCGAAGACCTGCGGGTGAGCATGGAGGTCTACATCAGCGAGGAGCCGGACGTCCAACGCGGGTGAGTGTCGACCCAGCAACCCCGGAGGACGGTCACACCGGCCTCCGGGGTTGCTGCGTCGTGGGTGTCACGGCGGTTGTGGGCGTCGGGTGCACTGCGAGTCGCTGTCTCGCCCGGTGCAGTGCCTCCCCGACAGTACGGAGGACACCCGTGGTCGACCGGATCCCGTGCCGGGTGAACCGACAGACTTCCCAGCCGTCGTTCATCATCGCCTGGGTGAGCTGCAGGTCGGTCTCACGCTGCTTGAGGCTGTCGTGGTGGCCGCCGTCGTAGTAGAGAGCCACCCGCAGCTCACGGCAGGCCAGGTCGGGAACCGTGCCACCGGGGAGTGTCCGGCCCTCGGCGTCCTCCCTGACCTGCGACTCCCAGCTGAGGCCGGCCGGCAACAGTGGGGCGACGATGAGCCGTAGTGCGGTCTCCATCGGGGACTGTGCACCGTAGTCGCACATACCGAGCACCTCTGCGATCGTTCTCGCGTCCACACGGGCGGCGGAGGCCACGCAGATGTCTTCGTGGGTCAACCCGGTGCACTGGGTGAAGGCGTCCACGAACTGCACCGCGCGGTGCAGCCGGTCGTTGATCCCCGCCAGGCGCAGGTGAGACCAGGAGTGTCTTCCGCGCAGGATCGACCAGAGACACTGCGCGGCCGTC
Source organism: Corynebacterium glyciniphilum AJ 3170 (assembly GCF_000626675.1). Taxonomy (NCBI): domain Bacteria; kingdom Bacillati; phylum Actinomycetota; class Actinomycetes; order Mycobacteriales; family Corynebacteriaceae; genus Corynebacterium; species Corynebacterium glyciniphilum. Next base: position 3,028,170 of record NZ_CP006842.1, on the reverse strand, counting down.
GTCGCCGGATCCACGACCTGCAGAGCTGGGAAACGCGGGTCGGGATGGGTGACCGGGAGTCCGTGCGGCAGTCGGCGGAACACCGGGCGGAGGGGGAGACGGGCCGCGGTCCGGGAGTTCGAGGTGCCCTTGGACCCGCGGTCGGCGAGCAGGACGGTCGGGGCGGAGTCCGGCCAGTCGGTCCAGAGACCGTGGAGCGCCGCGGCACCCCACTCACCCACGACGGCACCCGGGTTATTTATCACGTGGGCGCGAGCGCGGGTGACGGCGTCCGCCGGGAAACCCCCGAAAGGCCGGACGTCCTCCGGTAGTGCCGAACGCGGGACGACCAGCCCGGAGGCGACGGTGACATAGGACCGGTCGAGCCTCCACCGGGTCACGGATCCGGAGGCAAGCAGGTCCCGGCGCCGCTGCGGCAGGTTCCGGGGGAGGGCTCGGCGGGTGTGCTCGGGGCCACGGTGGATCGGAAGGGAATGGTCCATGGTGGAGAGGGACTCAGCACGGGTGTGCCGGGGTTCCCTGGCGCCGGGACCTGTCACACAGCAACCCCGGAGGCCGGTGCCACTAACCTCCGGGGTTGCTGCGTCGGACGGTCTGCATCGCGCGGTGCGTGGCGGGGCCGGACGCTATCCGGCGATGATCACGTCCAGCGTGCGGGGACCGTGCACCCCCTGTACGCGGATCAACTCGATGTCCACGGTTGCGCTCGGTCCGGACACCATCGTCACCGGCAGCTCGTGCAGCCCCTCCCCGGTCAGCTTCGTGATCGCTTCAGGGACGATCTCGACGATGTCCTCGACCTTCACGACCACGATGTGGTGGTCCGGCACCAGCGTCGTCGCCCGGCGCCCCGATCCCGCGCCGACGAGCATGATCGTCCCGGTGTCCGCCACCGACACTGCTGATGCGGTGACCACGGCATCGACACCGTCCAGCACATCGAGGTCCACCGGGGATTCCGTGGAATCATCGAGAACCTCCGCCTCCACGGCACCGAGCCATGCATGATCCAGCGCTGAAGGAACCACGATCCGCGAGTCAGCGGAGTTCTCCCCTGCGTCGTCGAGAAAGTGCTGTACCGCGGCGGCGATGTCGTCGGACGTTCCGCCGGTGCGCCTCACGGTGGCGTCGTAGTCCTCGAGTCGGTCGGTGAGGAGTTCGACGAGTTCACTGGCGTGCAGCGAGCCGGTCGACCGGTACTGACGCGGCACCGGGACCGCCCCGATGCTGTCACGTCCGTCGGGCAGTCCCAGTGACGAGCGCACCCGCTGAAGGATCTCCGTCCGTGCGTCGGGGTGTGCATCAGTCACTGTCCCTCTCCCTTCTGGTGCTTACGGAACCAGCTGCGGAAGGACTCCGCAGGTGGCTGGGGCACATCCCGCGAGCTCGTCCACTTCCCGGCGAGCCCGGGGAGGGCTGTCATCCCTGCGGTAGGACTGAGCTTATGGACCAGGGGGAGGGCGCGTTCTGCTGCCCCCATGCGGCGCCCGTCGCTCATCAGCCACTTCGCGCCGTCCAGCGCGGCGTCCAACTGTGTCTCAGGGATGCGGCCGCCGTGATTGACCTCCTGGTCCTCATTACGCAACCGCGTGAGCATCTCCGGGATGTTGATCTTCACCGGGCAGGCGTCGTAACAGGACCCGCACAGCGAGGAGGCGTAGGGCAGTGAACCGTTCTCGGACTCGTCCACACCGGTCATCAACGGCGTGAGGATCGCGCCGATGGGCCCGGGATAGACCGACCCGTAAGCGTGGCCGCCGGTGCGTTCGTAGACGGGGCAGACGTTCATGCATGCCGAGCAGCGGATGCAGTGCAGGGCCTGTCGCCCGTGCTCATCGGCCAGCGCCCGGGTGCGCCCATTGTCCAGGAGGATCACGTGGGCGTTCTGGGGCCCGTCACCGGGGGTCACGCCCGTCCAGAAGGAACTGTACGGGTTCATCCGCTCGCCAGTGGAGGAGCGGGGCAGCAGCTGCATGAAGACTTCCAGGTCCTGGAACGTCGGGAGCAGTTTTTCAATGCCCATCACGGTGATCAGTGTTTCGGGCAGGGTGACACACATCCGCCCGTTGCCCTCGGATTCGACCACAGAGAGTGTGCCGGTGTCAGCGACGCCGAAGTTGGCCCCGGAGATGGCCACCTTGGTCTCCATGAACTTGCGGCGCAGGTGTCGGCGGCTGGCTTCAGCGAGGTGTTCGGGATTGTTGTCGAGGTCCGGGTCGACGTCCTCCATGCCGTTGAGGAAGATTCGGCGGATCTCGTCGCGGTTGCGGTGGATCGCCGGCACGAGGATGTGACTGGGTTTGTCGCCGCCGAGCTGGACGATCAGTTCGGCGAGGTCGGTCTCGAAGGCGTGGATCCCGCGGGGGCCGAGGTACTCGTTGAGCCCGATTTCCTGGGTGGCCATCGACTTGACCTTGATGACCTCGCGGACTCCCTCGTCGTTGAGTGGGGCGTTCTCGGTGACGAGTTCCTCGACGATGCGGTTCGCTTCCTCGGCGTCGCGCGCCCAGTGGACATGGCCACCACGGGCGGTGAAGGCCTCCTCGAACTGCTGGAGCAGTTCCGGTAGGCGGGCCATCACGTCCTGTTTGACGGCGGACCCGGCGTCGCGCAGTGCTTCCCAGTCGGGCATCTCGGACACCCGGGCGGCGCGTTTGCCGCGGATCGTCTGGGTGGCGTGCTGCAGGTTGCTACGCATCTGGACGTTACCGAGCTCATGCTCGGCAACCTCGGGGAACGGGTGGGTTTCGAGCAGGTTACCGCTGCCGGGGACCGTCGGCATGCCGAGGGCGGTACGGGAACTCATCGCAGTGCACCTCCGGTGACTGTCGCACCCTCGTCCGCCACCAGGAGCGGATCCTCCTTCGTGGACGCCAGAATCCGGGCGAGGTGCACCGAGGTAGGGACGGGACCTTCGCCGGGGACCAGCCGTTCGGTGCGGGACAATCCGCCGCCGATGTGCATCAGGCAGGACACGTCGCCGCCCGTGCACACCGACGCGCCGCTGGAGATGATCGCCTCGACCTTGTCGCCGAGCATGGCGCCGGAGACCTGCGGGTTCTTCACCGAGAACGTGCCTCCGAAACCACAGCAGATGTCCTCGTTCTGAATGGTCCGTAGTTCCAGTCCCGCCACCGAGGCGAGAAGATCGCGCTGCCGGTCGCCGAGCCGTAGAAGCCGCATCCCATGACAGGACGGGTGGTAGGCAACGGTATGGGGGAACCAGCTTCCGAGGTCAGCGGCAGCATCGGTCATACCCTGGATGTCAGTGAGGAACTGACACAACTCGTAGGTCCGGTCAGCGATGTCCGTGGCGCGGGAGGCCAGTGCGGCGTCCCCGTTGTAGTCGGCGATCATCGGGTGTTGATGCCCCAGGGATGCCACACAGGACCCGCTGGGGGCGATGGCGTAGTCCCAGTCGGACTCCTCGAAGGCGCGCACATGGTTGCGGACCACGGGGTAGGCGTCGGTGAATTTTCCTGAGTTGATGTGCATCTGACCGCAGCAGGCCTGACGTTCGGGGAATACCACCCGGTGTCCGAGCCGTTCGAGAATGCTGACGGTCGCTTTCGCCACTTCGGGATACATGGCGTCGACGATGCATGTCGCGAATAACGCGATCTTCATGAAAATCGTCCCTCGTCTCAAGTCGTGGAATACAGCAGCTCTTCTCCAGCTCTGCTTCTGCCGGGGACGTCCGGGGCACGTGCGGTAGTCAGCCGACGTTGAGTGACGCCTCCGGAGCATCCTGAAATTCCACTGTAGACCCGTCGATGAGAGGTGCGCGATGGCGTCATCCGCCGGGGGAGGGCATGTTTATGCAGATAACACAGTGTGGTCTGACCACTGCTGGTCACGGCCTCGGACGGTGGGGACTGCGTCGAGGAGGCGCGGGGGAGCAGGAGTCCCCGAGAACGAGACAGGCCACCCACCGTGAGACGGCCTGAGGCCCCGGGCTCTTGGTGGTCCACGAGGTGAAAACCACCAACAGGCCGGGGCCTCAGGGTGCCGGGGTGTGATCGGGCCCCACCCGGTGGCGCGACCTACCCGGTGCGCACCACAGAGAGATTGCCCAGCTTGTCGAACCAGGAGCGCTTCTCCGGGTCATTGGCGATGCCCACGCCGATGAAGATCTGCAGGCCGATCTGGACCAGGCCGCCGATGATCGGGATGATCTGGCTGATGATCCAGCTGTTGCGCTTCAGAGAGGCCACTGCATCCGGGTTGGAGCCGTCCGCGGTGACGACCTTCATACCGAGGATCCGCTTACCCGGGCTGGCGCCCCAGGCGACCTCACTGCCGACGCGGGCGACGAGCCAGACGATGATCATGACCAGACTTGTGGTGAACAACGAACCGGTGCTCAGGTCGGAGCTGTCCACGCCCATCAGTGAGGTGATCGCGGTCGAGATCAGAGCGATGATCACACCGTCGATGAATGTTCCTGCCAGGCGACGACCCGCGCCGGGACGGTTGTTCGGGACCAGACGGTTCGGGTCCTGCCCGTACGGGTCGTTGTTGTAGGCCCCGTAGGAGGGGACGCCGTCATAGGGGTTGGAGTTGTTGGTCATGGTGTGCTTCCATCCTTCGGTACATCGGGTGATTGCGGGTCTTCAGCATAGAGCAGCAACCCCAGAGGCTGGACAGACCAGCCTCTGGGGTTACTGTGTGCGGCCAGAGAGAATCTAGGCGTTGACGCTGGCGCGCGCCTTCTCGGCGGCGGCGACGAGCACCTTGAGGGCCGCGGTGGTCTCCTCCCAGCCGCGGGTCTTCAGACCGCAGTCCGGGTTGACCCACAGCTGGCGGGCCGGCACGGCCTCCAGGGCGTCGGCGAGCTGCTTGTCGACCTCGCCCTGCTCCGGCACGCGCGGGGAGTGGATGTCCCACACGCCCGGACCGACGGCCAGCTCGAAGCCGGAGTCCTTGAGGGCGTGCAGTACCTGCATGCCGTTACGGGAGGCCTCGATGGAGGTGACGTCACCGTCCAGGTCCGCGATGGTGCCGATGAGCTCGTTGAACTCGGAGTAGCACATGTGGGTGTGGATCTGGGTCGCATCCTCGGCACCGGAGGTGGCCAGACGGAAAGATCCGACGGACCACTCCAGGTAGTACGGCTGCTGGGCGCGGCGCAGCGGCAGCAGCTCACGCAGTGCGGCCTCGTCGACCTGGACGATCTTCGCACCGGCGTCCACCAGGTCGTCGATCTCGTCGCGCAGGGCCAGGGCGACCTGGTCGGCGGTCTCGCCGAGCGGCTGGTCGTCGCGGACGAAAGCCCACGCCAGCATGGTCACCGGACCGGTGAGCATGCCCTTGACGATCTTGTCGGTGAAGGACTGCGCGGTCGTGAACCACTCGACGGTCATGGCCTTCGGGCGGGTCACGTCACCGAACAGGATCGGCGGACGGACGCAGCGGGAGCCGTAGGACTGGACCCACGCCAGGTCGGTGGAGTGGTAGCCCTCGAGCTGCTCGGAGAAGTACTGCACCATGTCGTTGCGCTCGGGCTCACCGTGGACGAGCACGTCGAGGCCGAGTGCCTCCTGACGGTCGATGACGTCCTTGATCTCGTTGACCATGGCCTCGCGGTACTGCTCGGGGGTGAAGTCACCCTTGCGCAGCTTGGCGCGGGCCTGACGGATCTCCGTGGTCTGCGGGAAGGAACCGATGGTGGTGGTCGGCAGCGGCGGCAGGCCGAGCTCCTTCTCCTGCACCTCGCGACGCTGGTCGAAGGGGTTGCGGTGGCGGTCGGCCTCGGTGATGGCGGCGGTGCGCTCGCGCAGCGCGGCGTTGCGGGTGCGCTCCGAGTTCTTGCGGGAGGCCACGGCCGCGTGGGCCTCGGCGACGGCGGCGTCGTCACCCTCGGACTCCTCGCCACGCAGGGCGCGGGACAGCAGGGCGACCTCGGCGACCTTCTCGGCACCGAAGGCGAGCCAGCTGCGCAGCTCGGCGTCGTTGTCGAGGCTGGTCTCCTGGGCGAGGGAGTAGGGGACGTGCAGCAGGGAGGACGAGGTGGAGACGCCGACCGGGCCGCGCTTCGCCAGGGCCTTGAGGGTGTCCAGGGCACGGGCCAGGTCGGTGCGCCAGATGTTGCGCCCGTCGACGACGCCGGCGAGGATCTCCCCTTCGCCGGACCAGGACGGGAGCAGGTCGGCGTCGGCGACGTTGGTGTCGTCGGCCTGACGCTCGTCGGTGCGGCCGGTGACCAGGTCGACACCGAAAGCGGCGATACCGATACCGGAGAGGGTCTTGACGGCCAGGTCACCGTCGCCGAAGTAGGTCTGGACCAGCAGGTTGGTGTCGCCTGCGGCGGAGACGAGCTTCTCGTAGCCGGCGCGGGTGCGGGCCAGCAGGTCGGCCTTGCGGGCGTCGTCGTTGTCGACGTCGGTGACCAGGTAGGGCTCGTCGAACTGGACCCAGGCGGCACCGCGGTCGGCCAGGCGGGGCAGCAGGCGGGCGTAGGCCTCGAAGATCTCCTCGAGGTGGGTCAGTGCGTCCGACCCGTCGGTGGTGCGGGCCAGAGCCAGGTAGGTCAGCGGGCCGATGAGGACCGGACGGGCCGCGGTGCCGCGGGTGACCTGGTCGCCGAGGTCGGCGAGCAGGGCGGCGTCGTCGAGGCGGAACTCGGTGTCGGCGGCGAGCTCGGGCACGATGTAGTGGTAGTTCGTGTCGAACCACTTGGTCATCGCGCTGGCCGGCAGCTCGGCGGTGCCGCGGGCGGCGGCGAAGAGCCGGTCGATGAAGGCGGGGAGGCCGTCGTTGCCGTGGTCCTCGATGTCGGCGACGCGGGCAGGCAGGGCGCCGAGCAGGGCGGAGGTGTCCAGCATCGAGTCGTAGAAGCTACGGCCGATGGTGGGGACGGAGTCGAGGCCTGCCTCGGTGAGGTTGTCGGCCTGCTGGTTGACCAGCTGGGTGGCGACGGTGGCCAGGTTGCGGCCGGTGGAGTCGTCTTTCCAGTAGGTCTCGAGGGCCTTCTTCAGCTCGCGCTTCGGGCCGATGCGCGGAACCCCGGCGACGGTGGCGTTGATCTGTGCGTTCACAAATGATCCTTCACATGTGGATGTACGGTTCTCGCCGTCGAACGGTGAGTCACATGCGGTGCCCCGGGGGTGAGCCCCGGACATGGCGGTCATCGAACGTTGATGATGATGAACGGCAGGCCACATGCTGCGGTGTGTTGCAAGTACCCGGGCTCGGCCGGGACGTGGGACACCACAGGTTCCACCTCGTCCGGGGCTCCAGGAGGGGAACTCGACTCTTGTCGACTGCTTCGCGACCAAGGTAACCAGTAGACCGCTTAGTCTGTCAAGTCTATCACGTTATCCGCGTGCGGTCGCCTGTCGCACCGTCTGTTCTGCCCTATGTCATCTGGGTCACCGCCCAGGTCAGTAAATGGCCGTTTCGTGACCCCTGCGGTGGCTCAGATGACATGCGCACTCCCCGCACACGTGCGCATGTGGGAACCAGCCACGTCCTGTGTACCCACCCCGGCACTCACTTGCCCCCGCCGACGCGACTAGGCAAGATAGGACCAGCTACAGGCTGCTCCCCGAGGTGACATAGGGGATCCAGCCACGGCGCCGCATCTCCGCGCGCCGCACGTCCGACCCATCCAGGAGCCGACCAGTGCGTCCTCTGTCACGATCCCTGCGCATCACCCTGATCTCGATCGCCGTCGTCATCTACGCGGTGACGTGGCTCTACCTTGTGCTCAACCAACCGGAGGACTCCGACTTCTCCTCCATGGCGGACTCCGCGTCCACCACGATTGCGCTCGTCGGCTTCCTCGTGCCCACCGTCATCGCCCTCATCGCGGTGATCCCCACGTTGCCGGTGCGCACCCTGGCATTGATGCCGGTCGCGTTGGTGCTCAATATCGTCGTCGGACAGGTCGTGGGGACGATGGGCCTGCCGATTCCGCTGTACCTCGACTCCTTCGGCACCGTCCTCGTCGGCGTGCTCGCAGGCCCGGCGGCGGGACTGGCCACCGGTGGGCTCTCCGCTCTGGTGTGGGGGACGTTCAACCCGACGATCGTTCCCTTCGCCGCCGGCTACGCGCTGATGGGCCTGGCTGCGGGGCTGGTCAGGAAGCTGTTCCGTTCGGCGTGGTGGAAGGTCGTGGTCGCGGGCCTGGTGCTGGGCTTCCTGTCGGCTCTGGTGTCCGCGCCGGTCGCCTCTTTCATTTTCGGCGGTACAGCGGGAACAGGCACGGGCCTGCTCGTGAGCTTCTACCAGTCGCTGGGCGCCTCGCAGACCACGGCGGTGTTCCTGCAGTCGTGGACGTCTGACCCACTGGACAAGGTCATCGTGTTCCTCGTGGTCTGGGTGGTGGTCCGGTCCCTACCGGAACGTTCCCGCAGGACGTTCGATCCTGACGGTGTCCCGGCGCAAAAGGTCTCCGCGGCCGTATGAGTCCGCTGACCCCGTTGACCGCGGCGGTGAGCGCCATCGTCACGGTGATGGTGCTGCACAACCCGTGGGTGTCGGCTGTGTTTCTGCTGGGCGCGGCTCTTCTTGCGTTCGCAGGACGCCGCCAGCGCCGTGCACTCACCGCTGGTCTGGTGCTCTCGGCGCCGGCGTTCCTGTCGTATGCGCTGATCTACGTGCCTTTCGGGGATGTTGAGGTCGCCCGTGTACTTGTCCCGGTCACCTCGGACGGGGCGTGGATTGCCTGGGATCTCGGACTGCGTTTTGCTGCGATGACGTGTTCGGGCCTGGTGCTCGGCAGCTTCGTCGACGCGGATGCGTTGATGCGGAGACTGCAGCTCAGCGTTCCCGCACCGTTGGTGTACATGGTGGGGACGGTGGTGCGTCTGTTGCCGATGGCGCAGCAGCGTTGGCGGACGATCCGCCAGGTCCAGGCGTCCCGCGGGGTGGATGTGGAGACGTGGCGGTCGCGTGGCGCGACCGTCCTGCCCCTGGTGGTGGGGTTGATCGACGACGCATCTCAGCGGGCCCGCCCGTTGCAGCGGACGGGAATCGGTGAGCCGGGGGTGCGGACGCTGCTGATGCCGGTCCCGGACTCTGCGGTTCAGCAGGTGTGCCGGTGGGCGATGGTGGTTGCTGTGGTTGTGGTGATCGCTGTCGGGGTGCTCATGTAAGAAAACGGGGGCAGCACACCACTGACCGGTAGAACAATCGCTCAAGGCAAAGGGGATCCCAGTATGTCGGTCTCCCTGCTACGCTATGCCCCATGTGTTCCCTGGGAATAGCAGTGACGAGGATCCGCGCCCATTAGCGGCGCGGTCTTACTCCAATAGGCCTACCGCCGCTCCGCAGCATCAGCCGGGTGGCCATTTTCGCTTGCCCGGATCATCTCGATCATCCGGAGTTCCTGAACACTATGCCGACTTATCACGGCGGCCGACACGAGTACGGCCAAAACTTTCTCAATGACCGCACAATAATCAACGATGTGATTGCCCTGATCGACGACACCGACGGCCCGATAATTGAGATCGGTCCCGGAGGAGGAGCTCTCACCGAACCTCTGATCCGACTTGGGCGGCCGGTGACAGGCGTCGAGATCGACTCAAGGCAGGTTCAACGCCTCTCCAAGAAGATACCCGAGGTCACGCTGGTGACCGGTGACTTCTTGAGCTACCTCCTTCCGAGTCAACCCCATGTGGTCGTCGGGAACCTCCCCTTCCACATCACCACCGCCGTACTGCGGAAACTGCTGCACTCCGGAAGCTGGAGCCATGCCGTCCTAATTGTCCAGTGGGAGGTTGCCCGCCGTCGTGCTGGCATCGGTGGCGCAACATTGATGACTGCGCAGTGGTGGCCATGGTTTACCTTCACAGTGCACCGCCGCATTCCGGGCAGGGCATTCACTCCAAGCCCGGGCGTGGACGCTGGCCTGCTGACCATAGTCCGGCGCACGTCACCTTTGATTCCCACGGAAGCGGGTCGTAGTTACCGTGCATTCGTCCATGCGGTATTCACTGGAAAGGGTAGGGGCATCCGTGAGATTGTCGCGCGGATCCTCCGTAGCAGGTCGGCCTCGGTCGAACTAAAGCGCTGGTTGCGCGATACAGGGCTACCCGCATCAGTGCTGCCTAAAGACCTTGCTGCGGAGCAATGGGTTGAGCTCTACGATCTGGCGGTGGACCTGGGATGGCGGGCACAACACAAGTAGTCCCCGCTACCGACCTCCGGATGGTGTTCCCCCTCCTGTCTCCACGGTGCTTACCGTCGTCCACATGCCGTCCTGTCCGAGGGTGTGGTGGCGAACATCCAGTCCGGTGGCCCGCAGCTGATTCGTCACCCAGTCAGGGGACAACCGGAGCTTTGGATAGCTGCTCTTGTGGAGTTCCCACTCGGATCCGTCCCAGATGTAGATGAGATCGTTGACGATGGCGATGTCGTCATCCGGCTAGTCGAGGACGCACATCATGATTCGGTCAGAGTCGCTTCTCGTCGGAAGGAACCGGTCGAGTCCAGTGAGCGCTGTGCTCATGTCCCGGTACGTCAGCACGAAACTGCCGTCAGGGGAGAGGACCCTCCGAACCTTTGTGAACAGTGCCGTTACAGCCTCTCGATCGGGCAGGTGCAGGAGCGTGTCTCGCATGCAGACCACTGCATCAGCGGATGCGCCGTGAAGTGCCTCGGGCAACGCCGCGAGAAGATCATCCTGCACCGTGCGGATCCCCGTCCGGTGCCCCACGTTGCTCTTCAGCTCATCCAACAACTGTCGGCTGGTGTCGATACCGACAACCTCGGTGAAGCCGATGTCGGACAGTGCGTAGGTCTGGGGTCCTGGCCCGCAGCCCAGGTCAATCGCCAAGTGTCCTGCGTTTAAACCCAGTGACCGCAGGAAATGTGTGTCGGACGCGGCGAGGGATTCCACATCGCCGCCGAGCATCCAGGCGTAATGCTCGGCCAGAAGTGCATCGTAATGTTTACGGGGATCGACCATATAAGAGAAAGGCTCCTTACTAGACTCACATCATGACAATTATGCGCCCTGTTGAGCTTTCAGGCGAGAGGGTTCGTTTGGAGCCACTGTCCTTCGAGCATGAGAGTGGTCTCATTGAGGCGGTGCAGGACGGTGAACTGTGGAACCTCTGGTACACCGCTGTCCCCTCACCGGACGAGATGTGCAGGGCGATTGGACGGCGTCTTGCGCTGCAGGACGCCGGGAGCATGATTCCGTACGCGACGCGTGACCTCCGCGACGGAAGGCTCATCGGAATGACGACGTTCATGAACGTCGACGCATCGGTCCCGCGAGTGGAGATAGGATCGACGTGGAATGCCATCCGGACCAGGGGACAGGGACGAACGCGGAGTCGAAACTCCTCATGCTCACGCACGCCTTCGAGGAGTGGGGATGTTCCGCCGTGGAGTTCAGAACCTCCTGGCACAACCACGAGTCCCGCACTGCCATCGAACGGCTGGGCGCGAAGCTCGATGGTGTGCTCCGCCAGCTGATGCGGAGTTCTCTTTGTTACCGGTTGGGACAGCCTCTCTGAGGTCTGCCGTTCACGCAGGTTTATTCGTTGGCACAACCGCAAGCCGGAGTAACAGTCCCAGCAGCCGCCGGATCAACGAGCAGACTCCGGAAAACGCTAGGCACATTCCCACGATCCATAGGAGACCACCGCCGATATTGGGGCCGGTGGGGGCCATCCAGAGTGGAATCCACAGCAGGATCCCTGCGACCAGGGAGGCGAAAGGCGGCCAGCTCTGTCGAGGAAACATATTGTCGCTGACGACTGAGATGAATACCGCAGTACTAGGCGCCCATGTCATCAGGTCGTTGATCCACTCAGTGGTGAAGTCGCCGCTGGAGCGTCCGATCGGACCAAACACCTCGACCCATGCAGTAACTGCCGCGCCGGTGATACCGAGGATGAGGAGTCCCAGTTCGAGGAGTGGTAGGCGCTCCACCACCAGCGCCAACAGAACTGCGGGACGGCGCACTGGGTGAGGAGATTCCGGTTCTATCGTCATTGCATCTCCTAACGACGCGCTCCGGCTACTGCATGATCTTCGTCGACTCGATGGCTTCCGTCGTCTTGCGGTTGTAGCCGTCGAGAAGGCCCCGCAAGACGAGCCCGAGTATCAGCATCGGGACGGCGAACAGCAGCAGCAGGCCCAGCTCGATCCACAGGTCGCCTTGGTAGACACCGGCGATGGCGGCGCGCATCGCGTCGATCGCGTGGGTCGCCGGGAGCCATGGGCTGATGCTCTGGAACCACCCCGGCAGCAGCGCCAGCGGGTACGCGCCGCCGGCTCCGGATACCTGGAACACCAGCAACAGCACCGAGATCGCCTTACCAGCGCTACCGAACGACAGCACCAGTGTGTAGACGATCAGCATGAAGACGAGCGACGTGACCCAGCCGCACACCAGAAGCAGGATCGGGTGGGCGGCGTCGATCTGCACGAAGAAGATCAGACCGAGCACCGCGAGGGTGCTCTGTGCCAGTCCGATGCAGGCGAAGATGGCGAAGCGTCCGAAGAAAGCCTGACTCCGCGTGTACTCGGTGACCTCGTCGGAGGCGTCATTCTGACCGGGAGCCGTGGCATTGACCTCGGTGTCGCTGTCGGCGTCGCTATCGGCTTTGACGTCGGCTTCGCCGCCGGCCTCACCGTCGGCGGTGTCCTCAGCTTCGCCCGAGCTCTTGCCGTCCCTCTTCTTCTCCGGCACTCCGGTGCGCAGGAGCACCGAGGTCAGGACGGCACCGATCCACAGCGCGAGGGTCAGGTACAGAGGCGTCATGCCGACACCGAAGCTTGCGACGGGGAACACCGGCTGCCGGTCAACGTCGATCGGGGCGGCCAGCTGTGACGCCAGTGCCTCCGGGTCAGATCCCACGACCTCGGCGAGTCGGGAGAAGTCACCGGTCTCACCGGCGGTCGACAGCGCATCCTGAAGGTCGGAGAACCGCTCGGCATGCTCGTCAAGACGGTCGGCGAGGCCGGCGGTGGCGTCACGCGTCCGTCCGAGCACGTCCTGCACGGAGCCGGGGGAGTCGGACGTCGACGACCTGATGTCGCCGAGGTCCTCCCGGACGCTGGCGATGTTGTCGCCGAGGGAGTCGAGGGTGGTCCCCAGCTCCGACAGCTGGGGTTTCAGGTCTTCGCGGTATGACGTCACAGCGTCGCTCACCGCGGCCCTGGCCTGCGAAATCGCGTCCTGGCTCTCCTGGCGGGAGGACTGTGCCGACCCGTTCCCGCTGGAAATGTCTTCCGCGGTCTGCGCAAAACTGTTCTGCAGGTCCGTGCTCCGGTCGATCGCCGCGTCGAGGCGGGCGAGTACCCGCTCGTAGCCGGGCTGGGCGACGTCGGGGAGGGCGCCGGAGACGTTGCTCTCCAGGGTGTCGCGCAGCGACTGGAAGAAGTCCACCTGCTGTTGGACGCGGTCGGCGAGCGTGTTGAACGTGGAGGCGGTGCTGTCGCTGGTGGCGTTGGCACTGTCGAAGAGTTCGCCGAGACGGTCGCTCACCGCACCGTAGCTGTCGCCGGTGGCCTGCAGAGCGGTCTCGAGGGAGTCCGTGGCGTTGCGGAGGGTGGAGTCCAGGTCGGTGGCAGCGCCGGAGCCGCCACCGATGCTGGTGGACGGGTCATCGAACTGGTCGCCTGCGGCACTGATGATGCTGTCCGCGCCCTGTACCAGCGGAATGGAGGAATCCACCAGCCCGGTCAGTGAGCGTACGGTCTGGGCACCGGAGTGCAGGCGAGTGCTGATGTTCTCCACCCGCGACTCGATGCGCTGGATCGCGGCCTGGGTGTCGTCCTGCTCGAGATAGTCGTCGAGAGATGACACCAGGCCCAGCCCCACGCTGCTGAGGGTCCGGGTGAACGTCTCGTTGATCTGCGAGATCATGCCGTCGGCACCCTGTGCGGTGATCACCGTGGAGAGCGCGTTCTTCTTTTCGTTGGTGTACAGGTCGAGCTTCGAGGGTTCGGTTCCTGCGACGTAGAACGTCAGCATGTCGGTGCTGAAGGACGGAGGCAGGACGATGGCCGCGTAGTAGTCGCCGGCTTTGGTGCCCTCGACCGCCTTGTCTTCGGCGGTGATGACCCAGTCGATCTGGTCGTTCCTGCTCAACTGGGAGAGCACCTGGTCGCCGAGGTTGATGCGCAGCGACGCCAGATCGCTCTCGTAACCGTCGTCGGCGCTGGCGACGGCGATCTTCAACTGGTCGGTGTTGCCGAAGGGGTTCCAGCTGGCCAGCACGTTGAACGTGGAGAACAGCAGTGGGATGACGACGAGACTGAAGACCACCACAGCGGTCATGACGTTGTTCTTCATGCCGCGCAGATCGCTGCGCAGGATGTTCATGGCCTTCTTCATGCGTTGTCTCCGTCCAGGGAGTACGTCTTCGGACGCTTGCTCTGCGTGTCGGCGGCTTCCTGGAGTTGTTCCTCAGAGAGGTCGGTCAGCTCCTGGACGTGGGCGAAGCTCTGTCTGACGTATTCGAGGGCGGCGATGATCCCGACGATCAGCAGGCCCCACAGACACAGGAGCCCGAAGAGGAGCGCTTTTTCGTCGGTGTAGATGCGTGCGAGGACGCAGAGGATGAGGACACCGACGACACCGGTGATGATCGTGGCGCGCAGCAGCTTCGGGTAGTTGTTCCTGATCGGCTTCCAGCGGTTGTCGATCTCGTTGCGGAAGGCGTCGCGGTCGCGCATGGCGTGGATCACGTCGGTCAGTCGGTAGCTGCTGCCGACGACCTCCACCTGGTCGTTGACGACCAGGCCGGACGCCGCGTGTTGTCTGTTGACCATCCCCTTCACGTTTGACAGGCCGCGGCGTAGCAATGTGCCGAGGATAAACGCGATCACGGCCATGACCACGAGCGTGCCCATGGCCTTCCAGTAGTGGTTGCCGTAGAAGCCGCCGATAGTCTCCCGCAGGGCGTCGATTCCGTAGGTCAGTGGCAGGATCGGGTGCAACGCCTGGAAGAAGTCCGGTGTCATCTCGATCGGATACATGCCCGAGGCGCCCGGGATCTGCAGGAATGCCAGGACAACGGCGATCACCCGCCCGATATTTCCCAGGGCGGATATCAGCGCGTAGACGATACTCAGATAACACAGCCCGATCGCGACACAGGTCGCGACGAATGCGACGGGGTTCACCGACTGGACACCCATGATCATGTTGCCTACGGAGACGACCACACCCTGGCATGTGCTCAACACAGCGAGGAGGAGGAGACGACCGCGGTAGGCCTGGGCGACTGTGAGCTTTTTCTTGAGCCCGGCGGTGTCGACTTCCGTCCGGAAAATCACCATGAGCATGAAAGCGCCGATCCACAGCGACAGGTTGGTGAACAGGCCTGCCATGCCGGAACCGTAGTTGGCGACCGGGTAGACAGCGTGGCTCTCGACTTCGGCGGGGGTTGCCATGAACTCGGAGATCCCGACGGAGTCCAGGTTGGACACCGTGCCCAGGACGCCGTCGCCGGACGCGGCGGTGAGGGCGAGGACGTCCGCCCGTGCGGTCTGCAGCCCGTCCTCGATGCCGGACAGATCGTTGCGGAAGTTGCCGAGGACGTCCTTAGCTGTCCCGAGCTGGCTGTCGAGTCCGTCGAGAAGGGTGATGGACTCGCCCAGCAAGGTCCGTTGCGAACTCAGCGCGGAGGAGAACGCGCCAGCGGTGGAGTTCACCTGGTTGATCGCCGAGTTCAGTGCCGGCAGGGAATCGCTGACCGAGCTGCGCAGCCCCTGCGCCCGGTCACGGGTGTCACTGGTCGCGGCAGCCAGGGCGTCCGCTGCCGCATTCACGGAGGACACGGTGTCGGACGCATTGCCCTGCAACCCGGAGAGGTCGTCGAGTAGTTCCTGGTTCGTGGCGTTGCGCTCCCGGAGGTCGTTGAGCGTGTCCGTCAGCGGTCCAGACACCCCGGGGGTCACGGCGGCATTGTCGAGCAGCGTCTCGAGTTGGTCAATCGCCTGGTCAGCCTGCCGGACGATGCCCGACGCCTCCCGGGTTGCGGTGCCGAGTCCGGCTCCCGCGCGATCGAGTTCTCCGGTGACGGACGCGATAGCCGCATTCGCCGAGGCGGTCCCGTCCGCCAGCGCGGTGGTGCCCTCCACGTACGCCGCGGTTGCCGCGTCGGAGAAAGACGTCACCTGCTCCTGGACCTCGGTCATGATTGACTGCACCTGGTCGAGCGCGGTCGCGGCGTCGCCCAGGGTCGCGTCGACGGAGCGCAGGGCCTCCTGCGTGGCGGCGATGGTGGGGCGGGCGCCGTCGAGCCGCTCCTGGACCCGTGTGAGCTCGTCCTGCGCCGAGGCCATCGTTCCCGCGGTCTCGTCGAAGGCGTTGGCCGTGCGGTCGCCGGCGTTGGTGAGGCGGTCGCCCAGTGAGCCGCCGGCGTCGCGGAGCTCGGTTGTCACGGACTCGGCGACGGTCTCCTTGAACACTGACGTGATCGTCGAATCGAGGGTCGTCGCACCCTGGTCGGTGATCTTCGGCGAGATCGCACTCTTCTTCTCGTTGACCTGGTACTGAATCGTCGGCTGAGAGTACGTGCCCTCAAACATGCTGAGAATATCGGAGGAGAAGCTGGTGGGGACGGTGATGCTGGCGGACACGTCCCCCTTCCTCAGTGCGTCGTCCGCTTCGTCTTCGTCCATGAACTGCCAGCCCAGCTGGTCGTTCTGTTCGAGTTGGTCCATCATCTGGCCGCCCACGTCGATGGGGCCGGTGATGTCGGAGGTTCCGCCCTCGTCTTCGTTGACGACGGCGACACCGATGTTCTGGGTGTTGCCGTACGGGTCCCAGAAGGCTGCGACGTTGACCCAGGAGTAGAGGGCAGGGGTGATCAGCACGCCGATGACGATCACCCAGACTTTGGGGGTGCGCAGGATGCGTCCGACGTCACGTGTGAAGATATTCCAGCTTACGGCCACCCGGTGACCGTAGCACTTGGCCGGGTCGCGGGTGGCAGGTGTGCAGTTTTCAAAGCTAACTGTTACCGCAGTCTATTACCCTCGGTCGCATGACGTCTCCGGAGACACGACCCCTCGTCCTGGCGATCACCGCGTGCCCCACCGGCATCGCCCACACCTACATGGCAGCCGAGAACCTTGAGGCGGCTGCAGACACTGCCGGCGTCCGCGTCCGGGTGGAGACCCACGGCTCCATCGGCGTGGAGAACGCCTTCACCGTCGAGGAGATCCGTGATGCCGCGGCTGTCGTCGTCGCAGCGGACATGAAGATCGACACGGCCCGGTTCGCCGGTAAGCCGTTGGTGTCGACCGGGGTGGACGAGGGAATCAAGAAGCCGGCGGAACTGCTCCGGTCGGCACTGGACGCGCCGAAGAGCAGTGGTGACGATGCTGCGGGTGTCGATGGCAGCAGCCGCGGGGAGACTGACGGGCAGCGGTCCTGGACCCGTCGCTTCGGCGATGACCTCTACCGGGCATTGATGAACGGTGTCTCCCACATGATCCCCTTTGTTGTCACCGGCGGTCTGATGCTTGCGGTGGCTCTCTCCCTCGGTGGCGAGCCGACCGCAGAGGGCCTGGTCATTCCGGAGGGAACGTTCTGGGACACGCTCAACCAGCTCGGAGGATTGGCCTTCTCCCTCATGGTCCCGGTGCTGTCCGGATACATCGCGATGGCCATCGCCGACCGCCCGGGGCTGGCGCCAGGCTTTGTGACCGGGCTGGTGGCTGTGACCGGGGACCTGTACGGATCCGAAGCCGACGCCGGATTCCTCGGTGGGATCGTGACCGGTGTGCTCTCCGGCTACGTGGCCCTGGCGATCCGGAAGATCCCGGTCCACAAGTACATTCAGCCCATCTGGCCGATCATCGTCATTCCCGTGGTGACCACGCTCGTGGTCGGGGGTCTCTTCATCTATCTGTTGGGCAAGCCGATCGCCACGCTTTTCGAGGTGATGACCGAAAGCCTGGAGGGGATGCAGGGGTCTTCGGTTCTCCTGCTCGGGGCGATCATCGGTGCGATGATCGCTTTCGACATGGGAGGTCCGCTCAACAAGACAGCGTTCCTCTTCGCCGGCGGCCTGATCGCGACCGGTAATGCTGCGCCGATGGGAATGGCGGCCGTCGCCATCGCCGTCCCGCCGATCGCCGCGGGCGTGACGACGTTGCTGGCGCGCAGCAGGTTCAACAAGGCGGAGCGGGACGCCGGGGTGGCCGGTCTCTTCATGGGCTTCTTCGGTATCTCGGAGGGGGCGATTCCGCTCGCTGTCGCGCGTCCACTGCAGATCATTCCCGCCAACGTTATCGGCGGGGCAGTAGCGGGCGCTCTGGCCGGCATGTTCGGTGTGAAGGACAATGTGATGCACGGCGGGCCGATCGTCGCGGTGCTCGGTGCGGTGGAGGGCATCGCCTGGTTCTTCCTGTGCCTGGTTATCGGTATCGCCGTGACGTCGGCGGTGTCCCTGCTGCTCATGGCGGTCACGACGGGCGCTCCGGGGGCGGGGAAGGACGCCGACGCAGACACGGAGCCGGACGCGGAGCTGACCTCGTCGGATCTCATCGACGCAGGCACCGTCGTCCTCGATCTCGTTCCCGCGACCGGTCAGACAGGGGAGTCGACCGGAGCTGCGGCGGTGATCCGTGCCCTCGCCGGACAGGCGGAGCAGCAGGGACGTCTTGCCGAGACTGAGGTCGTGGATGCAGCACTGGCTCGCGAGGCGCAGTCGACTACTGCGGTCGGTCATGGTGTGGCTATTCCCCACGCACGGAGCGCCGCGGTGAGCGTCCCGACGCTGGTGTTCGGACGGCTCCAGACCCCGGTGGAGTGGGACGCTCCGGACGGTATCCCGGTTGACCTGGTGTTCCTTATTGCGGTGCCGGATGATGCGGGCAAGCAGCACCTCAGGGTCCTCGCGAAACTCGCCCGTGCGTTGATGAAGGACGAGTTCCGGGAGGCGTTGCGGTCCGCATCAGCGTCGGAAGAGGTTGTCGGCCTGGTGAAGGGCCTCGGTGTCGACGAGGTTCAGGGGGCGACCGCGTAGTTGTGCATTCGCTTGCATCTACCACGGTGTCAGGATGTGCACTAGACCTATGGATCACCACGACAGCCTGCTTGCGATCGGGACATTCTCGCGGCTGACAAGCATCAGCGTAAGGATGCTCCGGCATTATCAGGAGCACGAGTTACTCTTTCCAGCTCACGTCGACCCACACAGCGGGCGACGTTTCTACAGTGCAGACCAGTTGAGGACTGCGAATCTCATCGTCTTACTCAGGGATGCAGGATTCTCCATCGATGCAATCGCAAGGATGCTGGCGGCGGGTACGGATCCAGTGAAGCTCGACGCCGAGCTTGAACACCATCATGGACGTCTCACCGAACGGTCACGCGAACTGCATACGCAGCTTGCGCAGTTCGACCGGTTACGTACACAGCTGAAAGGACATCCTGACATGACGGACGTCACGATCGAACACATGCAATCCATGGTTCTCGCCGGATTGCGTCGCGTTGTCTCCGACTATTCGGAGGAAACGCAGCTCTGGCAGGAGATCATGGCTCTCCTCCAGGAATCAGACGCAGCGTTCCCGGCGGGAGGGTGGTCGGGAGCCACCTTCCACGACCCCGACTTCAAGGAGAGTGACGCCGATATCGAGGTGTGGGTTCAGGTCACGGAGTCTTTCACTCCTCCGGACGGACTGGAATGCCGGCATGTGGACGAGTGCGACGTCGTCACCGCGACGCTGCACGGTGACTATGCGCAAGTCCCTGCAGTGACAGAGCAGGTAGGGCGTTTCTTGGCTGCCCGTGACCTGACCGTCGGCCCGATGTTCAACATCTATCACGTCAGCCCGGCGCAGAATCCCGATCCTACGGCGTGGGTCACCCAACTGTGCTTCCCGATCACGGATACGCCCACTGGTACGGTCACCTCATGATCGACCGTTTCATCTGGGCAGCCTCCGGCGCCGGGCTGTCCGAACATGCATGGGCTGCCGCGGAAGAATCCGGGGCGGCCTGGGTGGGCAATGATGCGGCGGCCCACGTCTCGCTGCTGCGCTCCACTGTCCGCGAGGAACTCGCTTTCGGCATGGAGCAGCAGGGCATCGCGCCGGAGATCATGGCTGCCCGGATCGATGCGGCGATGGACACCTGGGGTCTGCGGCACATCGCTGAGCGGGAGCCGTCGCGGCTCTCCACCGGGCAGACCCGGCGGCTGGCGGTCGCCGCGGCCCTCCTCCGCGACCCCGGTTCACTGGTGCTCGACTGCCCGACCGACGGACTCGATGCCGCGGCGGTGGAGACACTCCGTGCCGCGCTCGCCGAGTTCGACGGGACGGTCACAGTCTACGACCGGGTGCGCACCGTTCTGGCGGATGACGCTGACCAGGAGATGCGGTTGGACGGGACGGACGAGGATGCACCGGATCCTGTTCCTTCGTCCTTTGCGGACACCGCTCCGGGAGAATCTGTGCTGACCATGGAGAATGTCGGGGTTACTCGCGGGGCCTTCACACTCGGGCCGGTGAACCTGAATGTCTTCAGTGGCCAGGTGACTCATCTTGGCGGCGCCAACGGTTCGGGGAAGACCACGTTGATGCTCGCCGTCCTCGGCTTGCTGCCACATGAGGGCACGCTCGATACACCCGTTGCGGGATGGGCCCCGACGGGCATGGACGCCGCATTCTCCCGGCGGACCGTCCTCAAGGAGCTTGCTGTTGGCACGGACGCCGCCCATGCGGAGGCGGCGTTGGAATGGGTGGGGTTGGAGCGGTGGCGCGATGTCCATCCGTTGGATGTGCCGAGTTCTCCGCGACGTATGCTCGCGGTCGCGGCCGCCCTGGTGCGGGGGCCCGGTTTGTTGATTCTCGATGAACCGACTGTCGGGCTGGACGCCGAGGGATATGCGTGGCTGACGCGTGTGATGCGTGGCTACGCCGCCGGGGAGTACCACGCGGAACTCACCTCAGCGGGGGTTGCGGCCTTGTGGAACGGAGGGCGCCCTGCGGTGCTGTGGTCCTGCCACAATGCGGCATTCGCCGACGCGGTCAGTGACCGGTCGGCGATGCTGGGCTCTCTGGCCTGATCAGGCGTCGATCTCCTTCGGGCTGTCGTCCCCGGAGCGTCCGACGGTGATCTTGCGGCTCTTGGACCGCTCCGCCACCGGTAGGGTCACGGTCAGGACACCGTCGGTGTAGTCGGCGGTGACGCGTTCAGTGTCCACACTGTCGCTGACAGTGACCTGTCGACGGTAGGTTCCGGTGAACCGCTCATTCGCGATCCACTTGTGGGTGTCCCCGGTGCTGTTGCTCTCGGAATCTCCACTGGCGTCAACTGCGTGCCGTGGCCCGGTGGTGCGCTCGGCGGAGATGGTGAGTACACCGTTGTCGATGTCGACGTCGATGCTGTCAGCATCCACGCCCGGTAGGTCGGTGGTCAGGATGTAGTCGTCGTCCTTGCGAACCAGATCCATCGGCATGAACCGCGGAGTCTGGTTCCGGTTCACCGTCCCGAGCGCGCCGGATTCTCCGAAGATCTCACGGGCGACGGAGTCGAGCTGGGCGAAAGGATCGAAACGGAAGGTGGCCATGGTGAGTACCTCACTCCTTCATCTGTCTGCTGAACTTGCGTACACCTGACTCAACTGTGTGCCTTCAAGGTTTATTCCACAGGACTCAACTTTGGGGAGAATTTTTTCGGGAGCGCGTGGAAGGGCTGTGTCAGGGGGCCGATGTGAACCTCACATGAAGGTGGGATCGGATTTCGGCCGCTTGACCCTCACGCTGCGTCAGGGACGATGATCACTGGCATGGACAACAACACAGAGAACAAAGAGTTCACCGTCAGTCAGGCCGCCGACTACCTCGGCGTCACCGTGCGTACCCTGCACCACTGGGACGCGAAGGGCCTGCTGGTTCCTCAGGTGCGCACATGGTCGGACTACCGTATCTACACCTCCGATGACCTGGCCCGGGGCCAGCGCATCCTCGTCTACCGCGAGTCGGGTGTCCCCCTCGCCGAGATCGCTGATCTGCTGGACGCTGCCGGTGGGGATGAGCGTGCCCACCTGTTACGCCAGCGGGAGATGCTGCTGGAGCGCCGGGACGGGGTGGAACGCATGCTTTCTGCCGTGGAGAACCTGCTCGCCGAGGTGACGTCCGGTGTATACACCGGACCGGTGCCACCCGACCGGGTCCGGGAGATCCTCGGCCCGGACTGGGACCCCGACTACCAGCGTGAGGCTGAGGAGCGCTGGGGTGACACCACAGAGTGGGCGCAGTCCCAGGAGATCATGTCGCAGATGGGGGAAGACGACTGGCGTGCCGTCCGCGAGGAGGGTGATGCATTCGCCCGTGCGCTTGCCGAGGCCCATGAGCGTGGCGTCGCGCCGGGGTCGGAGGAGGGCAACGCGCTGGCGGAACGGCAGCGCAGTTCGATCTCGCGCTGGTACGACTGTCCACACGGTCGACAGGTCATTCTGTCGGCGATGTACGTCGGTGATGGCCGGTTCCGGACGAACTGGACCGTGAACGGGGACGATCACACGGATTACCTCGTGGAGTTGATCCGCGCTAATGCGGCCGGTCACGGTGTGGACGTGGAAAACCCTGAGTGGTGAATCCCGGTGCCGTGCCGGATTCCGTTCACTGTGAAGTGAAAGAGTGCGGGGTGTCGGGCGATGTGCGAGGCTGTCGCCATGACACAGAAGCAGACAGATCAGTCTATTGAACTCACCCGCCTGTCCCACAATGTCGGGGCGAAGATCGAGGGGCTCCGTCTGGGTGGAGACCTGGATCCGGACACCGTCGACCGGATCCGCACCGAACTGGCCCTCCACAAGGTCCTCATTATCCGCGGTCAGCAGCACCTCACAGATGAGGACCAGTATGCGTTCGCCAGTCTGCTGGGCACCCCCACGCTCGCTCACCCCACCGTGGTTTCCCACGGCCGGGACAACCTGATCCTCGAGGGAGCGGCGAATGCATGGCACACCGACGTGTCGTTCGTCGACCGTGTCCCGAAGATCTCCGTCCTGCGGGCGGTGGAGCTTCCCGGTTACGGTGGTGCCACCGAATGGGCGAACACGGTCGCGGCCTACGAACGCCTTCCGGAGCCGTTACGGGACCTGGCGGATGCACTGTGGGCCGTCCACACCAACGACTACGACTACGCCTCGGCGAAACAGCCGGAAGCCCCGGACGTCACCGACTCCAGCGGGTTCTCCTACGCCGAGTTCACCCGGGTCCGTTTCGAGACCGAGCACCCGCTGGTCCATGTACACCCCGCCACGGGGGAGCGTTCGTTGTTGCTCGGACAGTTTGTGTCTCGGATCAGCGGGCTCCGTGACGACGAATCGCGGGATCTGATCCGCCTGTTCCAGGCCAGGATCCTCTCCCCGGACAACACCGTGCGGTGGCACTGGGAAGAGGGCGACGTCGCCATCTGGGACAATCTCGCCACCCAGCACTACGGTGTGGCGGATTTCGGTGATCAACGTCGTAAGAACCACCGTGTCACGCTCGCAGGGCCGGTCCCCACCAGCGTGTCCGGCCAGCGTTCGCGCATCATCACCGGGGACGCTTCGGCCTACTCGGTGATCGACGACAGTGGTCGCCTGGCGAACTATCCGGGAAACCTGGCGGTTGCCTGACTGGACTGCATGTCGACCATGGGGAGGCTGGTAGCGTCTTGACCCATGTACACGCCTGACGTCATCGGTACACCCCTTGCACCCAATGCCACGAAGGTCCTGTTGCTGGGATCCGGCGAGCTTGGCAGGGAGGTGACCATCGCCCTGCAGCGCTACGGGGTGGAGGTCCATGCCGCGGACCGTTACGAGGGGGCACCGGCGCACCATGTCGCCGATGTCCACCACACCATCGACATGACGGACCCCTCCGCCGTACGTGCCCTGATCGACGAGGTCCGTCCGCAGTTCGTCGTCCCGGAGATCGAGGCACTGGCGACCGATGCTCTGCAGGACGTGGAGGACGAGGGCCTGGCCACAGTCATCCCGACCGCGCGCGCCACACGGTTGACGATGAACCGCGAGGGCATCCGAACCCTGGCCGACCGGGATCTGGGGTTGCCGAACTCCCGCCACGTCTTCGCCTCGTCCTATGACGAGTTCCTCGAGGGGGTCCGCAGGATCGGTATGCCTTGTGTGGTCAAGCCGGTGATGAGCTCCTCGGGCAAGGGCCAGTCCTACGTGCGTTCCGAGGACGACCTGCGGCGTTCCTGGGAGTACGCGATGAGTGGGGCGCGGGTGTCCTCGGGACGGGTGATCATCGAGCAGTTCGTGCCATTCGACTATGAGATCACCCTGCTCACCGTGCGGTCAGTGGACCCGGACTCGGGCGACGACGCCACCTGGTTCTGCGAGCCCATCGGCCACCGGCAGGACCGGGGAGACTACGTGGAGTCCTGGCAGCCCGCACAGATGACGACAGCGGCGCTGGAATCCGCGCGCTCGGTCGCCGCACGTATCACCGGCGCGTTGGGAGGACGTGGCGTGTTCGGTGTGGAGCTCTTCGTCAAGGGCGACGACGTGTACTTCTCCGAGGTCAGTCCCCGGCCGCACGACACCGGCATGGTGACGATGGGGTCTCAGCGCTTCAGCGAGTTCGACCTGCACGCCCGGGCGATTCTCGGGCTGCCGATCGACACCACACTGATCTCCCCGGGCGCGTCAGCGGTGATCTACGGGCGCGTGGACAGCGGCGAGTCCGCTGCAGCCCCGACCTACTCCGGCCTGGCGGAGGCTCTGACCGTGCCGGAGACCGAGGTCCGGATCTTCGGTAAGCCGGTCAGCCATGAGCGGCGCAGGATGGGGGTGGCCTTTTCCACGGCAGAGACCGTCGATGTCGCCAGGGAGCGGGCCACTGAGGCGGCGTCGACGGTGACAGTCGGTATCGACCCGGCTACCCCCGGCACCACGTCAGACAGTGGCAGGTGGGGGCGCTCCTGAGGGGCGTCACTCGTTGTCGAAGATCACTTCCGCCTCGACCTGCACCAACCATCCTTCGACGGGCTGCTCGGCCACGCCCACGGTGACCACCGTCGGCTTGGTGGGGTTGGTTTCCCCGGAGTACCGCGAATCGTCATCGTCGGTGTCGTCGGTGTCATCGTCGACCCCGCCGGTCGTGTCGGTCGGTTCCGCGTCAGGGGACGTCGAGGGGGCCTCGTCGTCCGACGGTGTGTCGCTGTCGGAGGGGCCTGAGGGTCCTGACGGTTCCGACGTGGTGGACGGGCTCGTCTCCGCGGTCAACGTCACCGCCGAGGTGCCCGTCAGGAGTGAGTCTCCGGTCAAGGGATCGAGGTTGGCGAAGAACGTACGGTAGGCCCGGTTCCACCCCTCGAAGTCGGCCCCGTCATCGGTGCCGTCCTCGGGGGTGAGGTAGACCCGTAGCGTCGCGACCTCGGAGATGCGGCGGCCCTCCTCCTGCACCATGTCGGCGAGCTTC
The DNA here is from genome assembly GCF_000626675.1 of Corynebacterium glyciniphilum AJ 3170. Lineage (NCBI taxonomy): Bacteria > Bacillati > Actinomycetota > Actinomycetes > Mycobacteriales > Corynebacteriaceae > Corynebacterium > Corynebacterium glyciniphilum. The sequence continues at coordinate 3,002,796 of NZ_CP006842.1, read as the reverse complement.
TGGAGGACCTGGAGCGACTGCGCCTCGGTCACCGTCATACGGGGAGGCAGTTCACCGTCCTCGAGCAGGGCGGGGTCGACGAACTCCATGGGAGTGCCGGGCTCGGCGTCGTCATTGAGGGAGTCCGGGCCGGTACCGGAGGTACGCCACAGGTCGGCGCTGCCCGGAGCGGAGAGTGCCAGGGCCCGGTCGGCTGTACTGTCGTCCTCCGTGGTGCTGAACACGGTCTCGAAGGAGCAGGCCGACGCTCCGAAGAGGAGCGTGGTGCCGGCACCGAAGGCCAGCACGACGCGGCTCATCCGGCTTCGGGCACGTGCGAAAACGGGGATGCGGGTCATGGGGGATGCTCCTGCTGAAAAATCACGATGTGTCGCGCACAAGTATTCTCGCACTGACTCTACGGTCCGGTCACGGTGAAGGGGCACACGCCCCGTCAGGACACGGTGGTGGCACACGCCTGCTTACCGCAGTGAGCGGTGGACGGTGTGTCCGCGCATGTCTCGCACAGCAGGATCATGTCCCGGCATTCGCCGTTGGCGCAGTTGTGGAAGGTGTGTGTGGCCGTCCCGCAGTGCACGCAGGTTCCGAGTGAGGCAGCATCCTCGCTGAACTCCATGTGCATCCTCTTGTCGAAGACGTACAGGGAGCCCTCCCACAGTCCGGAGTCGCCGAATTGTTCGCCGTAGCGGACGATGCCGCCGTCGATCTGGTAGACATCGGTGAAACCGCGGTTGCGCATCAACGAACTCAGCACTTCGCAACGGATGCCGCCGGTGCAGTAGGTCACGACCGGACGGTTCTTGAGATCGTCGTACTTGCCGGACTCCAGCTCACGCAGGAAGTCATGTGTGGTGTCGACATCGGGGACCACCGCGCCCCTGAACCTGCCGATCTGTGCCTCCATGGCATTGCGGCCGTCAAAGAAGACGACGTCGTTGCCGGTGTCACGCTTCTGCTCCACCAGGTCGTTGACCTCGGCAGGGGAGAGGTGGGTGCCGCCGCCGACAACACCGTGTTCATCCACACGGAGTTCGTCGGCAGCGCCGAAGCTGACGATTTCGTCGCGGACCTTCACCGACAGTTTCGGGAAGTCCTCAGCGGAACCGGGGGACCACTTGAACTCCATGTCATGGAATCCGGGGTACTCGCGGGTTCGGCGGATGTACTGCTTCACCGCGGTGAGTGATCCGCCGACGGTGCCGTTGATCCCGTGGTGGCTGATGATGATCCGCCCGCGCAGGCCGAGAGAGTCGCACAGGGTGCGCTGCCACAGCATAACCGCGGTCGGGTCCGCGATCCGGGTGAAGCGGTAGTAGAGGAGGATGCGTGTCTCGGAATTCGTGCCTTTGGTGCTCTTGGTTCCCACCCGGGACACTCTATCGGGCCCCGGGCCCGACACCCCCTTCTGTGTCCCGTTTCCCCGACCTTCGTGGTGACCTCAGTCGAGGGTGAGGTGCATTTCCTGGTGCTCGATGCCTTCGGCCATGAACGGCTCATCCGTGGCCTCGAAGCCGTACGACTTGTAGAAAGGCATCAGGTAGGTCTGTGCTTCGATCTTCACGACGGTCTTCTGGACGTTGGGGTCCAGGGCTGCTGCGCGTCCGCGGATGACCTCGAGTGCGTCGTCCACGAGCTTCGAGGCGATGCCGAAACCGCGGAAATCCGGATGGACGCAGAGCCGTCCGATATGCTGCTCCTCCGGCGGGCCGAAGACCCGGAGGGTTCCGACCAGACGCAGGGGAGAGCCGGGGTCGGGGAGACCCCAGGGGTAGTCCGGGCCGGAACCGGGGTGAACGTACGCCAGGAGCTGGTGGGTGCCGGGGTCGATGTCGGTGTCGTCGATCTCGGCGAAGCTGGCGCGTTGCTCGTTGACGAAGACGTCCACCCGCAGCTTGTAGAGTGCATGGACCTGCTGGGGCTGCATGTTCAGTACCTGCTTGCCCGTGAGATGGACCTCTGGCGCTTCAGCGGCAGGGTTGCGGCCTGCGGTGTTCGTGGTGTCGCTCATAGTCTTAAGGATAACGGTATGAGCGCAATGAATCACCAAAAGGCGAAGAAAATTCTGACTTTTATCCGAGAACGCAAAAAGGCCCGGCGACCTGGGGTTTCTCCGGGACTTTTGAGAAAGTATCTCGCGAATTATAATTTCACCGGGTGAATTACGACGCTATTCGCGAGTTCGGGGACTACGCTTTCACGCGCGCCTCACCGCTGGAGTAGTGCACCATCTCCTCGTGGGAACGCACCTTCTTGCGCTCGCGGCCTTCGGCTTCGCCCAGGCTGCGTTCGTGGGCGTCGAGGTTGTACCAGCCTTCCCAGGTGGTGTAGTCGATGTCGCGCGAGTGCAGAAGCTCGATGACGTCGTCCTCGCCCGGCGCCTCGGGGCCGAAACCGATGCCGGCATCGTAGTCGGCGAGGAGGTTGGCCACCGCCTCGTTCGCGTCGCCCTTGGTGTTTCCGATCAGGCCGACGGGCCCGCGGCGGATCCAGCCGGTGGCGTAGACCCCGGGCAGGGTCTCGCGCAGCTCAGCCTCCGGGTCGGCGGAGCCGGGGACGCCGGCGATGCCGTCGGCGGTGGGGCCCTCAGTCAGGACGCGGCCACCCACGTTGGGCAGGACGTTCTCCTTGCCGTCCCAGGGGAGGTCGTTCTGCTGGTCGGACTTGTAGCCCACGGCACGGTACACCTGACCGACGTTCCATTCGGTCAGTGTGCCAGTGGAGCGGACGCCGCCATTGCCGTCGAGCTCGGTGCGCTCGGTGACCAGGGCGGTCACCGTGCCGTTGTCGTCGGTGCGGACCTCCACGGGAGACTCGAAGAAGTGCAGGTAGAGCTTGTGGGGGGCGCCCTTGGGTTCGGCGACGGCGTAGTTTTCCAGGATGGTGCACACCTGGTCGGTGATCTTGGAGTTGTGCCGGGCGTTCTCGGACCCCTCGTCGTAGTCGATGTCCTCGGGATTGACGACGACCTCGATGGTGTCGGAGTGGTTGAGCTCCTTGAGCTCCAGCGGGGTGAACTTCGCCTGGGCCGGTCCGCGGCGCCCGAAGACGTGCACTTCCTTGGCCTTGTTGTTCTTCAGGGACTCATAGACGTTGTCCGGGATTTCGGTGACGAGCAGTTCGTCACCGGTCTTCGCGAGCACGCGGGCGATGTCGAGGCCGACGTTGCCGACACCGATGACGGCGATGGCCTCGGCGTCGACGTTCCAGGAGTCCTCGAAATGCGGGTTGGCGTCATAGAAGCCCACGAATTTGCCGGCACCGAGGGTGTGCTCGCCGCCGGGGATGTTCAGGTCCCGGTCGTCGGTGGCGCCGGTGGCGTAGATGACCGCGTCATAGTGCTTCTTCAGGTCGTCAAGGGTGATGTCTTCGCCGACGTTGACGTTGCCGAGCAGGCGGATCTGGGGCTTGTCCATGACCTTGTGGAGGGCCTTGATGATGCCCTTGATCCGCGGATGGTCGGGGGCGACACCGTACCGGATGAGACCGAAGGGGGCGGCCATCTTCTCGTAGAGGTCGATGGAGACGTCCTTGCCGGACTTCATCAGTGCATCGGAGGCGTAGATTCCGGCCGGGCCGGATCCGATGACGGCGACGCGCAGCGGGCGGTTGTCAGACATGAATGCGTTGGTCCAATCCGTGGTTGGCGGTTTCGTGCGGCAGCTCGGCGGCCGGGCAGGGGTGGTCTCCTGTGTACGTTAGTCTGCCCTGGGGCGAACCGAAAGTATCAGGACGGCGCAGGTGAGGACGGTCACGCACACGTATGACCGGATGTCAGGGTCAGACTATAGACCACTCGGTCTGGAAACTGCAAGGGTCGTCGGGGAAGCCCCTTGTCGGCGCGGGTGAGTATCTCCTACGTTGTGTCCGCGGACAGACCGGTCTAGTCTGGGGCGACACCTTAGGACCAGACCAAGCGGTCTGTACGGCCGGTGTCCTGACCGGCTCCAGCGTTCCTCGGTCCCGCGGCAGCGGGCGCGGGACCATCGACGACCAGGAAGATCAGGAGAAGAGAAGGTATGACCACGGCGACCGACGAACTGCCCATCACTGCTGAAGCTGCAGGAACGCCCGCCGACGCGTCCGCGAAGGCCAGAGAGACCACGGAGACTGCAGAGGTCACCGGCGACCCGGTGGCTGACGCCCAGGCCAAGGTTGACGAGACCACCGCCGAGACCGAAGCCGCGGAGGCTGCCGCAGAGGCGGCGCCGGACGACAAGAAACGTGCCGCCGCGGCACGGCGCGCACGTGCCGCGCAGAAGAAGGCCGCCCGTGCCCTGAAGAAGGCCAGGGAAGCGGCAGAGTCCGTGGAAACTCAGGAGCCTCGGACGGCTCAGGAGACCGCTGAAAATAAGGCAAACTCCGGGAACGCCGAAGTTGCTGCACCCGTCGCTGGAGCTCCTGCGTCCCTGCAGGACGCCCTGTCGCTGATCCGGGCAGGTGCGTCCGTGCTCGCGGTCGCTGCAGGGTCGGCGGAGGCGGCGGCAGCCGCCGAGCCCGGTGACACGAAGCTCGCCGAGGCGGCGAAGGACACCCGGTCGGCCGAACAGCAGGCCGCACAGGCGGTACGTACGGTCGAGTCCGTTCTCGGAGTAGAACCCGCTGGCGGATCGGACGCACCGGAAGCGGCAGAAGCCTCCGCGTCTGATGCCTCTGATGCTGCCGACGTCTCCGCAGCCCCGGAGGACCCCACCGTGACCGCCGCGCGGGAGGAGTTGGCGCGGGCGGAGGCCGAGCAGGCAGACCTCGCCGCCGCCACGAAGGCGGCAGAAGCGGCGGCGGACGCGGACCCCGATAACAAGGACCTGTTCTCCGCGGCCAGGAAAGCGCGCTGGAATGAGCTTAAAGCCGGCAAGGCAGTTCAGAAGGCAGCGAAGGCACTCGAGGACGCCGAGGCTGCCGCGCCACCGCCCCCGCGGGAACTCACCGACGAGGAGAAGGCGGACCGCGCCGCCCCGAAACCCCAGGGTCAGTGGCTCATTGACGGCAAGAAGCCGCTGAACAACGATGAGCGCATCAAGCAGGACGATGCCGGTCTCGCCGTCGCCGACCGCGTCCGGGAGATCTACGCCAAGCAGGGCTTCGACTCGATCCCCGCAGAGGACCTCGCACCCCGCTTCAAGTGGATCGGCATGTACACCCAGCGTCGCCAGGACATGGACGGGGAGCAGACCAGCCTGCTGTCCAACGCTGAACTGCAGGATCGTTACTTCATGATGCGCATCCGGTTGGACGGCGGCATGATGAGCAGCGAGCAGATGCGTGTCATCGGCGGTATCTCGACTGACTTTGCCCGCGGCACCGCAGACTTCACCGACCGGCAGAACATTCAGCTCCACTGGATCCGCATCGAGGACGTCCCCGAGATCTGGGACCGGTTGGCGTCGGTCAACCTGGACACCTTCTTCGGCTGCGGTGACGTTCCCCGTGTCATCCTCGGCTCGCCGGTCGCCGGCATCGCCAAGGACGAGATCATCGACGCGTCCCCGGCGATCAAAGAGATCAAGGAGAACTGGCTCACCCGCGACGAGTTCGCCAACCTGCCGCGCAAGTTCAAGTCGGGCATCTCGGGATCGGTCCGCCAGGACATCACCCACGAGATCCAGGACATCTCCTTCATCGGCTCCGAGCATCCGGAGAAGGGCCCGGGTTTTGACGTGTGGGTCGGTGGTGGCCTGTCGACCAATCCGATGCTGGCCCAGCGCCTCGGTGCCTGGGTGTCGATCGACGAGGTGCCGGAGGTCTGGTGCGGTGTGGTCCGTATCTTCCGTGACTACGGCTACCGCAAGCTGCGCAACCGGGCACGGTTGAAGTTCCTCGTCGCTGACTGGGGTATCGAGAAGTTCCGTCGCATCCTGGAGGACGACTACCTCGGACACAAGCTCACCGACGGCCCCGAGCCGGAGGTCTTCCCGGGGTACCGCGATCATGTCGGAGTGCACGAACAGAAGGACGGCAGGTTCTACGTCGGCGTGAAGCCCACCGTCGGGCACACCGAGGGCGACCAGTTGCAGCGGCTCGCTGACCTGGCTGAAGCGCACGGTGTCACCGATCTGCGCACCACTCCGGACAAGGAGCTGATCTTCCTCAACGTGGAGGCGGACGCTGTGGACGGTCTGCTTGAGGCGCTCGACGCCGAGGGGCTCTCCGCCCGGCCCTCGTCCTTCCGTCGCGACATCATCTCCTGCACCGGCCTGGAGTTCTGCAAGCTTGCCCTGGTGACCACCAAGCAGCGTGCGATCACCCTGACCGATCAGCTGGAGGAGCGTCTGGGTGACCTGGACGTCCCGTTGAAGATCAGTCTCAACGGCTGCCCGAACTCGTGCGCGCGGACCCAGGTCGCCGACATCGGGTTGAAAGGACAGATCGTCACGGACGACGACGGCAACCGCGTGGAGGGTTTCCAGGTTCACCTCGGCGGCGCGATCGGTATGCACCCCGACTTCGGCAAGAAACTGCGCGGACACAAGGTCACCTCCGCCGAACTGGACGACTACATTGTGCGCGTTGTGGAGCACTACAAGGACCAGCGGGACGAGGGAGAGCAGTTCCGTGACTGGGTGCTGCGTGCCGATGAGGCCGTCCTGCAGTAGCCCGCTACACCCCCGCTACACCATGGATGACATGAATGGATGACACGAACTCCCGGATCCCCGGGAAGACCGCACACCCCAACCCGAGGAGGGCGACCGTCATGAACTGCCCGTACTGCACATCGGAGAACCTCTTCCCCGACATGGAGACAGACAACGCCTGGCAGTGCCGCGACTGCTGCCGGGTGTTCTCGGTGAAGCTGCACGGACACATCGACCGCGGTGTCTGAGCCGGGCTCTGAGCCGGGGTTGTGCCGGGTCGGGCAGTGTAGGGCACCCTTGCCCGTACTGTAGGCTCAACCGTCATGGCGGGAGATGCGGAGACAGACAGTACCGGGCACGACACGATCAGATCCGGTGTCCTGCGCAGCTCTCCCTCGAAACTCCCGGACCCCGCCGACCGTCGCTGGCTGCTGAAGCTCGCCGTCGCCCAACGGCCGGTCCAACTCATCGCCTCCCTCGGGATGCTGGTGGGGTTCATCTGCAACGCCACCACATCCATTGTGGTCGGACGTGCCATCGACGATGCCGTGGCCACCGGACGGTGGAACCGGTTGGCACTGTGGGTCACTCTGCTGGCAGGACTGTTCCTGCTCAACGCCGTGGCGGTCTGGCTGGCGCGGCGGTACACGGAGATCACCCTCCAGCAGCTCAGCCATGACCTTCGCACCACGGTCACCGACCGGATCCAGGACCCGCGGGGGATCAGCAGCGCCAATGGACGGGAACGTACCGCCGGCGGGCTGCTGTCGATCGCGAGCACGGACGCGAACAAGGCAGCGGAAATCGTGGTGATGACCGTCTTCCCGATCGCCGAACTCGGCTCGATCCTCTATGTCGCCGTCGTGGTGCTGTCGATCCACTGGCAGCTCGGTCTCGCCGTACTGATCGGGGCCCCGCTGGTCGTGGCACTGTCGGTGCGGGCCGCCCGCCCGTTGCGTGGCCGGGCCCAGGCCCGCCAGCAGGCTCTGGCACAGGCGGCGGCCGTCGCTGCGGATGCGGTCCAGGGGCTGCGGATCGTCAAAGGCCTGGGCGTGGTGCGCACCATGCGCCGTCGGTACCATGGCTATTCATCCAGGGCCCTGGATGCGACGGTGCGGGCCAATGCCGCCGAAGCGCGGTTGACGATGGTCACCGAGTCCGTCGGGGCGATCTACGTTGTCGCCATCGGCGTGACCGCCGGATGGATCGCCCTGCACGACGGCCTGAGCGTGGGGCAGCTGATCACCGTCGTGGGGCTGTCACAGTATGTCGTCGTCCCGATGACGATGCTCGGACGTAACTTCGCCACCCGTGTGGCGATCTCGTCGGCGTCGGGTCGCCGCGTGCGGGAGGTTCTCACCGCCCCCTACGCCACCCCGGACGAAGCGTCGGATGCAACGACGGATGCGGTGCTGGCGGCGTTGCCTGCCGGGGTGACCGTCGTGCGGGGGGCCGGCGGTGAGCGCCACCCGTCTGCGGTGACTTCGGTGGCGACGTCGGCGCTGCTCCGGCTGCCGCGTCACCGCGTGACCGTGGCCCCGCACGGGGCGGACCTCTTCGACGGTCCCCTGCGCGACAACGTCCACCCGGACCCGGCGGTGGCTGTCCGCGCCCTCGAGGTCGCCGACTGCTCCGACATCCCCGGGGGACCGGAACGGTCTGTGGGGGAGGGAGGACGGCGGCTCTCCGGTGGCCAGCGGCAGCGCGTCGCCCTTGCGCGTGCCATCGCGGCGGACCCGGAACTGCTGGTGCTGACCGACCCGACCACCGCGGTGGACTCCGTCACCGAACAGCACATCGCCGAGCGTGTCGCGGCCCTCTACGCCGGTGGCGGTCGACCCGGGCACCGGGTCCTGGTCATCAGCGACGCGCCTGCCTGGCATGTCGCCGCGGCGCATGAACTCACACACGCCGAATTCGCCGCCGTTGTCGGGTGCGCCGATCTCACACCTGCCTCCGCCGCAACCGGGACGGGGGCGCGATGAGGGCGGCATCCCTGACCAGCCCGAAGACCGACGGCGGGGACGACCCTGTCCGGACGTTCCCTCTCGCCACCTGGGCTCAGGCGCGGCGGGAGGTTCTCGCCCAGGCGAGGAAGGTTCCGCGGGCCCGTCGGCAGGCGCTCGTCGCGTTCCTGCTGCTGGCGGTCGGATCCACCTGCACCGTGACCGTCCCACGCCTGCTGGGGCGCATTGTCGACATCGTGTCCTCGGCAGCGGGGTCGGCGTCGGGGGAGCTGGTGCAGGCGGAGGCGGATCTGTGGCGCACCGCCGGACTGATGGTCGTCGTCGCGGTCAGCGCCGGAGTATTCAACGGTGCCGGTTACTTCATTCTCGCCCGGCTGTCGGAGCGCCTCATCGCGAACCTGCGTGAGGAGATGGTCGGTACTGCGCTGGGACTGCCCATGCACACGGTCGAGGACGCCGGCACCGGCGATGTCGTCAGTCGGTCGACCGATGACGTCGCCCAGGTGTCGGCGGCGATCATGGAGGCGTTGCCGATCCTGTCGGGCGCGGTGTTCGTCATCGGTGCCACGGCCGTCAGCCTGGTGACGGTGGACTGGCGCTTCCTGCTGATCATCCTGGTGGTGTCGCCGGTGTACTGGTTGGCGGCCCGGTCCTACCTGCGTCGTGCACCGGCACTGTACGCCGCGGAGCGGGCGTCGATGGGGCTGCGGGCGCGGCGCGTCCTTGAGGCCATCCACGGCCGGGCCACGGTACGTGCCTTCCGTATGGAGGATGAGATGCATGAACGCATCGCGGACTCCTCCCGCCAGGTCATGACCAATGCGGTCAACGCCAACCGGGTCATGGTCGTGTTGATGAACAAGATGCTCATCGCAGAGCTGGTGATGCTGGCGACGGCGATCGTCCTCGGATTCATCCTCGTCGACAACGGTGTCCTGCGTGTCGGCGCGGTGACCGCGGCAACGCTGATGCTCATCCGGGTCCGTGGGCCGTTGCAGCAGATCATGCGGGTGCTCGACGTCGCGCAGTCCGGTTACGCCTCCCTGGCCCGCATCGTGGGTGTCACGGTGGATCCGCCCCGTCCGGTGCCGGACGCCGGGGCGCCCGAGGCGCGGGGTGAGGTGCGCCTGCACGGTGTGGACTTCCGCTACCGGGACGACTCCTGGGCCGTGGAGGACGTCACGTTCACCATCGAGCCGGGTCGGACCGTCGCTCTCGTCGGGTCATCCGGTGCGGGCAAGACCACGGTGGCGACGCTGCTCGCCGGGCTCCGGGAGCCCACCGCCGGCACGGTGACGGTGGACGGGGTTCCGGTGACGGCCCTGTCCGACGACGAACGTGCGGCCCGGCTGGCGCTGGTGTCGCAGGAGGTGCACACGTTCTCCGGGACGCTGCGGGACGACTTGGGTCTGGCGGTGGACGGGGACGCCTCTGAGGTGACCGATGACGAGCAGCTTGTCGACGCACTCGCCGCCGTCGGTGCCGTCGACTGGTTCCGTCAGCTGCCAGACGGGCTGGACACGGTTGTCGGTGCCCGTGGCCTGGTGCCGGATCCCGTGGTGGCGCAGCAGATCGCGTTGGCCCGGGTCCTTCTCCGTGATCCGCGGGTCGTCGTCCTCGATGAGGCGACCGCGGAGGCGGGTTCGGCCGGTGCGCAGGCGTTGGAGGCTGCGGCCCGTCGACTCACCGAGGGGAGGACGGCACTGACGGTGGCGCATCGTCTGGACCAGGCGCGTCTGGCGGATGAGGTGCTGGTCATGGAGGACGGCAGGATCGTGGAGCAGGGGACCCACGAGGAACTCGTCGAGGCAGGGGGGCGCTACGCGCAGCTGTGGGAGGTCTGGTCGCAGGGGCGGTAACAGGGGAGGGGGAAGGGCTGGTGCGTGCACGCGCGGGGGATTTCACGGCGAATGGAACCCGGCAACGTACGGTTCCACGGGTGTCTCAGTGGCCTTTACAGACCTCTCGGTCTAGGCAATAAGTGCGTCTTTACCAGTGTAGACAATTCTTCTTTGTGTCCATACACGAAATTCTGGTTGCTCAGGGGAGGTCTCTGCTCTAGTCTGGTGACTCATACCGCAGACCGACCGGTCTGTTGGGCGCCGGTCGGAACGTGACGACGACAGCCTGACACCGTAATCCCCGACTGAAGAAGAGCAGGAATGACGAACACAGGACCAGACGTCGGATTCGCGACGCTCACCGGCCTGATCGGAGTGTCCGGCACCAAGGACGGGCAGGACGCAGAGGGCCACCGGGATCTCCGGGACCCGGAGGTCAGCCCGTCCGACGCCCCGACGACGACAACGCACCTCAGCGACGAGCAGACTGCCGCACACCAGGCGCTCGTCGACGAATGGAACGAGAAGCTTGACGGCGCCAGCGCCGAAGAGATTCTCGACTGGGTCAACCAGCACGTCACCGGCACGGTCGCGGTGACGATGTCCATGCAGGACACCGTCCTGGCGGAGCTGACCGAAGGTCGTGTCCACGACGCCGAGATGGTCTTCCTCGACACCGGCTACCACTTTGACGAGACCCTCGACGTGGCGCGCGACGTCGACGCGCGGTACTCGCTGCCGCTGCGCACCGTCGAACCGGTCTATTCCGTGAAGAAGCAGGACGAGGTCTACGGCCGGGACCTGTACAAGCGCAGCCCCACAGCCTGCTGCCGGATGCGCAAGGTCGAGCCCCTCGCCCGGATGCTCAACCCCTACGAGGCATGGATCTCCGGTGTGAAGCGGGTGGACAGCGCGTTGCGCAAGGACACCCCGATCCTCGACGTCGACCGCACCGGACGACTGAAGATCAACCCCATCGCCGCATGGACCGACCAGGACGTCGAGGACTACATCGAGTCTCACGACCTGATCATTCACCCGCTGACCACGCAGGGCTACCCCTCCATCGGCTGCGCCACCTGCACGATGCCGGTCGCACCCGGCGAAGACCCCCGTTCCGGCCGTTGGGCCAACTCCTCCAAGACAGAATGCGGACTCCACCTGTGACTACTGCGACAGAACGCCCCACACCCAGCGCCGACCCCAGTGCCGACCTCAGCCCCCACCTGGCCAGTCTCGAAGCCGAGGCCATCGAGATCCTCCGTGAGGTCGCCGGCCAGTTCGAACGTCCCGCGCTGCTGTTCTCCGGCGGCAAGGACTCGGTCGTCGTCCTGGAACTGGCCAAGCGAGCCTTCGCCCCGGCGGCGGTGCCCTTTGAGCTGGTCCATGTCGACACCGGCCACAACTTCCCCGAGGTCATCGAGTTCCGCGACCGTGTCGCCGAGGATCCGCGCATCAGCCTGCATGTCGCCCACGTGCAGGACTGGATCGACTCCGGTGCCATCCAGGAGCGCCCCGACGGCACCCGCAACCCGCTGCAGACCGTCCCGCTCGTCGAGACGATCCAGGACCGCGGGTACGACGCCGTCCTCGGTGGTGCCCGCCGCGACGAGGAGAAGGCCCGCGCCAAGGAGCGTGTCTTCTCCGTGCGCGACTCCTTCGGAGGCTGGAACCCTCGTCGGCAGCGCCCGGAACTCTGGGGTCTCTACAACGGCCGTCACCAGGCCGGTGAGAACATCCGTGTCTTCCCGATCTCGAACTGGACCGAGGCCGACATCTGGGACTACCTGCGGGCACGCGACGTGGAGATTCCCGGCATCTACTACTCCCACGACCGCGAGGTCTTCAACCGCGGCGGCATGTGGCTGACCGCCGGTGAGTGGGGTGGGCCGGCCGAGGGCGAGACCGTCGAGACGAAGACGGTGCGCTACCGCACCGTCGGCGACATGTCCTGCACCGGTGCAGTTCTCTCGGACGCAGCCACCATCGACGAGGTCATCGATGAGATCCGCCTGTCCACCACGACCGAACGTGGCGCCACCCGTGCTGACGACAAACTCTCCGAGTCCTCCATGGAGGACCGCAAGAAGGAAGGCTACTTCTGATGACCGCTCCGACCGCCACACTGGAGGCTCCCGTGAACGACACAGACGCGTCGGCCACTCTGCCGACGCTGCGACTGTGCACCGCCGGCTCCGTCGACGACGGCAAGTCCACCTTCGTCGGACGCCTGCTGTACGACACCAAGTCCATTCTCGCTGACCAGTATGAGGCGGTGGAGCGGGTCTCGACTGCCAAGGGTCTGGAGAACCCGGACCTTTCCCTGCTGGTCGACGGGCTGCGTGCGGAACGTGAACAGGGCATCACCATTGACGTGGCTTACCGTTACTTCGCCACGGACAAGCGTTCCTTCATTCTCGCCGACTGCCCGGGCCATGTGCAGTACACCCGGAACACCGTCACCGGCCTGTCGACCTCTGACCTGGTCATCGTGCTCATCGATGCCCGTAACGGCGTCATCGAGCAGACCCGTCGGCACCTCACCGTCGCCGCGATGATGAAGACGTCGCACGTCGTCGTCGCCGTGAACAAGATCGACGCTGTCGACTTCGATGAGGGGGTTTTCCGTTCCATCACCTCCGAGGTCCGTGAACTCGCAGAGGACCTGAAGCTTCCCAAGATCGATGTGGTGCCGACCTCCGCACTGCTGGGTGACAACGTCGTCTCCCCGTCGGAGAACACGCCCTGGTACGGCGGCCCCACCGTCCTCGACATTCTGGAGAACGCCCGCCCGGCACGCGTGAACGCCGGCAAGGTCCGCGGACTGCGTTTCCCGGTGCAGGTCGTCATCCGCGACCACGCCACCGACTACCGTGGCTACGCGGGACGCTTGACGTCCGGCGCGATCGCCGTCGGTGACGAGGTCACCGTCGGCGGCCGGGACGGTCGGACGACCACGGTCGTCGGCATCGACGGTCCGGCCGGTGAGCAGGACCGTGCCGAGCGCGGCGAGTCCGTCACGCTGCGACTGGCCGACGACATCGACATCTCCCGTGGCGACCTCATCGCCTCCGAGGTGGAGGGCGACCCGGCTCCCGCCCCGTCCACCTCGGTCAGCGCGTTGGTCTTCCAGCTTGCCGAGACCCCGGTGAAGGTGCGGGGTAACGTGCTGCTGCGCTACGGTTCCGCCACCGTGCGTGCGCGGGTCGACGAGATCGTCAGCCGCGTCCACATCCTCGATGAGAACGAGACAGGCGAGGACGGCGACCTGGGTACCGAACTCGCACTCAACGACATCGCCGAGGTGCGCGTGACCGTCGCCGAACCGCTCCCGTTCGAGGCCTACCGCCGTGGCGGACGCGTCGGATCCTTCCTGCTGATCAACCCCGGTACCGGTGACACGCTCACCGCCGGACTGGTCACCGAGAGCACCCGGGCCTGAGTGACGGATCACTGATGCCCACCACCGTCCGTTCCGGCCTGATGCCCCCCGTCGTGTGCCTGGCACACGGCTCCCGGCATCCGGAGGCGGACCGGACGGTGGTGGACATCGCCCGTGCCGTCGCTGAACTGACCGGACGCGACAGCAGGGCAGCCTACCTGGACTTCTCCCCGTTGACACCGACGACGGTCGCAGAGCTGCTGGCGGCGGAGGGGTATTCCGAGGCTGTCGTCGTGCCACTGCTGTTCACCACGGCATTCCACATGACCACCGATGTTCCTGAGGCGTTGGCCCAGGCGACGGCATCGACCGGTGTGAAACTGCGGCAGGCAGAAGGGATCGGTACCGGCGACGATCTCGTGGATGTGCTGGTCTCCCGGATCGTCGCACGGGAACAAAGTGATGCGGTCGACCACGTCGTCCTCTACTCGGTGGGATCCAGTGTCACCGGGGCCAACGACCGCGTCGCCGATCTGGCAGACGCCGTCGGACGTCGACTCGGCGTGACCGCCCGGTCACTGGTCGCCACCGGGGGGCCCGGCACCGGGGCGGAGGCGCTGGCGGCCCACGTCGAGGATGCTGCCCGGGAGGGTGCCGACCGAATCGTGGTGGAACCGCTGTTCATCTGCCCCGGCACGCTGTGGGACAAAGCTGTCCGGGCTGTCCGGGCTGTCCGGGCCGTAGCGCCGCTCCGCAGCTCCTCAGCCGCTCGCTCCGTGACGGTCGGGGAACCTCTCGCGACCGACGTCGCCCCACTCATCGCTGCACGACTCATTGACCACCCGACGCCGGACGAAGGGACGACCCGATGAAGCTGCTCTTGTTCGCCGTCGCCGGCCTGATGGCTCAGCTGGTCGACGGGGCCCTCGGTATGGCATTCGGCGTGACCGCCACGACGATGCTGATTCTCTCGGGGACCGCTCCCGCACAGGCGAGCGCCGCGGTGCACTTCGCCGAAGTGGGGACGACACTGTTCTCCGGGATCGCCCACTGGCGCCTCAACAACGTCCACTGGCCCACCGTCATCTTCCTCGGCATCCCCGGTGCAGTCGGTGCGTTCATCGGCGCAACCGTGCTCGCGGGGCTGTCCGCGGAATCTGCTGAACCCGTTGTCTCGACGCTGCTGCTCCTGCTGGGGGCATACGTCCTGATCCGCAGCATTCTCGTGCCGTGGAAGAAGACGGCCGCGGCGGACGGTGCGCCGGCGTCGGCCACCCGCCGATCCCGCCTCGGTCTGGTCACTCTGGGGCTCGGCGGAGGATTCCTCGACGCCTCCGGTGGTGGTGGGTGGGGTCCGGTCACCACCTCGACACTGATGAGTGTGGGGCGTAGTGAACCCCGCAAGATCATCGGCACGGTCAACACCGCCGAATTCCTCGTGGCCGTGGCAGCCTCCGTCGGATTCATCATCGGGCTCGACCGCGTACACGAATCCTGGCAGCCGGTCCTCGGCCTGCTCATCGGCGGACTCATCGGCGCGCCGATCGCCGCCTGGATCGTGACGGTCATCAAGCCGGATATCCTCGGCGGCATCGTCGGAGCGGTGCTGGTGGGGCTCAACGGCACCCGGGTGAGTGTCTCACTCGGATGGTTCGGCGGCCTGCTGACCTCGGTGGTCGTGGCGGTGTGTCTGGTCGCCGTGATCCGTGGTCTCCGTGGGCGCCGGGCTGCGGCACACCGGGCGGGGGACGACGACCCGCAGGACGACACGTCCGACTCGTCCGACACGGTAGTTATCGCCGTAGATGCACCCCGGTGAGATGAGGTCGGGACAGAACGCCGGTTTCACCCCCGCGTGAGTGGGATAAGACACAGCAATGGGGGTATTGAGACCATAGAGACAGTGCTGCGTTGGTCGGTGTCAGTGATTCACGGCACAATGGGGGAGGAACATCCCCACGCTCCGGGATCGTCACCACGCACCGGACGTGACGGGGACCGTCAACCATGTAAGGAGACCCCGTGACCGTTCGAGCAGTGCTCAGCCCGATAGCCACCGCCGCAGGACGCCGAGACGAACTGATCACCAGCCTGTCAGGCCAGGTGACCGACATCTTCGAGACTCTCCGTCCCGCGGCGCCGGACTTCGGTGCCGCCCTCGAGACCGCACTGTCCAGCGACGTGGACGTCCTCGTCGCGACCGGTGAGCCCATGTTCGACTCCCGGTTGGCGGCCGCTGCCGGAGTCGCCCACTTCCTCATCGCGGCAGGGGAGCAGGACCACCTTCAGCTCCAGCAGGTCTCGGGCCAGCTGGTGCGCTCGGGACGCGAACCGCGCGGCATCTCCCTGCTCGACCGCCCCCAGGCCTCGTCCTCCGCGCTGGAATCCGAGGGGACGGCGGTACCGTTCGTCGCCCTGGACTCCGTCGCTTCCGCGGAACCCGGCACACCCGTCATCGGCCCGGAATCCTTCGAACGCAATCTGATCATCCAGGCCAGGGCCGCCAAGGCGCACATCGTCCTGCCCGAGGGAGGTGACGACCGCATTCTTGAAGCAGCGCACCAGCTGCTCGCCCGCCGCGTGTGCGACCTGACGATCCTCGGCGATCCGAAGGCCATCGCCGCCCGGGCACATGAACTCGGCTACGACCTGAGTTCCGCTACCCTCACCGACCCGACCAGCGGGGGCGACCTGGAACGGTTCGCCGAGGAGTTCGCCACGCTGCGTAAGTCCAAGGGCGTGAGCATCGACGATGCGCGCGAGACCATGAAGGACATCTCCTACTACGCCACGATGATGATCCACCTCGGCATGGCCGACGGCATGGTCTCCGGCGCGGCCCACACCACCGCGCACACCATCAAGCCCAGCTTCCAGATCATCAAGACCTCGCCGGAGGCGTCCATCGTCTCCTCGATCTTCCTCATGGTTATGGACGGGGTCCTCTGGGCATTCGGAGACTGTGCGGTGAACCCCGACCCGACTCCGGAACAGCTCGCCGAGATCGCGGTGGTCTCGGCGAAGACCGCTGGTCAGTTCGGTATCGACGCCAAGGTCGCGATGCTGTCCTACTCGACCGGCAGCTCCGGCGCGGGCGAGGGCGTCGAAGCCGTGGCAGAGGCCGTCACCATCGCCCGGGAAAAGGCCCCCGACCTGGGTATCGACGGCCCGCTGCAGTTCGACGCGGCCGTCGTGGATTCTGTCGGTCAGAAGAAGATGCCGGGCTCTGAGGTGGCCGGCAAGGCCACCGTCTTCGTCTTCCCCGACCTCAACGCCGGCAACATCACCTACAAGGCAGTGCAGCGCACCGCCGACGCCCTCGCCGTCGGGCCCATCCTGCAGGGTCTGAACAAACCGGTCAACGACCTGTCCCGCGGGGCGACCGTCCCCGACATCGTCAACACCGTCGCCATCACCGCCATCCAGGCCGGAAACTAACCGAAAGGCCAGCACACATGACCAACTATGTCCTCGTCCTCAACTCCGGCTCCTCGTCCATCAAGTTCCAGGTCCTCGACCTGAACGCTGACCCGCAGGATCCTCCGTTCCTGTCCGGCCTCGTCGAACAGATCGGTGAGAACCGTGGGCACATCAAGCTGGTCACCGAAGACCAGACCATCGAGGACCGTCGCTCGATCCTGAGCCACTCCGTCGGCCTGGAGCGTGCTTTCGGCATGATGTCGCTGCTCGGAGCCGGACCCCAGGACCTCGACATCTCCGCGGTCGGGCACCGTGTCGTCCACGGTGGCTCGAAGTTCTCTGAACCGGTGGTGATCACCGACGAGATCGTCGACGACATCCGTTCACTGATCCCGTTGGCGCCCCTGCACAACCCCGCCAACATCGACGGTATCGAGAACGCCCGGACGCTGCTGCCCGACGTCAAGCACGTCGCTGTGTTCGACACGGCTTTCTTCCACAGCCTCCCGGAGGCGGCGTCCCGCTACGGCCTCAACCGTGAGGTCGCCGACCAGTACCACATCCGGCGTTACGGCTTCCACGGCACCAGCCACCAGTA
The DNA here is from genome assembly GCF_000626675.1 of Corynebacterium glyciniphilum AJ 3170. Lineage (NCBI taxonomy): Bacteria > Bacillati > Actinomycetota > Actinomycetes > Mycobacteriales > Corynebacteriaceae > Corynebacterium > Corynebacterium glyciniphilum. The sequence continues at coordinate 2,985,016 of NZ_CP006842.1, read as the reverse complement.
CGTCTCCGGCCTCGTCCCGGGGATTCTGGGGAAGGACGCCGATGACATCAACCAGATCACCCTGCACCTGGGCAACGGTGCCTCCATGGCAGCGATCCGTGGTGGCAGCCCCGTCGACACGACAATGGGACTGACCCCCCTGGAGGGGCTGGTCATGGGCACGCGTACCGGCGACATTGACGCCGGCATCATCTTCCACCTCTACCGTGAGGGAAAGATGACCATCGACGAGATCGACACCCTGTTCAACAAGCGCTCCGGCCTCAAGGGGCTGGCGGGTGCGAACGACTTCCGCCTCCTCCAGGAACTGATCAACGAGGGCGATCAGAATGCCCAGGACGCCTATGACATCTACGTTCACCGCGTGCGGCGCTACGTCGGTGCGTTCATGCTGCAGCTGGGCCGCCTCGACGCGGTGGTGTTCACTGCCGGTGTCGGCGAGAACCATGTGGGCATCCGTCGCGACACCATGGCAGAGCTGGAGAACTTCGGTATCAGCATCGACGAGTCACGCAACAACAACGACGAGGGCGTCGAAGGGCCGCGGGTGATCTCCTCCGACGATTCCACCGTGAAGGTCCTCGTGGTGCCGACGAACGAGGAGCTCGCGATCGCCCGCGCCGCGAAGGAACTGTCCGAGATGTAGTCGGTGACAGCCGACGAGTGCCACCGATTACGCCTCGTCTGCGGTTGCGCGCGATAAAACCGCAGGTCGTCGTTCCTCCATGTTGCGAGGAGGCGTAATCGGCGACATCGCGCTGTGGGGGTTGTAGAGTCGTCACCGTTATCCGCGGGGGACGACGGGGGAGTTCATGGGGTATCAGGGGCACGCGCTCGACAGCGACATTATCCGTCAGTGGTCTGCTTCCACGCGGGTACACCGCACAATCCGTCCGGATACCTTGGAGAATCACTGTGGCCGCGCCCGCGGGGTTCGTGCCGATGCCTTCACTGACGTCGGTGGCTTCTGGATTCCGACGGCGGCGGTTCGAAACGCTGGCGTCGTGAAACTCGGTGCCCGTGAGCATCCGAGGGGAATAGCCTATGACCTGGAGGCACTGACCAGGGCCCGGCTGACCCACCTTGCCCACCCCGGATGGACCGGCGCCGCGTGGAGCGCAGCCTCAGTCTGGGGGCTGCCGTACTTCTGCGATGACGCGGACACGTGTGTTCTCTCCGGAGGCGACCGTAGAATCGCGGCGCATGCCGGAGAGACCACCCGGCATCGTCGCGCGGGCTGGATGACGGACCTGCCGTCGGTCGTCAATGTTGACCCGGAGTTTCCCCGGCTGCAGGTGACGTCACCCGTGCTGACGATCATCCACTGCCTCCGGTCCCTCCGCTCCGGCGAGCATTCCTGGTCTGTTCTGCCAGGCACTGGGATGGACGATGTGACGGTGCGGTCTGTGCAGTTCATTGACGCGGCCTGCCAGCTGTTCAGTATCGATCCGGTGCTGCTAGTGGACGCGTGTGCCGGCCTGTACCCACGGCGTGACCTGCGGAGGATGGTGTCCTTCGCCGATCGTGGTGGAGAGTCACCGATGGAGACATTCCTGCGTCTTCAGATATACGGGCTGTTCGGCAGTGAAGTGGCTGACCGGTTCATCCCTCAATTGGTCGTGTGCTCTGACGGGACGACCTCGGATCCCGTGCATACGGGGGAGAGGGTTACGGGACGGGTCGCCGCGAGGGTCGACCTGGGATGTGCAGAGTGGAAGCTGGCTCTGCAGTATGACGGCGCCGACCATCTTGCGCGGAACAGGCGGGACACCGATTCGCGGATCGGTGCTGAACTGGCGAATCTGGGATGGCATGTACTGCGGCTGACCTACGGTCACCTGAAGGAGCCGGAGTTGTTGCGTCGCACGCTCGCTGACGGGATCATGCTGGCCCGGCGTCGGCTACGGTGACGGACCCCCGGTGTCGCGTGCACAGGTGGGGTGCGCGTCACCGATTACGCCTCCTCGGCGAGACGATGGACGGTGACCTGGTGTTTTGTTGTCTGCGTTCCGCAGCCTAGGCGTAATCGGTGACAGCCGGTCGACCGGATCAGAACCAGGTCCGGGGCCGGATCCGGTTGGCCATGTCCACCAGCCGGAAACGGTGGCGGGCGAAGGGGGACTGGCGGGCGATATCGCGCAGGCCCTGTTCGATGCCGGCACGCAGGCCTCGCTCGGTGAACTCCACGTCGAACAACGGTGCCTTGGCCACACGGACGGGACCGTCGGTCTTCTCCTGCTCCGCGCGCAACCATTCCAGCGCTGCTGCGAGCACCGCCAGTCTGACCTGGGGGATCCTGGGCTCGTTGGTGGGCAGAATCTCCAGGCGACGCGCCGCGCGCCGGAGACGCGCCTCGTTGAGCGAGGACTGTTCGGTGATGAGCATCAGGACTGTCGTCAGGCGCGCCATCCGATGGTGCCGGGAGGACTGCGGCAGACGGTCCAGTGCGGCGACAGCGGCATCCACCAGCCCTTCGGCATGCAGTTGGCGGGCCAGCCCGAAGGCTGCGGACACCGTTGAGGCGTTCGTCGCCCAGACCAGCCCGTAGAGGCGGATCGTGTGGAAACGCAGCGCGACAGGGTCCTGGGACAGGTGCGTCCACCCGGGGACCTCGCTGTAGTCGGGGGACTGCTGTGCGCCCTGGGTGTAGGTCAGTGCCAGGGCCGCCTTCTGCACAGTGGAGTCCAGCAGTCGGGTCGTGTTCATCCCCTGGTGTTGCAGCATCAGTTCGTCGGTCGCCGCCAGGGCCAGCTTCGGGGCCGGCTCACCGGGCAGGGTGTTGAGCACTTCGTTGAAACACGCCTGAGCTGCGACAAAGTCACTGGTCAGCAGGTTGGACACGCCGGACAGCCACTGGTGGCGCCAGTCGCGCTGCAACCGGTCATCCATGCCTCGCAGCGTCAGGACGGCTTCGGTGGTCATGCCAAGGTCGAGTTGCGCACGGACGATGGTCAGCGGGATCTCGGTGGACGACGACATGTCCGGCTGTTTCAGCGCTGCCTTCAGAGTGTCGAGGACCTCACTGGGTTCGGTGAGACTTGCCGCGGACAGCAGGGACGCTCCGGGATCGTTCGGGTCCGTCAGTGGGGTGGGCAGTGCAGCGACCACTTCGGGGGCGGTGGTCTCCACGGACCGTTCGATGCCGTCGATGAGCTGGTCTGTGCGGAAGAGCAGGTGTTTGGTCCCGAAGGTGGATCGTTGGGCAGTGAAACGGGTGTCGAGGTGCGGGTACTGCCGACCGTCGCGGATGGCCAGGACCTCACGGAGGACACCGATGATCTGGTTGGCCATCGCTCCCGCCGAGCTGAAACGGCGTTCGGGGTTTTCGTCGGTGGCGCGCAGCAGGAGCCGGTAGAGCGACAGGTACTTGCGGAACAGCGGTTCGTCGTTGGGGGTCGGCAGTCCGCGATCGTAGACTCCGTCGGTGACGGGTAGCTTCACGATGAGACTGGCCAGCGTGCGGCCGACGGTGTAAATGTCGCTGGCGATCGTCGGCCCGGTGCGTGCGATCTCCGGAGCCTGGAAACCACGGGTACCGAAGATGTGGCCGAAAGCACCGATGCCGGAGACCGCACCCAGGTCGATGAGCTTGACCTGGTCTTCGGTGATGATGATGTTGTCTGGTTTGAGGTCGTTGTAGACCACACCGCGGGAGTGCAGGTAGTCCAGCGCAGGGAGAACCTCGAGTATGTAGCCGATAGCGATGTCGATGGGCAGGGTGTTGCCCGGTTGGCGGCGTCGCCGGTGACGCAGCGACGGGCCACCGACGTACTCCATGATGATGAAACCACCGGGGCTGCGTGGGTCATCGATGAAGTTGAAGATCTTCACGATCCCGGGGTGGGTGATGTCGGCGAGGAAGGCGCGTTCTGATTCGGCGACAGCCCGTTCATGGGCGGTGGTGGTGGCCATCATGCCTTTGAGGACGACCCAGCGGTCTGACACGTTGTGGTCGACGGCGAGGTAGATCCATCCCAGCCCACCGTGGGCGATCGGCCCGAGCACCTCGTACTGGGCGGCGACCATGTCGCCCGGTTGCAGGACGGGCCGCTCCGTGCCCTCGGCGACGGCCTTCTCGATGGCATCGTCGCTGATGACCGCGTCCTGCGGATTGGTGGGAGGGATGAAGGGAAGTCGAACCATGCCACCGGCGACCTCCGCGCCGGCGCGGGACGTGCCGCGTCGCCGACGGAAGGTCGACAGAGCTTCACGCCGACTCCGTTCACCGGAGTCGATGGTGGGCTGCCGTTCTGTGTCGCCTACCCCCTGCGTGCCGCCGGGATCGGTTGCCGGACCAGTGACCGCGGTGTCGTCGTGGGTCTCGTTCCCGTCACTGTCGTCGGCGAAGGGATCGAAGGGCGTGGCCTGTGTCGACTGGCCGCCGGTGTCCTCATCGTCGCCGTCGTCGACATCAGAGCTGGCAGGGCTCGCAGAACTGTCTGTGCCGCTGTCGGCATCGTCGTCGGCGAAGGGGTCGAAGAAGGTGGCTTCGGTCGCCTGACCGGTATCGCTCGTACCGTGCTGACGGTCAGCGTCCGCTGAGTCGATCTCTCGGCCGTGCTCGTTGGGGTTCGTCACTGTTCCTCCTCCCTCTCAGTGTTCCCGCTGTCCCCCGAGCGTTCGCGGAGGGCGGTGAGTTCGCGGTTGTCCGCGGCGGACCGGTACTCGGCGGGGGGTTGGCTGGCGGCCCCGAGGTAGCCTTCCAGCCAGGTGTCGTAGATGTCGTCCCAGGTTCCGTCGGTGCGGATGCGGTCCATGGTCGAGTTGACCTGGCGGACGAGTCCGGCTGTGTCACGGTCTTCGGGGAGAGCGGCGGCGACACCGTAGTCGGTCCCGTCGGTGCTGTCACCGATGATCTCGGTGTAGGGATCCTGTGCCTGGAGCCCCGAGAGGATCGCGGAGTCCGAGTAGATGGCGTCAGCCTGCCGGCGCTGGATCGCCATCAGACAGTCCGACCAGGTCTGGGTGGCGAGAATATCCTGGTGGGGGACTTCATCGCGGAGCTCCTGAAGGTTGGTGGAGTCGTGGGTGACGCAGACCGTCTTGTCAGCGAGGTCATCCTCCCCGGTGATACCGGAGTCCCGCATGGCCAGGATGCGCGGGTAGGTCGTGAGATAGGGGACCGAGAACTCGACCTGTTCCTGCCGTGGCCTGGTGATGGTGAAGGTGCGGATGACCAGGTCAACCGTGCCCACGGAGAGGACGTCCTCGAGATCATTGCCTTCGACGTAGCGGTACTCGATGCGGTTGGGGTCGCCGAAGATGTCGCGGGCGATCTCCCGTGCCAGGTCGATCTCGAATCCGGCGAGCTCGCCGGTGACCGGGTCCCGGAAGCCCAGCTGGTTGAGGGATTGTGCGACTCCCACCACCAGACGGCCTCGTTCGACGATGGCCGGGACACGCCGCGCCGGGGAGACTTCCTGACCGGTCCGTGGGTCGGTGTCGGGACGCAGGGATCCGTAGGCTTCGCGTGCCCCGGCCATGGTGTCGCTCGTGGTCTGGGATGTGAGGTCGTCGACGTTGTCGGACAGTTTCGACCCGTTCGGCAGCGCGAGGGTTGGGTTCGGCGCGTCCGGCCACTGCTGCAGACTCTGTTCGTTGGAGACACAGGACGCCAGGGCCATGGCGCTGACGGTCGCCACGACGGCGGCGGCGACAGGGGTGACGATGCGTGTGCGGGTATTCACAGGTACTCCTGGAGCCGTGGGCGGGTTCCGTAGACGATGCACAGGGCCGAGATGACACCGAGCAGAATCACCAGAGCTGAGACCTGTTGCGCCGACACCCGGGAGTCCGCGAGGTAGGTCCGGAGTTGTTCGCGGGTGTCGTCGATGAGGGAGCGCAGGTTCTCATCCAGCTTCTGGTACGGATGCAGGTCCGATTCGCCGATCGTGGCACCAATTGCCGCGGAGTAGTTACCCTGCTGGACGTAGGCGAGCATCTCGGCGTGGGCGTTGTCCCAGGCACGCAGGTTCTCCCGGGCGTCATCCAGCACTCCGCGGTCGCCCACGGTGGAACGGAGCGTCTCAAGCTCACTGTCGATGCGGGTCACCTGGTCGGAGAAGTCGTTCTGGGTGTCATCGGAGTACTCGCGTTCCACGAGACTGAGAGCCTCGGTGGTGCGTGTCTGCTGCACGTTGATGCGCAGCGAGGTCAGCGTCTCCAACGGCTGGGCGGTCCCGTCGAGACCGCGGGTGCCGTCAGTCCAGGTGGTCAGTGCTGACCCACTGGCCCACAGCAGCGCCACGGTCATCAGGACCGTGGCGGTGGCGTACCCGCCGTTGATACGGCGGTTGGTGTGGGCGGCCAGCCAGAACTGCGCGATGACCAGCAGTACGACCGCGGCCACCAGTCCGGACAGGGCGAACCAGCCGGGTTTGGTCAGGGCGAGTTGCTGCTCACCGACCTCGGAACTGGTGTTGGAGTACAGCTCCCCAGCCGCGGGGAGGATCTCGTCCTGCATCATCGTGCTGGCCTGCGTCACATACGCCGCACCGACCGGATGCCCCTGCCGGTTGTTCACCCCGGCCTCGGTGATCAGACTGGTGTACATCGGCAGCTTCTCCTGAATCTCCAGGATGAGTGCCATTTCGCGGGTGGACGGATCGTCGATGCCGTTGGCGGCCCGGATGATCGCGCGGGACGCGATGTCGACAGCCTCCCGGTAGGACGAGTCCGTGTCGGCACCGCCGGCTGCGTCTTCGACAAATCCTGTGGTGGCCACGGAGTCCGCCACCGACAGTGAGTTGTACAGTTCCTGCGCGGCAAAGGACACCGGCTCGGTCCGGTTGACCAGCGTGTTGAGGTCCCCCTGCTGCTTGGAGGACTGTGCGGCCATGGCGCCACCGGCAGCGAGGATGGCCAGGACCAGGATCACCGATACGACGGTGAGCAGGCCCGGTGTGGTGGAGACGAACCGTCGGAACCTGCGGGGGATTTCGAGTGCCGGGGTGAAGACACTCAGTCGCCGCGATCCGGGGCCGTCGGTGGGGGCGTCGTCCATCCACCGGTCGGTATCCTGGCGGCGCCCCCCGGGGCCGATCGGGGAGTCGGTGGTTGCCGAGGGGTCCGTATCGAGGGTCGTGAATGTGCCGGTCGAGGCCGGATCGGCGGCCCCGTCACTTGGATCTCGTGTCGGCACGGGCATGTAGGACATCCTACATTCGTCGAGGCAAGAAGTGGCAGTGCCCTGGCTGAGGGGTGTATGGCACCATAGGGGAATGATTGAAGTCGAATCCTTGACCAAGCGGTACGGTTCCGCGACCGTTGTGGACGACCTGAACTTTTCGGTTCAGCCGGGAATCGTCACAGGATTCCTCGGGCCGAATGGTGCAGGTAAGTCCACGACCATGCGCATGATCGTCGGACTCGACCGCGCGTCGGCCGGCACCGCCACGATTGACGGTAAACGCTACGACCAGTACACCAAACCACTGCACAAGGTCGGTACTCTGCTCGATGCGAAGTGGGTCCACCCCAACCGCACCGCGGCGAATCACCTGAAGTGGCTGGCCGCAGCAAACGGCATCCCCCGTAAACGGGTCGATGAGGTCCTGGATCTCGTCGGGCTCAGTGATGTCGCTGGTAAGAAGGCCGGCAACTTCTCTCTCGGTATGGGGCAGCGCCTCGGCCTGGCGGTCGCGTTGCTGGGGGACCCGGAGGTCCTGATCCTGGACGAGCCGGTCAACGGCCTGGACCCGGAGGGTATCCGCTGGGTGCGTGACTTCGTCCGTCACCTCGCGACCGAGGGGCGGACGGTGTTGATCAGCTCACACCTGCTCAGCGAAATGGCGATGACCGCCGACCACCTCGTGGTCATCGGCCGTGGACGTCTCGTTGCGAACACGTCGACGCATGACTTCATCAAGAATGCCTCCACCGCGACGACGGTGGTGCGCACGGATCATCTCGAGGAGATGAAGAATGCGCTGACGGAACAGTCCGTGAGCTTCAGCCAGAGCACCGATGATGATGGGCGCGACATCCTCGTCATGGAGGACACCGAACCAGACGAGGTCGGCGGTATCGCCTACACCTACGGACTACTGCTGCGGGAGCTCAGTGAACGGAGGGCCTCGTTGGAGGACGCCTTCATGCGCATGACCGGGCACGCCGTGGACTACCACGCGAATCTTGGTGGGGACCTGGGCGACATGTCCGACCTGGGTGGTCTGCCGAACCAGCAGGCCGATGCTCCGAACGACGCCCAGCCGACCACCGAGGGGGAGAAGTAATGCTCGCACACGCTATCAACGCCGAGTGGATCAAGATCCGGACCACCAAGGCGGTCTACTGGACCTCGGCTCTCATCGTCGTGTTCTCCGTTGCCTTCGGCGCGTTCATGGGATGGGCGAATGCCACCAGTTACCAGATGTTTGTCGACGACGGGGACCTGGAGACCGCCGCGATCAACGCGGGCGCACTCGATGTTGCGGGTGCCTTGATGGGGCTGCAGGTCTTCGGTGTGATGATCATCCTGATCCAGAGCGCGTTGCTGGTCACCGGTGAGTACGGTAACAACACCGCGAAGTCGAGTGTCCTGGCGGTACCGAAACGCTGGCAGCTGCCGGTGGCCAAGTTCATCGTTTACGGTGTCATCGCGGCGATCGTCACGTTGATCTCCGCGGTGCTCAGTGTGTTGGTGACAAAGTGGGTTGCCGGACTCCAGATCGACGATGAGGCAGTGCTCTCCAATATCTCACTGTCAGCCGACGATGCTTGGACAGTGATGCTGCGCATGGTGATCTACTCGCTCGGTGCAGTCGCTCTGGCGATCGGTATCGGGTACCTGTTGCGGAAGACAGCCGGTGCGATGGCTGTCCTGTTGCTCTGGGTGCTGGTTCTCGAAGAGATCCCGGGGATGTTCCCGAGGGTCAAGGAATGGGTCCCGCAGTACATGCCGTTCAAGAACATCGGAGGTGCGGTCAACCTCAACGATGTGGCCAACGCACCGTGGGGTCAGGCCGGCTCAGTGATCTACTTTGCCGTCATCTGCCTCGTCATCTTCATCATCGGCACGGTCACACTGCGTCGTCGTGATGCCTGACCGACCCTCCCAGGGCAGGGGGGCGGTCCAGGGGACGTCCCACGGAACGACCCAGGCTTCTGCGACCGCCACGGTTTCCCTTGCGATGCTCGCCGGCATCGCACTGCTCTCCACCGGGGGGCCGTTCGGTACAGACATGTACCTGCCGTCCCTGCCGGAGATCACCGACGATCTCGGCACCACGGCCTCGCTCACCCAGCTCACGATCACCGCCTTCATGGTCGGTATGGCCGTCGGTCAACTCGTCGTAGGCCCACTGTCCGACCGTGCCGGGCGACACCGCCTGCTCGTCGCCGCCACAGTCGTCGGCCTCGTGGCCTCCGTGATCTGCGCCCTGGCGCCCTCGATCTGGCTCTTCATCGTCGTGCGTTTCTTCCAGGGCGCCGCCGGTGGTGCCGGGGTGACCCTGGGCCGCTCCATGATCGCCGACCGACTCAACGGTGCCGCAGCTGCGGCGGCCCTGTCGACGATGATGATCTTCACGTCCGTCGCCCCCATTCTCGCCCCGGTGGTCGGCGGCGCCGTGGCAGGTCTTGCGGGGTGGCGGGCGGTGTTCTGGACGCTGGCCGCCATCGCCGTGGCCCAGGTGGTTGTCGCGCTTCTGCTTCCGGAGACCCACCCTGCCGAGAAGCGCACCGAGGGTGCGATGCTTGTGGTGTACCGGCGCATGGCGGGGCTCTTCCGCGTCGGTCCTTACGTCGGCCATCTCGTGGCGTTTGCCATCGGGTTCGGCGGATTCTTCGCTTTCGTCTCCGGCTCCTCATTCGTGATGCAGGAACAGTTCGGCCTTACGGCATCCCAGTTCAGCCTCGTGTTCGCTGGTAATGCCGTGGCACTCGTGCTGGCGAACATGGTGAATGCACGTGTCGTCAAGAAAGTCGGTCCTGCGCGGATGCAGGCGATCGGCCAGGGGCTGCTCCTCGCTGGCGGGCTGGGACTGCTGGTTATTGCCCTGACGGCGCACAGCCTGGTCCCGGTGATCCTGTTCACCTTCGTTGCGACGATCGGAACGGGACTGAACCTGGGCAATACCACGGCGTTGGCGATGGATCTGGCACCCGGGCGTGCCGGCGCCGCCTCAGCGTTACTGGGAGCCGGTCAGTTCCTCGCCGCCGGCGTTGTCGCCCCTATCGTCGGGCTGGGCGAGGACGGTCTGCTGACCATGGCGACAGTGATGGCCTCCTGTGCCGTTGTCGCTGTCCTCAGCGGCCTCTACGGCCGTCGGGGTGCCCGGCGTGCCTGCTCCCCCGACGTGTCGGACAGCTGACCGTACCGGCCAGGCTAGTTGCGGCTGCGCTGAATGTCCTCGATGAGGCTTTCGGCAGCGATCGACAGATTACGCAGCGCGGGGACACCGCGGCGGAGCTTCGCCAGGTCACGGCCGTCCATGCGGCGTGCGGCGCGGGCGATCAGCATCGCCCACTCATCAGTGATCGAGTTCAGCATTTCAATGCCCTCGTCGGACAGGTACAGATCCTGGGCGCGACGGTCCTGGTCATTGGCCTGCCGTAGCACCAGCCCGGAGTTGATCAGGCGACGCACGGTGGCTGAGACGTTCGAGGCACGCAGGAAACGGAGGCGCGCAATGTCCGACACGCCGCACCCGGGGTGTTGGGCGATGAAATGCAGCACTTCGATCTCGGACTGGGAGATCGCCAGCTTGTGGTTCGGGCGGTCCATCAGGCGGCGTAGAGCGGAAAGGAAGTCGTAGACGGCCGTCGCGATCTCGGCGACGTCGATTTCGGGCAGGATCTCCGGTGCGCGGTGACCGCGAATCTGGTCCTGGACCGGGTCGGAGCCCAGGTCATTGATGAAATCGGTGAAATCGTCGGCAGACTCTGTGGAGTCCGTGGTGTCCCGGATGTCTTTGGCCATGGTGGGCTCCTTGTCTGCTATTGACTAGCTTCTGACTGGTGTATCGGTCCGTCAGCTATCACGGTATCCGACTCGTGGTAGTTTCTGCGACCTATTGTTTATGTCATTGTAAGCCATTTACTGCAGCGCTGACGTAAGCCGGGCAACATTCTCGACATAGCGTCGCATCAACGGGCGGTTCCCCCACTCTTCCCCGGTCAGTTCGGTACAGGTGGAACGGTAGGTTTCGGTGAGTTCCACCATCGAATCCAGCAGGTCACCGTGGCCGGCGAGCATGGTCACCTCGTAGTTCAGCCCGAAGGAGCGCATGTCCATGTTGGATGACCCGATGATCGCCACCTCGGCGTCGGCGATGACGAACTTCGAATGCAGGACGGCAGGGTAGGGGTACTGGTGGATCCGGACCCCCGCTTCGAGCATCTCTGCGTAGTAGGACGACTGGGCGAAGTCGACGATCGGTTGGTCCGCCTTCTCTGAGACGAAAAGTTCGACCTCGACGCCGCGGTAGGCCGCGGTGGTGACGGCGTCCAGGAGTGACTCATCCGGTACGAAGTAAGGGCTGACCAGGACCAGATGCTCCTTGGCGTGGTGGGCCACCGACGTGAACAACCGCAGGTTCGGTTCCGTGGTGAACCCCGGCCCGGAGGGGACGACCTGGAGGATCTCGTTCCCGGAGTCCGGCACCTGCGGGGCGGTGTCGGCATTGAGCCAGTGCGTCGCCTGCGACGGGGAGAGCAGGTCGAGCTCCTCCTTGGACTCGGTGAACCAGTCGACGGCGAAGACGGCATCGAGACTCATCACGATCGGCCCGGTGACCTCGACCATGACGTCAATCCAGTGGCGTCCCTTCTTCTGGTTCTTGGGCAGGAGGTAGCTGGGGTCGATCATGTTCTGGCTGCCCATGAAGGCGGTGTGCCCGTCGACGACCAGGATCTTGCGGTGGTTGCGCAGGTCCGGTCGGCGGAAACGCCATCGCCACGGCTTCAGTGGCAGCATGACCATCCAGTCGACCCCGATCTCCGTCAGTCGCTTCCCCAGTTTGAGGTAGCCGGGGTACTTCCAACTGCCGACGTGGTCGAACATCAGGCGTACTTTCACACCTCGTTGCACCGCACGTTCCAGCGCGTCGAAGAAGACCCCGGTGGTGTCGTCCCAGGCGGTGATGTAGATCTGCACGTGAACGTAGTTCTCGGCGTGGTCGACGGCGTCGGCCATCGCCCTGATCGACTGTTCGTAGTCGGAGTGCAGCGCCACCAGGCGGCCGGTGGCGGCCGGCATCGACGTCAGATGCCTGTTGAGATGCATCATGCTGATGATCTCGTCGGTGACCTCGAAACCGTCGGGGACGTCGGGCTCGTCCTCACTGACGGTGCGGATGAGCTCATTGGCCTGGTTCTGGATATTGTGGCGACGCCGGTTGATGTACGGCGACCCCATGAACAGGAAGAGGATCACCCCGGCGAAGGGGATGAGGAAGATCGCCAGCAGCCAGGCCATGGCACTGGTGGGCTTCCGCTGCGAGGGAACATACCCCAGGGCAATGATCTTCAGCGTGTAGTCCAGCAGGACCAGTGCCCACTGCCACCATTCGAGTCCGTCGCCGACGATGTTGCCGAACAGAGGGAAACCGAAGTTGTCCGGAGTGATGAACGACCAGAAGTCAGAAGCCGTCACCATGCTGGTCACAGCGCGTAGTCCACGATTACGGGGGCGTGGTCGGAGGCGCCCTTACCGGAGCGTTCCTCCCGGTCGACCACCGGGGAGGAGGGGGCGAGACCCCGCGAGTACTGCAGGTCGATCCGGATGCCCTGGTTCTTCTGGAACCGCATCGCCTGGTAGTCCCAGTAGGTGTAGGTGCCCTCGAGCGGTGCGGTGGCCTCGGTCATGCCGCCGCGGCGCCCGAGGTCGTCCAGGGCAGCACGCTCCCGTGGGGTGACATGCGTCTTGCCGTCGAACCAGGAGCGGTCCCAGAGGTCCTTGTCGGTGGGGATGATGTTGAAGTCGCCGACGACAACCACGGGGTCGCTCGCGTCCTTCCCCTTTTCCAGATAGGACGCCATGCTGTCGAGGAAGTCGATCTTGTAGGTGAAGTGCCGGTCGGAGATCTCCCGTCCGTTGGGGACGTAGAGGCTCCACACCTCGACCCCGCCACACCGGGCCCCGACTGCCCGGGGCTCCAGGGACGGTTCCGCGGCAGGATCCTTGTCGAAGCGGGGCTGACCGAAATCCGAGCGCACGTCCTCGATACCGACCCGGGACAGGATCGCTACGCCGTTCCAGGAGTTTTCGCCGACATGGGCGTGCAGGTAACCGGTGTCGGAGAAATCGGGGAACTGGTCATCGGTGCACTTGGTCTCCTGGAGGCACAGGACGTCCACGTCTGAGCGCTCCAGGAAGTCCCGGACGCGTTGTTCCCGGTTACGCACGGAGTTGATGTTCCAGCTGGCGATCCTCATGTCCTACACCATATCCACTCCGCGGCGATTGCACCGCAGTCAGATCACCGTCTCAGTCGCCCGCCCCGGTAGCATCGGCCAACGTCAGGCAACGATGCCGGTGGTGCTCGGCGAACCCGAGGGAACGGTAGAGGCCGAGGCCCGCCTCATTTGTGGTGATGACCTGCAGATAACTGCGGGTCGCCCCGTGCTGGCGTCCCCAGTGGAGCATGGCGGTCCCCATCAGTCGGCCGAGCCCCTGGCGCCGCCATCTGGGTGCGACCTCGACGGCAGAGTACCCGAGGTGTTGTTCCCGTCCGCCGACGGTGACGGTGCCACGCGTGACCGCGACGAGCTCACCGTCGACGGTGAGGCGGGCAAAACCCAGTGTGCCGTCAATCCGGCCGGCGAGGAGCCGGAGCGCGTGCTCAGGCAGCGGCTCACCACGGAAATGGTAGAGGCTCAACCACTCGTCGTCCGGTTCCTCGGAGACCGAGAACGTGACGTTCGGAGGTCCTTCGGGGACCGGTGGAAGCTCGCCGTCGAGCGTGCGGGTCATCACGATGATCTCCGGGCCCGTCTGTGTCCCGGGGAGTCCGAGAAGATGCTCGGCAGGACGCGCCACCCGGTCGGGAAGAAGGATCCTGGTGGGGAGGTCATGGCGTCGGTAGAAGGCGTGAATGGCCTCGAGTGGTACCGGAGTTGTGCCGGTCTCCGGTCCCAGGGGGACGGCTGAGTTCGACCGTTCGGTGATCCCGTCCCCCGCGCGCATCAGCCAGCCGGCGATCCTGTCGTTGGTGATGCCGGGGAAGGCGGCGGCGGTGGCCTGTTCCACCGCGCGGATGTCGGAGGTGCGTACCGGACGGTCGGCGAGAGTCTTGAGGACGACGACTCCGTCGGCGGGCACAGTGTGCACCACCCCGTCCGTCGTCCGGATCTGCAGCGGATCCACGGAGTCGATGACACCGATGAGGTCGGTGACCAGGGGCCGCCCTGTCGAGGGGTTCATCGCCGGACGTGCGGCATCGCCCTCGGCATCGTTCATGACGAGGTAACGGACCGTCGCACGCACCCCCACCCGCACGCCGAGAGGATCGGTGTGGCGGGACACGGGGAAGGGGAGCCCCGTGGACTCCGGGGAAACCGCCCCTGCGTGGGCGCCCGACCACGATGTGTCGGGAGCCGGGTCAGGTGGCAGGTCACTCATCGTGGCCGAAAGGGTCGGGGTCCACGCCGGGGGTCCAGGAGTTCCCTGCGACAGTCCATCCCTCACGCTTCACCGTCTTCTTCGCGGCGCGCTTGTTCCGGCCGATGAGAGTGTCGATGTAGAGGTACCCGTCCAGGTGACCGACCTCGTGCTGCAGGCAGCGGGCGAAGAAGCCGTACCCTTCGACGGTGACCGGGTCGCCGTGTTCGTCGAGGCCGGAGACGCGTGCCCAGTCTGCGCGCCCGGTGGGGAAGTCGTACCCGGGGACGGAGAGGCAGCCCTCGACGTCGTCCTCCTCGTCCGGCATGGTCTCCGGGATCTCGGAGGTCTCCAGAACGGGGTTGATCAGACACCCGCGGCGCATGGGGCCGCCCTGGGCATCGATGTCGGCACCGGTCTTACGGGTGCCGTCCGGCCCGTCGATATCGGGACAGTTGTACACGAACAGGCGCTTGGAGACGCCGACCTGGTTCGCCGCCAGGCCCACACCGTGGGCCAGGTCGAGGGTCTCGTACATGTCGGCGATGAGGGTACCGAACTGTTCGGTCCCGACCTCGGCCTCGGCGACGGGCTCGGTGGGGTGATGGAGGACGGGGTCGCCGCAGATGACGACGGGGAGAACTGACATGCCCTCCAGAATAACCGCCGGGTGCGGGGCTACACGTGGAGGTCGGACTTTTCCACGGACTTCGGCACCAGCCACACGGCGATGGCGGAGATGATCGCGACGGCGGCGAGGTAGAGACCGATCGTCCAGGACTTTCCGGTGGAGTCCAACAGCAGCTGGGCGATCATCGGGGCGAAAGCGCCGCCCAGGATCGAACCGAGCGCGTAACCGATGGACGTGCCGGAGTACCGGACCTCCGCCGGGAACATCTCGGCGTACAGCGCGGACTGCGGGGCGTAGGAGGGGGCCAGCCCGATCGTGAGCACGACGATCACCAGGACCAGCCAGAGCAGCTCACCCTTGTCGACGAAGAACCACATGGGCACGGCCCACACCGCGATGAGCAGGTAGCCGATGATGAACGTCTCACGCCGTCCGATCTTGTCGGAGATACGTCCGGACCAGATGGTCAGGATCAGCCAGGAGACTCCACCGATAAGGGTGGCGATGAGGGTCTGTGACTTCGCCATACCCAGTTCGTTGGAACTGTAGGACGAGAAGAAGGCGATGATCATGTAGCCGGCGGCATTGTTGCCGGCGAAGATCAGGGCGGCGAGCAGCACGCGGCGCCAGTGGTTCTTGAACAGGCTGCCCAGCGGGGCCGAGGCCTCCTTGCGCCGTTTCTGCATCTCGAGGAACACCGGGGACTCGTCGACGGCGCGGCGGATCAGGTAGCCCACGGCGATGAGCACCACCGAAGAGATGAACGGGATACGCCAGCCCCAGCTCTGGAAGGCCTCGTCGGACATCCCGTTGGTGAGCAGGAACATGAACGAGGACGCCAGGATCAGACCCAGCGGCACACCGATCTGGGGGTACGAGCCGAACATGCCGCGCTTGTCGCGGGGAGCATGCTCCACGGCCATCAGGGCGGCGCCACCCCACTCGCCACCGGCGGAGAGGCCCTGCATGATCCGCAGCAGGATCAGCAGCAGCGGTGCGGCCACGCCGATCGTCTCGTAGGTGGGCAGCAGGCCGATGAGTGCGGTGGCCACACCCATGCCGAACAAGGTGACCACCAGGACCATCTTGCGTCCGTAGCGGTCGCCCAGGTGTCCGGCGACCACTGCGCCGAGCGGGCGGAAGAGGAAGCTGATCCCGATGGTGGCCCAGGAGATCACCTGTGCCAGGGGAGAGTCGCCCAGCGGGGCGAAGAACAGGGGCGCGAAGACGAACGCGGCGGCCTGCGCGTAGATGAAGAAGTCGTACCACTCGATGGTCGTCCCGACGAGCGTGCCCGCCAGGACGCGCTTCTGTTCAGGGGTCTGTTTCGAGGGGGACGGGGCAGCCGAAGTCGGCGACGATGTCGTGGACGGGGAGGTGCTCATGTGTGTCTCTCTGGGTCTCTCCGGGATGAGGGGACGATTCACCGGGAAAAGGTATTCGTCCGGGCAGGAGTACTGTACGCAACGGTGGTGCCGTGATGGAGCGAAACTACCATCTTGGGTCGGCTAAACTGATTCACCGTGGATGAACTGAGGGATGGGGCTGGCGCGGGGTTATCCGAGCGGGAACGGGAGATGCTTGACTTCGAGGCTCTGTGGTGGCGCGATGAAGGGGCGAAGGGGGAGGAGATCCGACGCCGTTTCGGGGTGAGCCCGGTCCGGTACTACCAGCAACTCAACGCGTTGATCTCGCGTCCGGAAGCATTGGACGTGGCCCCGGTGGTGGTGGGGGCGTTGCTGCGGCGTCGGGAAGGATAATTGGTCATGTTCTCCCGGGGTGTCATGTGGACGTGACTGGTGTGACTGTAGTTAGTATTGGGGCGTGACTGATCAGAACGGACCCCGCCACGGAGACGACTCCGTCTACGACCCGAATCCGGACACGGCCTACGATGACGAGTACGCCATCGATCCCGCCATGGGCGCGGCCGCCGCAGGAGGCACCGCCGGAGCCGCCTCAGGATCCGCCGCAGGGGCCGCCGCAGGGGCCGACGGGCCCGACGGAGACAACGGCACCGGTGGCCCGCCTCTCCGCGGCCTGGCTATGGTGCTCACCGCGGTCGCCGTCGTGCTCATCGCATGGGGTGTCTACTCCTTCGTCGGTGGTGACGGGGACGATACCGAGGACACCGCCCAAGACGCCACCACCGGGCAGGGCAGTGCCGCCGCCACTGCGCCCCAGGACAGCGCTGCACCGGAGGACGACACAGACGCCGCCCGGGGTGACAGCGCCTCGCCCTCCGCCGGCGACGGGGATGAGACCGCCGGCGATCCCACAGAGGACGGGGACGGCAATCCTGACGCCGAGGCTGGAGCAGGGAACGCCGGGGGCGGTGAGCCCGCGGCACCCGACATTGACCGGGGAGCCACCGCGGTCACCGTCCTCAACAACAGTGGCGAGCCCGTCGCCCAGACCACCGCAGACCGGCTGCGGGGGGAGCGTTGGACGAACATCGGCTACGGCAACCTCAGGGGCCGGATCGACGGCATCAGCGAGGAGTCGCGGGTGTACTACCCCGAGGGCAACGCACAGTCGCAGGCGGCAGCCGAGCAGGTCGCAGGTGACCTGGGGATCGCCGCCGCCGCCGGTAATCCGGACTATTACGACCGCTTCGGTGAGGCGGACGTCCGCAACGGCCCCCGTGCCGACGGGGTGGTCGTTGTGCTGACCGGACCGCTGTGACACTGATGCAGTAACATCCTCCCCATGGAATTTCCGTCCTCCGCCCCGACGGTCGGTATCGAGTGGGAGGTGGCCCTTGTCGACCCGGAGACGAGGGACCTCGTTCCGCGTGCCCCCGAACTCGTCGACGCCCTCGACGAGCGCTTCCCGGGACACCGGGTCACCCGTGAGTTCCTCGCGAACACCGTCGAGATGGTCACGGGTGTCCACCAGACCATCCCGGACGCGGTGGAGGACCTGCGCGAACAGCTCACCCAGATCCTCGCGGTCGCCGATGACCTGGGGGTGAACGTCTTCTCCGCCGGGACGCATCCCTTCGCGCACTGGGGCGATCAGATCCTCAGCGAGAAGAGCAGCTACCAGGAGATCATCCAGCGCACCCAGTACTGGGGACGCCAGATGCTGATCTGGGGCATCCACGTCCACGTCGGTGTCGGCGGACGCGACCGCGTGTGGCCCATCATCAACGCGGTCATGACGCAGTACCCGCACGTCCTGGCGCTCTCGGCGTCCTCCCCGGCCTGGGAGGGCCTCGACACCGGTTACGCGTCGAACAGGACGCTGCTGTATCAGCAGCTGCCCACCGCCGGCATGCCCTACCAGTTCGCCGACTGGGATGAGTGGGAGGCGTTCAACGAGGACATGGACCGTTCCGGGGTGATCAACCACACCGGCTCCATGCACTTCGACGTCCGGCCGTCCAAGTACGGAACGGTGGAGGTCCGGTTCGCCGACGCCACGATGGACATCCGGGAAGTCGGCGCGATCAGCGCTTTCATCCACTGCCTCGTCGTGTACTACGAACGGGAGTGGGAGGCTGGCCGGGAACTGCCGACCCTGCAGCACTGGCATGTCGCCGAGAACAAGTGGCGGGCGGCACGGTACGGTCTCGAGGCCCTGATCATCACCGACCGTGACACCACGGAACGGTGGGTTACCCAGGACATCTCCGACTGGCTGGACGTGCTCGCTCCGATCGCCGAGGAGTTCGGGTGTGCCGAGGCACTGCAGGACGTGCGCCGCATCATGGAACGCGGCGGGGACTATGCGTTGCAACGCGCCGCAGCGCGTGAAGCCGGTGCCGCCCTGGAACCGGGGACCCGTACCCGGGGCGATGTCGGGGCCGAGGAGGGGTTCACCCAGCCCGAGTCATGGATTGCCGCGGTGGATCTCACGGTGGACACCTTGAGGGAGTCGGTGAGGTAGATCGGTGGGTGCTCGGTCGCTCGGGGGCTCGCTCGGCCGGGCTGACACGACGACGTGAGGGCGGTTTGAGGGGGTCAGACCACCCGGACGTGTTCGTCCCACACTATGAGACATAGCATACGTGGGGCGACAGTGAAGGAGGCTGTGGACAAAGGGGTGCTGCGGGAGGGCGTCGTCCACAGGCGCGGGGAAAGGGGTGGACAGGGGGCAACGGGGTCTGCTGGACTTCGCACCGCAGGAAAGCGCAGGAAAGCGCAGGAAAGCGCAGGAAAGGCGAGGGGGAAGAATGGGAAGCGGGGGACATGTGGGGCACAGGACGAGAGCAGCGGGCCGGGGACCGGACTATACGCGGAGGCGCATGCCGACGACCGTTCCGGTTGTCCGGAGAGATCTGGCTGCGTCAGGGAACGTGACCGACTGGAAGCTGAAGCGGGAGTACATCCAGGTGGCTCCCGGGCTGGTCATCCCTACACCGGAGGGGTATGACTCGTCTGCTCACGGAGGATTCGGCGTCGACTGCGTCACCCGGGCCTGGGCGCACCATCTGGTACGTCCGGACGCAGTGCTGGCTGGTTGGGCGGCGGCCGGGGTTTACGGGCTACGGCCGGACTGGTGCGACTCAGCGCCGGTGTTGCTCCTCCATGGCGGAACCTCCCGAGGGTCGACCCGGTCCATGAAGGCGGCATGCCATCCGGTGCGACCGGTGATCCGTCCGCTGCCTGCGGGGCTGAAGACCATGCGTCCGTCCCGCAGGTTCCCGCAGTTGAAAGTGGTCACTCCGCAGGTGGCGGCAGCGCACTGCCTGTGGACGATAATGACCGGGC
This sequence comes from Corynebacterium glyciniphilum AJ 3170, assembly GCF_000626675.1. Classification (NCBI taxonomy): domain Bacteria; kingdom Bacillati; phylum Actinomycetota; class Actinomycetes; order Mycobacteriales; family Corynebacteriaceae; genus Corynebacterium; species Corynebacterium glyciniphilum. Next base: position 2,965,128 of record NZ_CP006842.1, on the reverse strand, counting down.
GTCATACCTGGTGGGTCCATGACGTTCCGGGAATGACCAGGGAGGAGGTGAGGGCCGTGCAGTTCCTCGACGCGTTCTGCCAGTGCACGTGGGTCACGCGCGCACAGATCCTGGAGGAGACGAAGGGAAAGGTCGACCGCCGTGTCATGGAACGTCTTCTCGCGCTGGCGGACGACGGGGCGCAGTCACCGATGGAGACGGTTCTGCGGCTGATCGTCCGTGACCTGCTGCCGCAGCCGTTTCGGTGGCAGTCACAGATCAGGGTCGATCTGATGCCGGGTGCCGCTACCGGGTGGACACCGAGGACTCTTCCTGACCTGGGTTGTGAGGAGCTCAAACTGGCCCTCTACTACGACGGTGGCCACCATGACACGGCCAGTCAGACTGATGTGGACTTCGATCAGTTCCATGCGCTGCGGGATCTGGACTGGGAGGCACTCCGGTTCAACAAGGAGTCGATCCGGTCCCCGGCGATGGTCCGGGAACGGGTGGTGAAGGCACGGGACAGGGCGCTTCGCCGGATGGCCTCGCTCGACGCGGCCGCCCCGGCACCACACTCTGCTACGACCATGTAGGGGCGGTCTCAGATGTTCAAACCGCCCCCACGTGGTCGGGTCAGCGCCAGTGGTTCTACCCGTGCAGCCGACCCGCGGCAGAGGCCAGGGCGCTGGCGATGGAGAGGTCACGGTCGGCACCGAAGCCGACGGCCCAGACCTTCTTTGTCTGGTGCTGAGCGAAGACGAAGGTGACCGTCGCCTCGAAGATGTCGTACTGGTGGAACTCGAGGATCTCGACGCGTCGCCCGTGGTCGGCGAGGATCTGCGTCATTGCCGACGCAGCGCCCATCGAGGTGATCGACACCTGTGTGCCGGCGTCCTCGCGGAGCCCGGAGATCGTCATCTCGAAGTCCCGCCGACCGGCTGTGCGTCGGGTCGTGGACATCGACTCGACCCGGTAGGTCGAAGGGGCATAGGTGGTGACGAACTTCCGCCACTCCATGCCGCGTGCTTCCTGGCGCATCCCGGCGGGCAGGCGGTGGCCGAAGCGGGCGCGGAACGGGTCCTCGGCGAAGACTCTGGTGCGGTTGCGACGCTTCTCGAGGCGGGTCGGGTTGCCCTCGCGGTAGGTGACGGCCGTGGAACGGCGCAGACCGGGACGGTCGGTGTAGACGGGGGCGAGTCGCTCGTCGTGGGCCTCGTCGGGGCGGGCGAAGCGAATCATTGTGGTGGTGGGCATCCGGTTGTCCTGTGACTCGAACATGAGTGGGTCTTCCCTTGTGCTGGTTACCGTCGGTGGGATGTGGACCGACGCAACCGCTTGCGAGTAGCGTGACTTCCCCGTGGTGGAGGGGTCAGTCCGCGCCTCCACCCGGGTGGGCTACTCGCTTAAGGGTGTTGATCATGCCGATGATGTTATCTGTATCACTGCCGACAGGCAACCTCGGGGTGAACTCTAGGTGGCCAGCGCCCCCGAGCGGGCAAGAAACAGCAGTTCGGCGGTGCCGATCGCGGCGATTTCCGTGGGATCGACGGATTCGTCGGCCGAGTGGATTCGGCAGGACGGTTCCTCGATGCCGAACAGGGCGAGTTCAGCGTTCGGGTACTTCTCGAGGAGGGCGTTGCTCAGGGGGATCGAGCCGCCGGATCCGATCTCGGCGGTCTCGTCCGCGCCGTAGGCGTCCGCGAGGGCCTGTGAGAGCAGTTTGAGTGCAGGTCCGGAGGTGTCCGCGGAGAAGGGTGAGGCCAGGGATTCGCGCTCGATGCTGATTCGGGCGTTGTGCGGCACATGGGATTCCAGGTGCCGGATCAGGGCGTCCTGCCCGTCCTTCGGGTCCATTCCCGGCGGGATGCGCAGGCTCACCACGGCTCCGGCGTCAGCGACGACGGCGTTGACGGAGTCCGCGACGGAGAGTGAGTCCAGTCCTGTGACGGTGATGGACGGCCGGGAGATCGTCAGGTCGTTGGGGTTGAGGCCCTGCGCCGCACCGAGGACGTCCACGCCGTCGAGAACACCGGCGTCCGCGCGGAAGGTGGTTTCGTCGGGTCCACGTCCTTCCCAACGGGCTTCGGAGGTCAGTCCGTCGACGGCGACGAGTCCGTCATCGTCGTGCAGGGTGGCCAACAGCCGGATCAGGGAGAGCAGGGCGTCCGGGGCCGCGCCGCCGAACTGCCCGGAGTGCATCGGCTGCTCGAGAGTCCGCAGTCGGACGGTGACCGGTGCCGTGCCGCGCAGGGCCGTGCAGACGGCCGGGACGCCGAGGGCGTCGTTGCCGGAGTCGGCGATGAGGAAGGTGTCGGCGGCGAAGAGCTCCGGGTTGGACGACAGCAGGTCCTCGAGACCGTACCCGCCGCGCTCCTCGGAACCTTCGACGACGACGCGGATGCCGATGCTCGACAGAGCGGTCGCCGTCTCGTCATCCAGGTCACCGGAGTCGATGAGGGCATTGAGTGCGCGCAGGACGGCGAGGTGCATGACCACATGACCCTTGCAGTCGGCGGCACCGCGTCCGTACCAGCGCCCGTTGCGCTCGGTCAGCGACCACGGGGAGGAGGTCCAGTTGTCGACGTCGCTGGCCGGTTGCACGTCGTAGTGGGAGTAGAGGAGGACGGTGGGCCAGCCTTCGGCCGCGTCGCGGACACCGATGACCGACACTGACCCGTCGGTGGTGGTGTGCGGTTCCACCGGGATCCCCTCCGCGCGGAAGGCGTCGGTGACCCATTGGGCCGCACCGGCATTGTCCTTCTCCAGGCCCGGGGTCGAGTGCACGGAGCGGAAGGCGACGAGGTCGGTGAGCGCCTGCTGCAGCCACGGCATCTGTTCGGCGACTGCCGCGCGTGCGGATTCTGCGGTGAGAGTGTTGTTCTCGGTCATGTGCTCCAGCGTAGCCGTGTCCGGTACCTTGCACTCGGCGGGGGAGACTGCTAGAAACAGGGGTTAGCACTTGCTCATGCGGAGTGCTAGAACGAACAACAGAAATGAAGTCTCACTCAGGTGCAGTGAGGATGGACGTCGCGGCATGCGTCCGTCCGTGCCGTCGCGGGCGCTGGATCTGATCCGAACGTGTCGCTCCTATCTCTACAACGGAGGATCAAGAGCCACATGGCAAAGATGATTGCATTCGACGAGGAAGCTCGCCGCGGTCTGGAGAAGGGTCTCAACACCCTCGCCGACGCGGTGAAGGTCACCCTCGGCCCGAAGGGCCGCAACGTTGTGCTCGAGCGCAAGTGGGGTGCCCCGATGATCACCAACGACGGCGTCACCATCGCCCGGGAGATCGACCTCGAAGACCCCTACGAGAAGATTGGTGCGGAGCTCGTCAAGGAGGTCGCCAAGAAGACCGACGACGTCGCGGGTGACGGCACCACCACCGCCACTGTCCTGGCACAGTCCCTGGTGAAGGAAGGCCTGCGCAACGTCGCCGCCGGCTCCAACCCCATGGGCATCAAGCGCGGCATCCAGGCCGGTGTCGAAAAGGTCACCGAGGCTCTGCTGGCCGGCGCCAAGGAGATCGAGACCCGTGAGCAGATCGCCGCGACTGCCGGCATCTCCGCCGCGGATGAGAAGATCGGTGAGCTGATCGCTGAGGCGATGTACGCCGTCGGCGACGGTGAGCTGAACAAGGACGGTGTCATCACCGTCGAGGAGTCCAACGCATTCGGCGTCACCCTGGAGACCACGGAGGGTATGCGCTTCGACAAGGGCTACCTGTCGGCGTACTTCGCCACCGACGTCGAGCGCGGCGAGGCTGTCCTGGAGGATCCCTACATCCTCCTGGTCTCCTCGAAGATCTCCAACGTCAAGGACCTGCTGCCGCTGCTCGAGAAGATCATGCAGTCCGGTAAGCCGCTGCTGATCATCGCCGAGGACATCGAGGGTGAGGCACTGTCCACCCTGGTGCTGAACAAGATCCGTGGCACCTTCAAGTCCGTCGCCGTCAAGGCCCCGGGCTTCGGTGACCGCCGCAAGGCCCAGCTGCAGGACATCGCCATCCTCACCGGTGGCCAGGTCATCGCTGAGGAGGTCGGCCTGTCCCTCGAGACCGCTGACCTGCCTCTGCTGGGTACTGCACGCAAGGTCGTCGTCACCAAGGACGACACCACCATCGTCGATGGTGCCGGTTCCTCCGAGCAGCTCTCCGGCCGGGTCCGTCAGGTCCGTCAGGAGATCGACAACGCGGACTCCGACTACGACAAGGAGAAGCTGCAGGAGCGTCTGGCCAAGCTGGCCGGCGGCGTCGCAGTCCTCCAGGTCGGTGCTGCCACCGAGGTCGAGCTCAAGGAGCGCAAGCACCGCATCGAGGACGCCGTGCGCAACGCCAAGGCTGCCGCAGACGAGGGTATCGTCGCCGGTGGTGGCGCCTCGCTGCTGCAGGCAGCCCACGTGCTGGACGGCAACCTCGGACTCGAGGGGGACGAGGCCACGGGCGTGCAGATCGTCCAGGCCGCCCTGTCCTCACCGCTGAAGCAGATCGCCTTCAACGCCGGCCTCGAGCCCGGCGTCGTGGTCGACAAGGTCGCCGGCCTGGATGCAGGCCACGGCCTGAACGCCGCCACCGGCGAGTACGTCGACCTGCTGTCCGCGGGCATCTCCGACCCGGTCAAGGTCACCCGTTCCGCACTGCAGAACGCTGCCTCGATCGCCAGCCTCTTCCTCACCACTGAGGCTGTCGTCGCCGACAAGCCGGAGCCTGAGGCTGCCGGCGCCGGTGCCGACGAGATGGCAGGCATGGGCGGCATGGGCGGATTCTGATCCGTCTCTGATTCGTCCGGTCCTCTGACCCCGGCTCGTTCCACGATGACATGTGTGGGATAGAGACGGGGTCGACCTGTATCCGCCCCCGCTCAGCTCGTCGTGAGCGGGGGTGACCCGTCTCCGGAGCCGTGTGGTGACGTCGGAGAACCATTAGCATGGAAGCATGACCAAGGACAGTAGCGATCAGGGCGCACCGGACGAGCAGGACTTCCACATCGTCGATCTGGCGGCGACTGAGGGCTACATCGTCGATGACTCGGATGAGGACGATCCGGTCCTGATCACGCCGGACGGGCACCGCGTCGACACGTGGCGGGAGAACTACCCCTACGAGGAGCGTCTCAGCCGCGAGGAGTACGAGACCACGAAGAGGTCTCTCCAGATCGAGTTGCTGAAGTGGCAGAACTGGACGAAGGACACCGGCCAGAAGCACATCATCCTTTTCGAAGGCCGCGACGCCGCCGGCAAGGGCGGGACGATCAAGCGGTTCAATGAACACCTCAACCCCCGTGGTGCGCGGACCGTCGCCCTGGAGAAGCCGAGTCCGCGGGAGTCGACCTCCTGGTACTTCCAGCGCTACATCCAGAATTTCCCGTGTGCCGGTGAGATCGTCTTCTTCGACCGGTCCTGGTACAACCGGTCAGGCGTGGAGCGCGTGATGGGCTTCTGCACGGACGACCAGCACGCGGAGTTCCTGCGCGAGGTGCCGATGCTGGAGAACATGCTCATGGGATCCGACATCAGTCTGACCAAACTGTGGTTCTCGGTGACACAGAAGGAACAGCGGACCCGGTTCGCCATCCGTCAGGTTGACCCGGTACGGCAGTGGAAGCTTTCACCGATGGATCTGGCGTCCCTGGACAAATGGGACGACTACACCCGGGCCAAGGAGGAACAGTTCCGCTACACCGATACCAATGAATCGCCGTGGATCACGATCAAGTCGAATGACAAGAAGCGTGCCAGGCTCAATGCGATGCGGTATGTGCTGAGCAAGTTCAACTACACGGGTAAAGACTACGACGTGGTCGGCCAGCCGGACCCGAAGATCGTGAAGCGCGGACGAGACCAGATCGGGGACTGATTAGTCGGTGTCGTCTTTCGGGGCGGTGTCGGAGCTCTCGTCGCCATCCACCCCGTCGCCTTCTTCCTCTGCCGCGATGATCGACTTCGCCAGCTTCTTCAGGTGCTTCAGCTGCTTGGAGGTCGACTCGTCGAGCGCCTCGTCCTCCGCGCTCTGCACGATGGGGGACAGGACCAGCTGAGCTTTCCTGCCCTTCTTGGTGACGGAGATGATCTGACGCCGTCGGTCGTTGGGGTCCTTGTCCCGCTTGGCCAGCTTGCGCTTCTCCAGCGAATCGACGAGACGGACCATGTCAGAGCGGTCCACCCCGATGATCTCGCCCAGTTCGGCCTGGCTGGCGGCATCTCCGTCCACCAGGTAGGTCAACACCCAGTATTCCCGGAGATTGAACCCCTCCTGCATCAACGCGGTCTCCACGAAGACGCGGGTGCGACGACGGAGCCGCTCAAGCTGGAACGACGGCGACTTCAGGAGCTCGCTGGGTAGATGCGCGGTTTCTGGCATGCTCCCACCCTATCGTCTTCCGAATGGGATAAACGAACTATGGGGGTCCCCCGCTATTGCGGAGGTGATGTTTCTACCCCTCGGTGCCGACGATGGGCAGTCCAGCGTCGCGCCAGCCGATGGTTCCGGACCCCACGTTGATGGTGTCGATGCCGTTCATCTCCAGCCACTGTGCGGCCTTGGCGGACCGGCCGCCCGAGAGGCAGATCAGGTACACGTCGCGGTCGAGGTCGAACTCGCCGTAGCGTGACTGCAGTTCGGAGAGCGGCAGGTTCGTGGCGCCCTCAGCGTGCCACTGGTTGAACTCGTCCGGCTCGCGGATGTCGATGAGCTGGGCCCCGTCCGGGACCTCGGTCGGTGTCACTGTCTCGAAATCACTCATGGTGCCCCAGTGTACGCAGCGTCGTGCGGGCTTCGCCGCACCCCGGTACGGTCAGCGCCATGGCTGATGATGACGAGACCAGAGTGGCCGCAGAGTTCCGCGTGGAGATGCAACGCATCGCGGTGCCACCGCCGGAGCCCGCGCCCGCCAGTCACCGGACACTGCCGGTGGAGATCGCGACCTGGATGATCGAGGATGACTGGTTTCCCGTCCCGGACCTCGGTGACACGATTGAGCTTCCTCTGCTCTTCAGTGAGGTCACGTCCGTCGGCGGCGAGTGCGCCTGCGATGATGTTGTCACGGTGGACGCCTGGGCCGACGAGGACGCGTCGTTGCCGGGTGGCGTCGACCGGGGCGCAGGTCCGCGCTGGCCGACGATCCTTCGTGGCGACGGATGGACGGCAGAATGGTCCGCGTCGCGTCCGGTTGCCGGCCACGTCCGGGTCACCGGACGACTGCGGTATGAACCGGACATCTTCGGTACCGGCCGCTTCCCGCCGACCCGCGGTGCCGTCCGGCGCATCAGGCTCTGCGGTGACGGAGAAGAAGTTGATGTCGCCGGTCTCCGACCACCGTTCCCCGCCTCGTGGTCCGGGGGCGTGCGCCGCAGGGTCTGGCGCGCCCATGTGATCCTGGATCTCGACGATGCCACCGCACCGCAGCCGCGTGAGAGTAGACCTGGCTGGCAACGCGGGTTCGCCGTCAGCCCCGCAACGAGCGTGGACGGGCGGGAGAGCACCGTCGCGCTCTGGCGTCTCGATGATGAGCTACCCGTGCTCTGGCGCGTGGATCCTGCTGGCGGGACGTCCGACAGCGTGCCGTTGCCGGTGAAAATCGGTGACATTCAGACCCGCCTCCCGGGCGTCCTGACAGCGCACAACGGTGGCTGCCAGGTCTCTCTCACCGGCGGTCGCCGACTACTGGTCACCGGGGGCGGCCCCGGCTCCGAGGTCCAGGTTAATGAGGTCGCGGATCCTCCGGCACTGCGGGAGGATCCGGAGGGCGGGAAGCGTCCTCAAGAGGTTGTCGTCGCGCCAGAGTCCTGGGGTGGTTGGGGCGTCGGACGGTACGGGCCGACGCAGGCCCGGCTGCCAGAAACGCCTGTCTCCGCCTACACAGGCCCTGTCCGCACCGGCGTTCTGGAACTCGGGCGGGTCAGCGCGCAGGGGGACATTACCTGGATAACGCCGCATGAGATCAGCGGACCGTCCGCCTGCCCGGGTGTGCTCGCCACCGATGATGTGGTGATGACCTGGAAGGACAATGCCCTCCAGTACCTGGACCGGAACCTGCAGGTCACCGGCGAAGGTCACCTGCCGGACGATATATGCTCCGAGAACATGGAGTTCGCCACCGCAGGGCCCTGGCTCGCGGTGCAGTCCCTGCACGTGGCGACTTCGCAGGCGGGCGAGGTGACAAAGGACCGCAGGCTGTACCTGCTGGACCCGCTCACGATGGAGGCCGAGTTCAGTGCGCCGTGCACCTGGCAGGTGCAGGTGCAGGCAGACGGTCGGGACACCGTGTGGCTGGCCGACGGCGACCTCCGGTGCGTCACCTGCGACGGGGACGGCGGCTGGACGGCCCGCACGGTGTGGCGCGAGCAGGAGTCCACGGAATGACGAAACCCCCGCCGCCGTGAGGTCACGGCGACGGGGGAGGGGGACGCCTGGGACATCCCCGGGCATCCGGTGCGTCCTACTTGTGCCGCTCGACAGCTTCGGCGAGGATCCGCTCGGCCTCGGCCTTGTCGCCCCAGCCGGAGCCGTTGACTTCCTTGCCGGGCTCTAGGTCCTTGTAGTGGACGAAGAAGTGCTCGATCTCGTCCTTGACGTCCTGGGCGATGTCGTTGATGTCCTGGAACTTCTCGTAGCGCACGTCGTCGACGACGCAGAGCAGCTTGTCGTCGCCGCCGGCTTCGTCGGTCATCTTGAAGACACCGACCGGGCGGGCCTCGACGATGACACCCGGGAACACGGACTCCGGCAGGATCACCAGGGCGTCCAACGGGTCGCCGTCCTCGCCGAGGGTCTCGTCGATGAACCCGTAGTCCGCCGGGTAGGCCATCGGGGTGAAGAGGTAACGGTCGAGGTAGACCTTGCCGGTCTTGTGGTCGACCTCGTACTTGTTGCGGGAACCCTTGGGGATTTCGATGGTGACTTCGATGCTCATGGGTCGTGAGTTTACCCTGACCGCTCAGCGGTGTCGGCGATTGCCGCCAGGGTCTGGTCCATCCCCTTCTTCAACTCGGATTCGAAGGTCTCGTTTCCGCCCAGGGCGGCGGCGACCATGGCCCGCGAGATGATGGTGGTGTCGCCGGTGACGATGCGTGATTCGGCGAGTTCAGTGGTGCCGTCACCGTTGTCGGTGAGGTCGAACCGCCACCTCGAGCCGTTGATCGGAACACGCCACTCCAGCCCGTCATTCGGGGACCACCGGGTGATCTTCGACCAGGTGGGCCAGAACAGCACGCCCCGTCGGTTGAGGTTCAGCGTGGTTGTGCCGACTCCGGGCGTGCCGCCGAGGACGAACATTTTCTTGCACTGGGGGCTGCGGTCGCCCATGGCTGTGAGGTCGGAGACTGCTGCCCAGACGTTCTCGGGCGTGGCATTGATGGTGCGTGTGGTGGTGATCAGCTCGGTCGTCATGGCCTAGACACTACGGTCCTGCTCCCTGTCAGCGCAGGCGATTACAGAGGATGGCCCGGTCCGGTCCGGCCACGCCCCCACGGTGGCATGCTCCGGTGTGATGATGGTCGTCGGATACTCTGGTGGGGTCCCACATGCACTGAGCTCCCTCGCAGGAAGGCACCGATGCCCCGATGAGCAAGTCCGCCTCGCGCCGTTGGCTGTACGGCATCCTGGCTTTCCTCGTGGTTGTCATCGTGGTGGTGGCTGCCGCGCTGGTGGTGCACCAGCGCAACGCCTACACCGTGGCGGACGCGCAACCGTTGCCTGAGCCGACGGCCGTCCTCGCCCCGGCACAGACGGACGGCCCGGCCCCGGACGTCAGCGACGAACTCGCGGGGCCGGCATCCGATCCGGCATTGGGGAGGTTGTCCGGGCATGTCACAGACATCGCCTCGGGCGAGGAGGTCTGGTCGGAGAACCCGGACACCATGCTTGTCCCCGCGTCCGCCACGAAGCTGGCGACGGCGACCGCGGCGCTCGTCACGCTCGATGAGGATGAACGGGTCCAGACGAAGGTGTACCCGGGGGCGAAGCCGGGGCAGATCGTCCTGAAGGGCGACGGCGACATCACCCTGGAGCGGTCTGCGGGATCGGGTTTCTTCACCTCTCCGGCGAATATCGATGACCTTGCGTCACAGGTCACCGATGCTCTGGACGGGAGCAGTGAAGGCAGTGAGGTCAATGAGATCGTCGTGGACAATTCGGCCCGCGCCGGGTCACTGTTCAACAAGACGTGGTCGCGTGATGACATCGGCGCCGGCAATGTCGCCCCACTGTCGGCGGTGATGCTGGACGCCGGTCGGTTGGATCCCACGGACTCTTACTCGCCGCGGTCGACGACCCCGGCCTCCGATGTGGGTGATTCCCTTGCTGCGGCGCTGGGAGCTGACGGGGCCACGGTCTCGGTGACCGACAGCGCGGTCGACGTCGGCGAGGAGTCGGCGTTGGCGACGGTGTACTCCGCACCGCTGAGCACTCGTATCCGCGACATGCTCCTGCACAGCGACAACCTGCTTGCCGAGGCGATTGGGCGGGAAGTCGCCCAGGCACGGGGCGAGGATCCGACGTTCGACGGGGCTACGACTGCGACACTTGCGGCACTGACGGACGAAGGTCTGGACGTCAGCAAGGTGGTGTTGCGCGACAATTCCGGGATGAGTGAGAGCAACCGGCTCAATGCCCGCATCCTCGACGGTATTATCACTGCGGCCGGGACCGATGACAAACTGCGGGTGATGCTGGACGGGCTACCCGTCGCCGCCGGTAACGGAACGCTGCTCGACCGTTACGGTGACGGGTCGGGAGCCACGGGCGGAGCCGGTTGGGTCCGTGCGAAGACCGGAACCCTGGACGGGGTGAACACGTTGGCGGGCACGGTCACGACTGAGGCGGGACGGACCCTGAGTTTCGCGTTTCTGTCGAACGGTTCCGATGCGGATGAGGGCCGGGCGGCGCTGGACAGGCTCGCGGCAGCTCTGCGTTCGGCGACGTGAACCGGGGTGGTATCACTTCCGGAGCGTGGCCGAGCCAGGTCCGGGGAACTCGGAGGCGCCCCGCATGATTGACACACCCCACACCCTCGAGGTCCGTCGCAGTCTGGGGCGCTTCCTCTCGGCACATGCTCCGCGCCTTTCCCGCGGGGATGCGGTGGTCTGTGGCGTATCCGGGGGCGGGGACTCATTGGCACTGGCCGCGGCCTGCGTGCATGCCGGACTCGACGTGACCACGGTGACCGTTGACCACGGTCTACAGGACGGTTCTGCCCAGGTGGCCCGGGACGCGGCCCGGACCTGTCGCGTCCTCGGGGCGACGGCACGGACCGTGCGGGTACAGGTCGCAGGTTCAGGGGAGGCAGATGCCCGGGACGCGCGGTACCGCGCGTTGGGGGAGTGTGCGGACGGTCGGCCCGTTCTGGTGGCACACACCGCCGACGATGACGCCGAGGGTCTGTTACTGGCTCTGGCGCGAGGGTCGGGGACGGGTAGCCTCGCCGGCCTACGCGAGGTCACTGATGACCACCCGGTCGTCACGGCGGGCGCCGGATGGCTCGGACGCCCGCTCCTGCACGCGACCCGTGCGGACACCCTCGGCAGCTGCGCGGAGCTTGAACTCGACGTCTGGCATGATCCGCACAACTCCAGTGCCACGATCCTGCGGTCGCGTGTCCGCAATGAACTGCTTCCCCTCGCACGGGAAATCCTCGGCGAGCATGTCGGTGATGCGCTGGCGCGTTCGGCCCGGCTGCTCCGGGAGGACGCCGACCTGCTCGACGACCAGGCACGGCGGGTGTTGTCCGATGTCGGTGGGGCCGCCCCGGCGACCCTCCCGGTCGGTGCAGTCGCAGGACGCCCCGCACCGCTGCGTCGGCGCGTCCTGCGTCAGTGGCTGGGAGCGAGGGTGGGGCCGTTGACCTCACGGCATCTGGAGGCACTGGATGCCCTGATTGCCGACTGGCACGGGCAGGGTGCGGTCGCGCTACCGTATCCGGCGACCGGGTCACCGTCGGCACCGTCCCAGACCTCTACAATGGGGGGCACCCGTCGACTGGTGGTGCGTCGCCGTCGGACGGCCACCGGCAGTCAGCTAGTACTAGAGCAAGAGGACAGGACCCCGTGATGATCGCCAAGAGTGCCGACGTGCCCGACAACTGTTACCACGATGACGTCGAGGGTGTTCTCGTCGACGAGGCCACGCTCCACGCCAGGATCGCTGAGATGGCGAAGGCCGCCAGCGACCGCTACCGGGGCGAGGACGAGGACACGATCCTGCTCTGCGTGCTCAAGGGGGCGACCTACTTCATCGCGGACTTCGCCCGGGCGATGGACATTCCCACCCAGATGGAGTTCATGGCGCTGTCCACCTACGGTCAGTCAGCGGAGTCCTCCGGCACGGTGGAGATCCGCATGGATCTGACCCGCGATATCGCGGGGCGGAACGTGATCATTCTCGAGGACATCATCGAGTCGGGCATCACCCTGCACTGGTTGGTCGACCATCTCAAGGGCAGGGGCCCGAAGAGCCTCGAGGTGGTCACGTTGCTGCGCAAGCCGGAGGCGGTGGAGCGCGACGTGGAGACGACCGACATCGGCTTCGACATTCCCAGTGACTTTGTGGTCGGATACGGCCTGGACTACGCCGAGCGTTACCGTGACCTGCCGTGGGTCGGGACGCTGCGCCCCAGCGTGTACAGCTAGGAACGGCGTGTCCGGTCCTGCGATACGCTAGTGGGACTATGAACAAGAAGAGGGTTCTGAGGATCGCCGCCATTGTTGCCGCGGTTCTCGTCGTCATCTACGCCTTCGGTGTGCTCACCGACTCCACCCGCGGCTACGACGACGTCGACACGTCGGTGGCCATGAAGCAGTTCGACGACAACAACGTCGCCGAAGTGCAGATCAACGACCGTGAGCAGCAGTTGCAGATGACGCTGCGCAACGACATCAGTGTCGACGGCAAGGACGGGATCGACCAGGTCACCGCGCAGTATCCGGCGCGTGCCGCCGACACCGTCTTCGACCGCGTCGAGGCGTCGGACGCCGACAGTTACACCACCAACGTCACCCAGGACAGCATCCTCGGGTCCCTGCTGGTCATGCTGCTGCCGATCCTGCTGATCGGTGGTCTGCTGCTGTTCTTCCTCACCAGGATGCAGGGGGGTCCCGGTGGTGCGTTCAATATCGGAAAGTCGAAGGCCAAGGAACTCAACGTCGACAACCCGGACACCACCTTCGACAATGTCGCGGGTGCGGACGAGGCGGTCGAGGAGCTCGACGAGATCCGTGACTTCCTGCAGAACCCGGAGCGCTACGAGCACCTCGGGGCGAAAATCCCCCGCGGCGTGCTGCTCTACGGGCCTCCCGGTACCGGTAAGACACTGTTGGCTCGCGCGGTGGCCGGCGAGGCAGGGGTGCCTTTCTACACCATCTCCGGTTCAGACTTCGTCGAGATGTTCGTCGGTGTAGGCGCTTCCCGGGTGCGTGACCTGTTCAAGACCGCCAAGGAGAACAGTCCCTGCATCATCTTCGTCGACGAGATCGACGCGGTGGGACGTCAGCGTGGTGCAGGCATGGGCGGCGGCCATGACGAGCGGGAGCAGACACTCAACCAGCTGCTCGTGGAGATGGACGGTTTCAGCGACCGGGAGAACGTCATCCTGATGGCTGCGACGAACCGTCCGGACATCCTCGACCCGGCGCTGCTGCGCCCGGGACGGTTCGACCGCCAGATTCCTGTCAGCAACCCCGACATCGCCGGACGTGAGCAGATTCTGCGCGTGCACTCCGAGGGCAAGCCCCTGGCTCCCGATGTGGACCTGAACTCCCTGGCGAAGCGCACCGTGGGTATGTCCGGTGCGGACCTGGCCAACGTCTTAAACGAGGCGGCGCTGCTGACGGCCCGCGTGGACGGGAACGTCATCACCGGAGATGCGCTGGAGGAGGCGACCGACCGTGTCATCGGCGGCCCTCGTCGCAGCACGAAGATCATCTCGGAGCACGAGAAGAAGGTCACCGCCTACCACGAGGGTGGCCACACCCTCGCCGCCTGGGGAATCAAGGACATCGAACGGGTCTACAAGGTCACCATCCTCGCCCGCGGACGTACCGGCGGTCACGCCATGGCTGTCCCTGAGGATGACAAGGGCATGTACAACCGGTCGGAGCTTTTCGCCCGCCTGGTCTTCGCCATGGGTGGCCGCTCCGCCGAGGAACTCGTCTTCGGTTCGCCGACCACCGGCGCCTCCGCCGACATCGAGCAGGCGACGAAGATCGCGCGCTCCATGGTCACCGAATACGGCATGAGCCCGGAACTCGGTGCGGTGAAGTACGGCGAGGAGCAGGGGGACCCCTTCGTCGGGCGGGGAGGCCAGGGTTCCCTGGAGTACTCGCCTGCCGTGGCTGCGACTATTGACGACCAGGTCCGCATGCTCATCGAGAAAGCACACGGGGTGGCCTACCGGATTCTGCGCGACAACCGCGACTACCTTGACCGTCTCGCCGAGAAGCTGCTGGAGAAGGAGACGCTGCGTCGCCCGGACCTCGAGGCGATCTTCGAGGACATGGAACCGGTCGAGGTCAACGACATCTTCCCGAACCAGGACATCGACCACCCGAAGGATTTCCGCGAGCCGGTGAAGACGCCCACCGAACTGGCCCGGGAGCGGGGCGAGGAACTCCCCGCCCGTAACGACTTCTTCTCTGAGGCGCGCAAGGCCCGTATCGAGCGGCGCCGACGCCAGCAGGCGGATGAGCTGGAGCAGAAGCAGGACCACCCGTCGGCACCGCGGACCCCCGGGCGCTGGAGCGGGCAGTCGCACCCCGACCACCTGTGGGGTGGTCAGGACCGGGTGAATCCGGACGAGCCGGGCCGACATCCTGGTGAAAGCAGCTACGGTACGTCCGGGGATGCTGGGAGCGCCGGAGACGGCGGGGAGCAGCCGTTGCGTGGTTTCCGACTTCCGGACGGTGAACAACCGGACAACCCGTGGACAAGTGACGATGCGCCGACGCGTAATCTGAGGGCCCAGGACAGTGGCCACAATGACGGTGGACGCCACCACCGCCCCGACGACTCCGATGAGAAAGACTGATCTGACACCGTGACCGACTCTGTGACCGACAGTGACAACAGCCGCGACGGCGGCCGGGTCTTCGACCAGGCGCGCGCCGAGGCTGCGGTGCGTGAACTCCTGCTCGCCGTGGGGGAGGACCCGGACCGGGAAGGACTGCAGGAGACCCCGGCCCGCGTCGCCCGTGCATACCGCGAGTCCTTCGGCGGGCTCTACGAGGATCCGGCGGAGGTACTCGCCAAGACCTTCAACGAGGACCACCGCGAACTCGTCCTGGTCAAGGACATCCCGATCTACTCGACCTGCGAGCACCATCTGGTGCCGTTCTACGGGCACGCCCATATCGGCTACATCCCCGGGGAGTCGGGGACGGTCACCGGCCTGTCGAAGCTGGCGCGGCTGGCCGACGGCTACGCTAAACGCCCCCAGGTCCAGGAGCGTCTGACCAGCCAGATCGCCGACGCGGTCTCGGAGCGACTCCAGGCGCACGCCGTCATCGTCGTCATTGAGGCCGAGCACCTGTGCATGGCGATGCGCGGCATCCGCAAGCCGGGTGCCTCCACCGTGACGTCGGCGGTCCGCGGTGGTTTCCGTGAGGATGCCCGCTCCCGCGCCGAGGCGCTCAGCCTCATCCGCGGTCACTGAGCGGTAGGCAGGACGGCATTCCCGCGATGGCAGCAATGACAGATACGACAGCCACGACGGCAGTGATGGGGATCCTCAACGTCACCGAGGATTCCTTCTCCGACGGAGGGGAGTGGACGACCACCGACCGGGCTCTCGCTCACGCTCGGGCCATGGTCGCCGATGGTGCGGACATCATCGACGTCGGTGGGGAATCGACCCGGCCCGGTGCCACGCGTGTTCCGGCGGAGCTCGAGGTGCAGCGGGTTGTCCCCGTTGTCCGGGCTCTCCACGCCGAGGGCATCGCCACGAGCGTCGACACGATGCGGGCATCGACAGCGGCCGCCGCGATCGAGGCCGGGGTCGACATCGTCAATGACGTGTCCGGTGGGCTGGCCGACGACATGATGTACCGGACTGTCGCGGACTCCGGGGTCGACTACTGTCTGATGCACTGGAGGGCACAGCGTTTCGAGTCTGCGTCCGGACGCGCCGACCACGGTCAGGACATCGTCGCCGACGTCTGTGATCTGTTGCCGTCTCTGGCGTCCCGGGCCGAGCAGGCGGGTGTTGACGCCGACCGCATCATCCTGGACCCTGGTCTCGGTTTCGCTAAGAACGCCGACGACAACTGGGCGTTGCTGGGGGGCATGCGCTCCTATATGACCCTGGGATACCGTGTGCTCATTGGTGCGAGCCGAAAGAGATTCCTCACCGCCCTACGTCCGGGGCCGGACGGTGCACCGGGCACGCCTGAGTCGGCTGACGACGCGACAGCGGCGGTGAGTGCCCTCGCTGCAGCAGCCGGTGCATGGGCGGTCCGCGTCCACAGCGTTGCCGCGAACCGTGCCGCCGTCGACGTCGCGCATTCCGTGGCCACCGGCCGTGGCCCGGCACTACCGGAAGGATGGAGGGCCCGCCGTGGCTGACCGTATCGAACTGACCGGCCTGGAGGTCTACGGCTACCACGGGGTCTACGACTTCGAGAAGGAGCAGGGGCAGAAGTTCATCGTCGATCTGGTGGTCTGGACGGATTTCACCGCCGCCGTCGCGGATGATGACATCACCAAGACGATCTCCTACGTCGACCTCGCCGACATCGCGGTGGGGATCATCTCCGGTCCGAGCATGGACCTGATCGAGACCGTCTCCGCGTCGATCGCCGACCACATCAACGATGTCGACGGTGTTCTCGCCGTCGAGGTCACCGTGCACAAACCCGATGCGCCGATCCACCACCCGTTCTCTGATGTCCGCGTGGTCGCCCGCCGTTCCCGTAAGACACCCGGGACGAGGACATGACGGACCGCGCTCCTGAAAACCCTGCCGGCACTGCTGACTCGGCCGTCTCGGCTGTCCCTGCCGTCCTGGCGTTCGGGTCGAACCTGCCGGGGGCACTGTCCGGCCCCGAGGAACAGATCCGTCGTGCCGCTGAAGCACTTGCCGCCGTAGACGGAGTCGTCCCCGTCAGCGCCAGCGCAATGTTCGCCACCCCGCCGTGGGGGGTGACCGACCAGGACGAGTTCCGCAACTGTGTCCTCACCATACGTACGACACTTGACCCGCTGACCCTGCTGCACCACTGCCAGGACCTGGAACAGGCGGCACGACGGGTGCGGGCGCGGCACTGGGGTCCACGCACCCTCGACATCGACATCATCGACTATGCCGGTATCCGCAGTGACGGTCGGTGGGGTGAGGAACTCATTCTGCCGCACCCGTGGGCTCACCAGCGCCCGTTCGTCCTGGTGCCCTGGTTGGATGCTGATCCCCACGCCGTGTTGGACGGTCGACCTGTCCGGGAATGGCTGACCGTCTGCGAGGGGCAGGAGGCCGGGGCGGCCGGAACGGCAGAGGGAATCCGTGTGCTTCCCGACGTACGATGGGCCCCATGAACCAGACCAGTGTCGGGCTGCTCGTCACCTCGGCGGTGGCCGCGGGTGTCGTGTCCTTCGCCGCAGTGTGGGTCTTTTACGGCAGTTTTCCCTCGATGAGTGTCAGCGGTTCCACCGCATTGTGGGTTTTCGCCGTGGTGGCGGGGGCGCTGGCGGTGACGGTGCGGCGTCGGATCGCCGCGGGGGAGGTGGGACAGGACCGTTCGCAGATGTCGCCGGTGTTCATCTCCCGGTGCGCCGTGTTCGGCAAGGCCGCAGGGTGGATAGGCTCCCTGGTGGGCGGTTTCTACGGCGGAGTGACGGTGTACGTCCTGCTGCGACACGGAGAGCTACTCGCTGCCCAGCAGGACACCCCGGGAGCGGTGACGTCTCTGCTGGCTGCGGTGGCTATGGCGGTGGCCGGTGTCCTGCTGGAACGAAGTTGTCTCGTTCCTCCCGGCGATGCCGACGGTGAGGAGGGACGCGGAGATGTATTCTTGACGCCATGAGTTCCGCGTATTCGCCCGACGATTCGCACCGGCTTCCTGATCCGTCGAGCCGGAGCGGTTCCTCCACGCCCGGAAACGGCCTGAAGCTGCTGATGTACCTGGTGTTCGTTCTCGCCCTTGCGGCGACGATCATCATGTTCTTCGTCGACTCGGAGGTGTGGCTGAACGTCGCGGTCATCACCTCGTTGTGGGCGGCGTTCTTCGGAGCGATCCTGGTCTCTCGCTATTCCGGGGTGATCGGAGAGGAGCGTAGCCGCCGTCAGGAGCAGGAGCGCCGCCACCGTGCCGAAATGGAACGGGAACGCTCGGAGTCCCAGCGTCGCGAGGTCCAGCTGGAGAACGACTACCGCAGCCGCCTCGGTAACGAGCACGACAAGACGCTCGACGCGATCCGTAAGGAACTGGAGGTGATGCGCGAACAGCTCTCCGACCTGTCCGGTAGTGACTGGAACAGTGAACAGGTGTCGTTGAAGGCGCGTGCGGAGCGCATCATCGAGTTGGAGCGGAACGTCTCCCGTGCCGGCGAGCAGTCACGTCCCACCGATAAGCCTGACGCACGCGGGCAAACGCCGACTACGGGCGTGGAGGGTGCGGCGAGTACGGCCGGGAAGCCCGGCGAGAATCGCTCCGGTGGACGGCGTGGCGGCTTCTCCACGGGTACTTTTGCTGCCGTGCGGTGGTCAGGTGCGGACAGTGAGGACACCACACAGATCCCCATGGTCGTCGACACTCGCTCGATGGATGCTGCTGAGCCGACGGAGGCGGCGTCCACCGCTGACAACGCCGGTGGTGCAGAATCGACGGACCCGGCGCCCCGGGAGACGACGCAGACGCCCGACGCTCGTCCGCGTTGGTCCGAGCAGCAGAAGTCGACTGCTCCGGCCCAGGAAAAGGCCCAGGAAGGCACTCCGGAACAGAGCCCGGAGCCGGCGTCCGAGCCAGCCCCTGGTCGTCGTCGGCGGGCCGAAGAGGCTGAGCCGCACGGTCGTCGCCGGGCCGACGAGAGCGACCAGGGTGTGACCGTCGCCGAACTGATGGCACAGATGAAGAAGAACGCCCGGTAGAACACAGGTAGACTCATCGCCGTGAATGCCACGAGCCCCACCGACCGACAGGAACCCCGCCTGTCGGTCGGTGTCATTTCCGCTGGTGCCGTCGGCACCGCCGTCGCCGAATGCCTGCTGCAGGCGGGTCATCACGTGCACGGGGTCGTGGCCCGGTCAGAGCGGTCCCGCGAGAGGGCCCGGATGCGTCTGCCCGGCGTACCCGTCCACGACAGGTCGGGTATCTCCACTGTGGCCCAGGCGGCCTTGGTGGTACTCGCCGTCCCTGATCCGGAACTCCCGGAGGTCGTCGCCCGCGTGGCACAGGTGGTGCGGTCCGGACAGATTGTCGCGCATACCGCCGGTGCACTGGGATGTGCGGTCCTGCAGCCGGTCACAGACACCGGGGCGTTGCCCTTGGCACTGCATCCGGCGATGACGTTCCTGGACCGGCGTGAGGACTCCGTCAACCTGGGCGGCTGCGCCTGGGGTGTGACCAGCGACTCTGAGACCGGTGCGGCCGTCGCCGACCTCCTTGTCACCTCGATGGGCGGGGTGGCGGTCCCGGTCGCCGAAGACCAGCGCACCGTCTACCACGCCGCCCTGGCGCACGGGGCGAACCACCTGGTCACCCAGGTGGTCGAGTCGCTGCGGATGCTTGACCACGCGCTCGGTGCAGACAGTTTCGCCGGCGAGGACTCCCGGTCGGCCCTGCTGCTGCGCAGGATTCTGCCCGCTGCGGTCGACGGGGTGTTGAACGGCAGGATGGGTGCGTTGACCGGGCCGACGTCCCGGGACGACGCCACCACGGTGATGCGCCACCTGGCTGCCCTGCGCGAACTCAGCACGCCGGCGGGGGGAACCGACCTTGCGGCGGCCTACCGCCAGTCCGCCGAACGAACAGCCCGCGCGGTGGGGGCGCTCAACGTGGAGCGGGCGCTCGACGAAGCCTGACCAGACCTGAATGGGGTTCGGCGGGGGCGGGCGACTATCGTGGCTTAACGTTCCAGGTTCTTATGTCGTCACACCTGTCAGGAGAATTACCGGTGAGTTTCACCCCGGGTCAGGCCACCGTCTACACCGAGATCGACAGCATCGGTGAACTCACCCGTGCCATGCGTAAAGCCGGGCGACCGGTCGTCCTCGTCCCCACCATGGGCGCACTGCACGAAGGGCATCTGGCGCTGGTCCGCGCCGCCCAGCATTTGCCGCGAGCCCTGGTCGTGGTGTCGATCTTCGTCAATCCCCTTCAGTTCGCCGAGGGAGAGGACCTCGACGCCTACCCGCGCACGCTGGACTCCGATGTCGAGAAGCTGGCTGCCGCCGGGGTCGACGCCGTGTTCGCGCCGAGCCCCCGTGAGATGTACCCCAACGGCCCACGCAGTACCGTCCTGCCCGGGCCGGCGGGGGCCGTGCTGGAGGGAGAACAGCGTCCCACCCACTTCGCCGGCGTGCTGACCGTGGTCTCGAAGCTGTTCCAGATCACCAACTGCAGCCACGCTTTCTTCGGCGAGAAGGACTACCAGCAGCTCGTCCTGATCCAGCAGATGGTCACGGATCTCAACCTCGGGGTACAGGTCCACGGCGTACCTGTGGTGCGTGAGTCGGACGGGTTGGCCAAGTCGTCCCGCAACATCTACCTGTCTGATGCCGAGCGTGGGGCGGCTCTGTCGTTGTCCGCGGCCCTGCTCGCCGGTGCCCATGTCGCTGAGGATGGCGCCGAGGCTGTGCTGTCGACCGCCCGCCAGGTTCTGGCCACGTCCACGGATGTGGAGGTCGATTATCTTGAACTGCGGGGGCTCGATCTGGGCGAGGCGCCGGAGAAGGGTGATGCTCGCCTGCTCATCGCGGCGAGGGTCGGTTCTACACGGCTCATCGACAACGTGGGTGTGCCGTTGGGGATCGGGTTCCGCAACATCGGTGAGGACATCGGTGACACCGAGGGCACTGAAGCGGCAGAAGGCCTGACGTCGACGCCAGGCAGAGAGTAGGGTTTTCTACGTGATCCGCACCATGATGAAGTCCAAGATCCATCGGGCGACTGTCACCCAGGCCGACCTGCACTACGTCGGCTCCTGCACTATCGACGCCGACCTGATGGAGTCTGCTGACCTGCTCGAGGGCGAGCAGATCGATATCGTCGACATCGACAACGGCGCCCGCCTGACCACCTATGCCATCACCGGTGAGCGTGGGTCCGGCATGATCTCGATCAACGGCGCCGCAGCCCACCTCGTCCACCCCGGTGACCTGGTGATCATCATCGCCTACGGGCAGTACACCTCCGAGGAACTCAAGGACTACAACCCACGGGTCGTTTTCGTCGACGACGCCAATGAACAGGTCACCTTGGGTGCCGATCCCGCCGACGTCCCTGTGGGGTCCGGGCTGCTGAATCCGCGGTACCCCGCGTAGTGCGGCGCCGGGGGGCTCGCTCTTATAGTGTGCTAATTCTGGCGGGGTGACTCGAAGACAAGAGCATCGTTGACGCTGATCGCGGCAGCTGCACCGGCGGCCGCTGAGTTGATGAGCTGGGCCGGAGAGCTAACAACGTTGCCGGCTGCCCACAAGCCTGGTTTGCTCGTGCGACCCGAGTCATCGACGTCGATTCGCCCGTCACCATTCAGGTCGCAACCAGCGGCTCTCAGGAGATGGTTATTGGGGCTGAACCGCGGCCCGACGAAGACTGTGTCGAAGCATGCTTCCCGTGAACCGTCCAAACACAGCGTGACACACCCCTCTGCATCTCTGGACACCTGATGTACTCGTGCGTCGATGATTTCTACGCCGAGCTCGACCAGGTGTTGTTCCTCATGCGTTGTAAGCTGCATACCGTTGAGATAGAAGACCACTTCATCAGACAACTGTGCAAGCAAACCGGCTTGTTTTAGGGAGAACGCGTGGTTGTCGCCACCTATCACCGCCACAGGCGCCTGCTGGATTTCGTATCCGTGGCAGTAAGGGCAGTGGAAAGCCCAACGGCCCCATCCTTCCGCCAATCCGGGGACGTCGGGAAGCTGATCGTTCAGCCCAGTCGCAACTACAACAGCTCTGCATCTGACCGTTCCTCCGTCCCAGGAGACGATCTGACCGAAAAGATCTGGTGAGGCGCGAATATCTCGAACCGTTCCGGTGCGGATGGACGCTCCGTAGGATGCTGCCTCTTTCCTGCCGGTGTTCAACAGGCTTTCCGGGGATGTTCCGTCATGCCCCAGATAGCCGTGGAGGTGTTCGGAGGGGAGGTTCCTCGGCTTTCCGGCGTCGAGGACCGTGACTCTCCTTCGAGCGCGTGAGAGCATCAGGGCAGCACTCAATCCTGCCGCGCCTCCACCGACAATCACGACATCTACATCGGTTGTGGTCATGTGTTCCTTCCTGGTGTGGTGAGTGAGTCTGAGGCAATACTGTAAACTAGTTAACGGAGTGGGGCAATGAGTGTCGCGAAGGATCTTCGGTCCGAGACGGTGGAATTGTGGAAGCGTGCAGTTCCTGACCTCGATGAACGGACGATGACGGTTGTCGCACTCATTAAGTCGATCTCGGAATCCATCGATCGGGCGTCCGAGTGGGCATGTCGAGACTCGGTCATCAGCGCAGCTGAACTTGAAGTGCTGGTTCCGCTTCGGCATGCCACGGCCCGCCTGACGGCGGCGCGTCTGGCTGAGAGGTTGGGTATGAGTCGCGCTGGCGTCTCCAAACACCTTTCGAGGCTGGAGAGCCGGGGTTTGCTCGTGCGTGTGGCTTCCCAGGAAGATAGCCGTACTTCGATCATTAACCTGACGGACGAAGGGGCCGCTGCCGTGGACGAAGCGTTTCTCCGGGAACTTGAGGTGCACGGTCAGTTGCTTGGCGCCAACGTCGGCGATCGGTCCGATGTGGGACTGTTGCGACAGATTGATGAAGCACTCTCGGGGGGACTGCAGGAGCTGCGACGCGATTAGGAGTGGGCTGTTTGAACTCGATGCGGGTCCAGCGTGCGGGCCCAGTGGGGCCGATGGGAAAGTTCATGCAGGCGCTGCGTTGAGTGCTGCGGATGCTGGCGAAGTTTCGACGCCCCGACGGGCCGCCTACGTTTCCGAGAGTCAGATCGAATCGTCGGTGCAGCGCGTTTGCGTCGACCGGGGCACGTTGTCGAGCTGGGGCGGCTCACCGGAGCCCCCTGATCGTCACGGGCACGGGATTGGAACCGCGCTGCTTCATCAGGTGGGAGGAGCATGCCTCGGAGTTGGCGAGACGCACTTCTTCATAGGGGAGCATTCAGCGGCAGACCTTCGCTTGTGTGAACGTAATGGTCACAGCGAGACGGGCCGGACTCTCGCGGGGAACTATTCACTCGTTCATCTCGCCACGGTGTTTTTCTGAGGAGAGTCCGGAACTCTCTGGAGGGTTACGGCAAGTCGAAGTATCTTGCGTGGACGGTGTGCTCAGCTGGGACAGACACGTGGGGGTGTTTTTCGCCGTCGACACCACCCTGGGATTGCTGTACGGGCATCAGCTCGCCACCAGTCCGGGAGAAAACTCCTTGAACGCCGCCGCGGACAGAAAATGTGACGGAGATCAATCCCTTGCGACCCCGCGAAGCGAATACGCCGGTCCGAAGGTGGTAAACATACCCTGACCTGGTCTCGGCCTGTTCTTTTATGGGGTATTTCGGATGTACCTTTGCACCCCGGGAGGCCTACCGTGGGGCATATGCACCTCACGAAGTTCACTGACCTGGGGCTCCGGTCGCTGATGATCCTCGGCGACACCGGGGCTGCCGGCGCGACGGACCCGGCGCAGCGGCGCACTATCGGTGAGCTCGCCGTTCAGACCGCGGCACCGGCGTCACACGTGAAGAAGGTCATCGCCCGACTGACCGGCGCGGGGATCCTCGGGTCGGTCCGGGGACGCAGTGGTGGGGTGTACCTGGCAGACGGTGCCCGGGTCGTGGACGTAGGCACCCTCCTGCGTGATCTGGAGGGGCGCCACGAAGTAGTGGACTGTGAGGGCGACACCCCCTGTCCTCTGGCTCGTCGCGACTGCTCACTCCGCCACCTGCTCGCCGAGGCGCAGGAGAACTTCTTCTCGACCTTCGACGGCACCACATTGGGCGACCTCATCGACCGTAACGCCGCCGCGCAGGCGGCAGGGCCGGTGAGCGTCGGAATGCCGACACTGCCCACGCCGCTCACACAACAACCACAACACTGACGAGTAAGGAAATCCGCCTGATGTCCACCATCGCCACCCCAGTACTGTCCGATTCCGTCCGGTCCAGCCACCTCACCTCCGAGCACGAGGCGACAGTGAGAGCGACGCTGCCGGTCATCGGGGCACACATCAACGAGATCACCCCGATCTTCTACAACCGTATGTTCGCAGAGCATCCTGAGCTGATCCGGGACACGTTCAACCGTGGGAACCAACGATCAGGAGGCCAACAGAAGGCGTTGGCTGCTTCGGTGGCCACCTTCGCTTCGATGCTTGTTGATCCGTCGGCGCCGGACCCGGTGGCAATGTTGTCACGGATCGCACACAAGCACGTCTCTCTCGGGATCACCGCTGACCAGTACCAGATTGTGCATGATCATCTGTTCGCCGCAATTGTCGAGGTTCTCGGTGAGGCAGTTACCCCGGAGGTCGCCGAAGCGTGGGACGAGGTCTACTGGCTGATGGCGGAGACGCTCATTGCTGCGGAGTCTGAGATGTACCGTGCGGCAGGGGTGGAACCGGGTGATGTCTTTCGCGACGCTGTCCTGACGGACCGACGTGACTTGTCCGACATGGTCACCGAGTTCACGTTCAGCGCCCCTGAGGAGTTCGCGCTGGCCCGTGCAGGCCAGTACGTGTCGATCGGGGTGGTGTTGGCCGACGGCGCGCGCCAGTTACGTCAGTATTCGCTGGTTGACTGGAGCTCTGAGGGGTTCAGCATCGCGGTCCAGCGCGACGGGGAGGTGTCTGCGGCATTGTTGGATGCTCTGAACGTCGGTGACCGGGTGGACGCCACCCTGCCCGCCGGTGACCTGGTGCTTGACGAGGGGGTCGTCGCCGGCGAGACTCCAGTGGTGCTGGTCAGTTCGGGTATCGGGTCGACACCGATGACAGGAATGCTGTCGTCGCTGGTTGCCGCGGGTACGTCTCCGACCGTGACTGTCATCCATGCCGACGAGACTGCGGCGTCGTACGCTCAGCGCGATGTGACAGAGGGGTATCTCGCGGCACTTCGCGACGCAGGCGCGACGGTGCATGCTGTGACGTCCTACCGTGAGGAGGGGGAGACGGTCGACCTCACCGCGCTCGCCGCAGAATCCGTGGTCCCGGTGGGAGCTGCCTGGTATCTGTGCGGGGGCAACGGGTTCCTGCAGAGTATCCGGGCACAACTGGAGACGGAGGCTGCGGTTCTCCGCCCTGCTGCGGTGAATGTCGAGCTCTTCAGCCCGAACGACTGGCTGTTGGGGGAGTAGTCTCTGTCGGTATGGTCGATCCTGCTGCGCCGTTGAGCTGGCCCCTGCCGTCCGCCGACATCGTGGGGGAGTTCGGTGACGGGACGCTGCGACTGCGTGCGCCCGTCAACAGTGATCTGCCGGGTTTGGTGACGTCCAGTCGGCACGCTGATTCGCAACGGTTCACGCACCTGGAGAAGAGTTACTCCCGTGGCGATGCCGAAGCATTCCTGCGAACGATGGCACGCTCACCGGTGGCAATGTTGTGGATCGTCGATGATCCGGATTCGCCCGGGCAGTTCGGCGGCACACTCGAGGTGCGTCTCGTCAGCCGGGAGGCCCGGTGTGTGGAGCTGGGGTACACGACTGCGCCACATCTGCGTGGTCGTGGTCTGATGACGGCGGTTGCCCGCATGGTCACCGAGTTCCTTTTCGACTACCGGGTACACCGGGTGCAGATCAAGGCGAACCCGGAGAACGCGGCGTCCTGCGCGGTGGCGGTCAACGCTGGTTTCGCTCACGAAGGCACGGCGCGGGATGCTGAGATGCTCCGTGGTCGGTTCAATGACCTGGACACCTTCGCCCGACTCTCTACCGACGAGTGAGTGCCTGTGCCGTCAGAGCGACGGTGCGGTCGGGGTCGGTGGTGAAGGACGACAGGGCCGCCGTGGCGGGGCTTCCGACCGTGTCGGCGAGTTCCGCGAGGGCCTGGACCGTGCGCAGGCGGGTGTCCTGCGGCGCGGTGGCGCCGGCCGAAGCGAGTTGTGAGACGACCTCTTCCGCCATGTGCGGGTGTCGGCGGCACAGGGAGGCCAGAGCCTCAGCGGCGTCGACGTCGTGGTCACCGTCAATGACCATGGTCACCAGACGCCCGGTGAGATCGTTGTCGGCCTCCCGGTGGGCGAGAGACAGGACGGCGCGGGAGCGGACGGCCCGCTCCGTGTCATCGGACAGGACCGTCAGCGCTGCCGTCGAGGTTTCCCCGGCGATGTCGCTGAGGGCTTCGACGATGCGCAGGCGTGCCGCCGAATCCGCCGACGCCAACCGGGCAGTGAGCGCGGGGACGGTGTCCTCCCCGGTGTGCGCCAGTGACCAGCGCAGTGTCCCCGCGACGTTCGGATCTGTCTCGTCCAGGTAGGACGCGACGAGGGCCGCGGTCGCCCGACCTGGGGCAGTGCGCAGGACGGCGGACTGCCGGTCCGCGGAGTGCTGGGAGCGGAGCGCGCTGAGCAGTGCTGTGACGGCCAGGACGTCGTCCCAGCTGTCCGGCGGATCGCCATCGGGGCCCCGGAAGGATTCCAGCTGGTGAAGAAGTGCCTGCTCGTCGCGGATCCGTTCCCGGGTCTCCTCGCGTAACCGGTCGAGGACTGATGCGACGTCCAGGGCAGGGTCGTCGAGGGTGGTGCGGACCTCGTCGATGCCCATGCCCAGGGACCGCAGCGACTCCACCTTCATCAGGCGCTCGAGATCCTCCCGGGAGTAGTCCCGGTAGCCGCCGCTGGTGCGGTGCGACGGTGAGACCAGACCGCGGGAGTCGTAGTGGCGTAGCATCCGCACACTGACCCCGGATCTGCGCGACACCTCTCCGATGAGCATGTTCTGATCCTAATCTGTGTCGCTACTCCGGGTGCGTGACTGCGTACTCCGCGGCGTCGAAGCCGTAGTCGGGGTCCTCGAGGAGGATCAGCGTGGCCGCCGCGTGAGCCCGGGAGGCGGAGTTGGTGTTGCCGGTGCGGTCTGTGGCGTCGAGTGCTGGTCTGCCGGCCTCCCCGAGCTGGAGGTACGCCCGGGAGAGGCTGCGCCGCAGTTCCCGGGGACCTCGGCCCAGCTGGCGACTGAGACGGGTTGCGAGGTGCTGTTCGTCCTGACGGGGCACGATGCTGACGGCGGTGCGCCAGGCCGTGCGGGCGACCTCGTCGTCGGCGTCGCTGAGCAGCTCATCGGTGATGTGCGGGTACGCGGAGCGCTCTCCGAGCTTGGAGAGTGTATGCAGGGCCTGCGACCGTGCCTGCGGAGTGGGTGAGCGCAGCTCGGTGAGCAACGGTGGCACGGTGAGCGACGCAGGGTGCCTGGTGAGTGCCCAGGTCAGCATGTCGCGGACGAAGAAGTCCGGCTCGACTGCGCACCGGGCGATGAGTTCGTGGACGGTGGCGGTGTCCGCAGAATCCGGGGTGGTGCCTGCGTCCAGTGCGGCGCGGAGGCGGGAAGAGGAGTCTGTGCTGTTGAGATTCATGACCTCAGTCGACACCCTGACACCATGTGAAGGTCAAGCATGAAAATAAGTAGACAGATCGGTCTGTGGGTGTGTTAGGCTCAGGACCACGATCAAGAAGTTCATCACGTGGTTGCAGCGCTCCTTCTCGGAGGCAGTGGCCACCCGGACCCCGGCCGGAGTGGATGACTGGCAACCGTGTCGCGGACACCGGTGCCCCCGGAGGACGATCGGCCCCGTCACGCACCGATGACGCGACGGGGAAACGCGAATACCCAGGAGCATCATGCGCCATCCACAATGCCGACTGTTTCACCCGGGACACCAGGTCCACCACATCCAGGCACGGAAAGTCGCCGAGGTTCTTCACCCGGCGTCAGGAAACCTCGAACGCTTCACTCCGGTGGAACTCA
Organism: Corynebacterium glyciniphilum AJ 3170; assembly: GCF_000626675.1. Classification (NCBI taxonomy): domain Bacteria; kingdom Bacillati; phylum Actinomycetota; class Actinomycetes; order Mycobacteriales; family Corynebacteriaceae; genus Corynebacterium; species Corynebacterium glyciniphilum. Next base: position 2,937,053 of record NZ_CP006842.1, on the reverse strand, counting down.
CCGATCTCGGTGGAGGATGGTTCGAAGCCGATATCGACGGGGAGACCCGACTCGGCTGGAACCACAGCCTGGACGAGGTGGCCGCATTCTCCCGCGACTCCATCCTGGGAGAGGTGCTCTTCATCCCCGAGTACTCCGCTCTGGTGTGCGTGCGTGGGCAGTTCGACCCCGTCGCTTCGCGGCGACGGCTGTTGTACCCGGCCTGGGGGAGGAGACAGGACTGCGTCCCGGTGAACGCCGTGATCTGACCACAGCGCTCCTGCAGTTGAGTCAGGCGTCGTCTCGACGATCGTCTGAGTCACCGTCCTCGTCACGGTCCTCGCCGGTCACCTCACTGGTGACCTGCTTGGCCAGGGCGTCGGAGTCGGCGTCCGACTGGTCAAGCTCATCCGACAGGTCGGACTCGTCGTCGCTACTGAAGTCCGCGTTGTCGTTCTCACGCCGTTCGGTGAGGTCACGGACGGTGTCGCGGTGCCCGCTCTCCTCGGTGAGGCGTGTGCGGGCGTAGACCCACCAGCCGACCAGCAGAACCACCATCGCCATGCCGAGGTAGCCGAGAACCGGGTAGACGTAGGTCATCAAGGTGTCGAAGCCGATGAAGCTCACGGCGTATCCGGCCGCGCACAACGCCAGGAACACCGGTGTGTACCAGGAAGGACGGGAAGACGTCACCCGCTTGCCCAACGCATAGAACATGCCGATGGCGGTGTTGTAGATCATCGCGAAGATGATGAAGACCATCACGTAGGCCATCGCCGGGTGCATGGAGTCGAACAAGGTCAGCATCGGGACGTCGTCGCCGGCGACCGTCTCGATGTTCGCCAACAGTGTGAACACCGCGAGGGCCAGCAAGATGGTGTAGATGATGCCGCCGAGCAGGCCGCCCCGGCCCGCCGCGCGCATGTTGGCGTGGTTGCCGCCGATGACCAGCGACATCGACACGCCGAGGAGGAGTGCCAGTCCGTTGTAGTTCACCGCCGACAGCCACCAGGGGCTGACCGGGGATTCTTCCTGTGTGGCGAGGTCGTTGACGGCGCTGAAATCGTCGGGAAGGTTGAACAGTGTGTAGACGAAACCGATGAGGACGGCGATGATCAGCAGCGGCGTCAGGCCGCCGATGATGTCGCTGACCTTGTCGACGTTGAGCAGGCCGGTGACCATGACCAGGACGGTCATGATGAGCGCTCCGATCCATGTCGGCAGGCCGAACTGCTGCTCCAGGTTCGACCCCGCACCGGCGAGCATCACGAACCCGATGCAGAACAGTGTCAGGGTGACCACGATGTCGAGTGCCCAGGAGATGACAGGGTGCGTGATCCTGCGAAAGACCGCTTTGTGCTCGTCGGCGAGGAAGTAGCTGCCGAGTTGCAGGATGACCGCACCGGCCACCGCCATCACCACACCGGCCAGTGCCGCGCCCCACAGTCCGTTGATGCCGAAGGACGCGAAGTACTGGATGACCTCCAGTCCGGTCGCAAAACCGGCACCGACCAGCAAGCCGAGGAAAGCCATCGATATCTTGAGTTGTTCTTTCACCGGTACGCTTTCTCCTGAAGTTATCTTCTTGTCGTCATCTGCCGCCAGACTGCTGGACTGTACCGCAAAGTCATCTGCGTTGCCGGACGGTGAGGCCCGATACCTGTCGCTTCTGTCCTGCATACGCTACTGTTGCAGCCCATATGTGGATCGGAACTCTTGAACTCGACGTTCTCCTCGGCGATGTACACTCCCTCAAGCAGAAGCGCTCCGTGGTTCGGCCGGTGATTGCGGAAGTGCACCGGAAGTTCGGGATTTCGGTGGCGGAAGTCGACCACCGTGATCTCCACCGTCGTACCGGCATCGGCGCATCGGCGGTCAGCGCGGACAGGGAGCATGTCGTGGAACTCCTGGAAGCTGCGGAGCGTCTTGTCGCGTCACATCCCGAGATTCAGGTGCTGTCGGCGAAGCTGCGGTATCTCTCCTCGGAAGATCTCTAGTCGTCGCTGAAAGTGCTGCCTGAGTCGGTATCGGGGCGCCGTGGAGGCCGTCCGCGTTTCGGCAGTGCACCGGTGGACTTCGGCAACCTGCCGGCTTTGCGCAGCTGGTCGCGCAACATCACTTCGATCTGGGCGTTGACGCTGCGCAGATCGTCGTGCGCCCAGCGGGCGATCGCGTCGTAGACCGCCGGGTCGATGCGTAGTGGGACGTTCTTACGCGCCATGGAGACCACCGGTGTTGATCACCGGTTGGGTCGAGGAGTCGGAGCACAGGACCACGAGCAGGTTGGAGACCATGGAGGCGCGACGTTCCGGGTCAAGGTCGACGATGTCGCGCTCCTCGAGTTGGTCGAGAGCGGTCTGGACCATTGACACCGCACCGTCGACGATCTGTTCGCGGGCGTCGACGACGGCTTGTGCCTGTTGGCGCTGCAGCATCGCACCGGCGATCTCCGGGGCGTAGGACAACGCCGAGATGCGGGCCTCGACAATCTCGAGACCGGCGACGGCGACGCGGGCGGCGACTTCGTCGGCGAGTTCCTGCGACACCACATCGGTGGACCCGGCGAGACTGGTGGCGGCGTCGCCCGACGTGCCGTCGGCGTTGATACGCCCCGGCACGGAGTCGTAGGGGTGTGTGGTTGCGACGTGGCGCAGGGCCGACTCGGACTGGGAGTGGATGAATTCCTCGACGTCCTCGACCGAGAACGTGGCCTTGGCGGTGTCGGAGACCTGCCAGACGACGATCGCGCCGATCTTCACCGGATTGCCGTTGAGGTCGTTGACCTTGATCTCATTGGTCTCGAAGTTCCGGACCCGGACACTGACCTTCTTCGACGTCGCCAGCGGCGGCACCAGGGTGAGGCCGGTGGTTCGGTTGGTGCCGAGGTAACGGCCGAAGAACTGGACGACCTGGGTGTGGCCCGGGTTGATGACACGCAGCATGGTCAGGATGACCACCGACAGGAGAATGAGGACGACGCCGACCCCGATGAGCGTGCCCCCGAGTGCCTCGCTGACGCTGCCGGAGCCCATGCCGACCCCGGCCCAGACGATCAGGGCGATGGGGGCGAGGAAGAGGACGATACCGCCGAGGAGGGCGAAGACGGCCAATCCGGTGGAGCCGGACCACGCGCGGTGTTCACTGATGCTGACATTGGTGCCGTCGTGTCCGACAGGGGTTCCCGCTACGGCGTCGGGGGCGGGTGTATGGGACTCAGGTGCCATGGTGTCCTCTCCGGTTCCGGTGTCTCCGGAAACTGATATCACTTAACGTTAAAGTGATATCAGTTTGATGTCAACAGTCGATGTATCCACATCGCAACCAGGCCGTCCTCCGGGCAGGTCTCCGCGAGCGAGCGGATGAGGTCCGGAGCGTCCCGGTGCCGGGACAGCAGGCCGAACGCCACATCCCGTGCACTGTATGCGGGGCGGACCGGAGGAAGTCCTGCGGTGGACCCGCCTCCCCAGGTCACGAGCGCACGGCAGGTCAAGGTCACTTCGGGCGGAGACACCCTGGTTATGACGCCGCGGGCGGCGGCAGGCATGTCGACGGACACCAGCACGGCGACTGCAGTCTCCAGCGCCGTCTGCCGGACATATGCCGGGGCGTCGAGCGCCCAGGTGAGCGTGTCCACCAGGGCGTCGACCTTCTCGGCCGTCATGTTTTCGCGTACCGCGACCGCTGCATCCAGCAGTTCGACCGTCGCCAACGCCACCGGAGTCGAGGCGCTCAACGGGTCCACCGCGAGATCGTCCACCACCGGCCGCGGATCGCCACCCGCCCACGGGTCGGAGTGGGTGAGGACGTAGCGGGCGCGGGACATCCAGGACGCCATCGGCGACAGATCGCGCTCCGCTGTTCGTCCCGTCCCGAAGCCGACCGAGACCAACTCTCCGAAGCCGTCCCAGGAGGCAAGAAGGCGCGAATCGAACTGCTGCGCGGTGAGCAGTGACGCGCTGAGCCCGAGACGGTCCGCCAACCGCATGATGATCTCCTCAGGTGGAATGCTCTGCCCGCCCTCCCACCGTGACACCGCACTGGCAGAACAGATCCCCGACGCCAGTGCTGTCTGCGGCATTCCCCGCTCGAGGCGCGCGTGGCGTAACCGATGTCCGAACATCGATGCATCGTCTCCCATGAACCCCGAGGCTACGTCCTCAGGCGGTGGCACGCCGCTGGTGGAGAAGGAGAGTGCCAGCCCCCGCGGACCCGGCAATGCAGATCAGGGCGACGGCGACACCGAGCGACAGTGTGGAGCCTGTCCACACACCGACGGCCGCGGTGCCGAGGGCACCGCCGAGCTGGAGCATCAGTCGACTGTGGGCCCCACCGCCGAGGTCTGGTCATCGGTCACGACCTCGTAGGCGGCGGACAAGGCCACCAACGTGCACGCCCCCAGGCCGAGACCGCGGATGAACGCGCCGAGAGCCAACACCACCGCGGAGACCACTCCCCAGACCTCGACCGCCTGCATCACCAGCGTGCCGGTCGCTGCGACCGCCAACCCCAGACCGATGATGACGAAAGCGTTCGACGACTTCCACGGCCCCTTGATCAGACTGCGAACCGCCCATGCGCCCAGTCCCTGGACACCGAGAAAGACGCCGGCGACCCACGCAGGCTGTCCCAGCTCCCCCTGGAGGTGCAGCGAGGTCGAGAGCAGGGTGCCGTAGAACACCGCCCCGACAACCAGGCACAGAGCCATCACCGTGGCGAAGGGGGTGCCCCGGTACAGGGACACGTCGAGCAGGGGGGTGGAGGACCGCAGGTCGGCGACGCAGAATACGAGCACGAGAATGGCGGCGACGCCCAGAATCAGAACGATCCACCCCGACGACAGTGAGCCCACCTCACTGACCACAGACAACAGCGCCACCATTCCCAGAACCGCCGGAAGTGCCTGGCCGAATCCCAGTGACGTCCGGCGCCCGGTGGTAGTGGGCAGCGCGCCGGGTGCCATCATCAGGGCGATGACGGCGACCGGCACGTTGACGAGGAAGAGCGTTCGCCAGCCGACGGCATCCACCAGTATGCCGCCGAGCAGCGGGCCGGCGGCTGGCGCGATGACGGCGGGAAGGCCGATGGTCGCCAGGGCGTTGCGCATTCCGTCGCGGCCGACGATCTCGGCGACGAGGTGCTGGACGGCGGGCATGATGAATCCGCACGCTGCACCCTGCAGAACCCGGGCACCGACGAACATGCCCAGGTCCACGCTCAGTCCCACCAACGTGGATGCGATGGCGAACACGATCACCGACGTTGACCAGACGTGTCGCGGTCCGAACCTGCGCAGGCAGGTCGTGGACAGGATGATGCCGGCGGTGGCGGCGAGCATGTAACCGGAGACACCGAGCTGGACGGAGCTTTCACTGACACCCAGATCTGAGCTGATCGAGGGGAGAAGCACATTGACGAGGCTCGAGTCGACCAACGGAAGAATCGACGCGAGGAGCAGCACCGTGGTTGTGCGCGGAGAAAGTGACATGAGCCCAAGACAAGTCCGTTCGGCATGACGTCGGCAACGCTTGACACTCCGCCCGGACGGCGCCGATGAAACTGCAGGAAGAACCCTATCTATCAGGTTTCTGTCAGTATTGGTGTGATGCTGTAGCCCCCGCTGTCCGCTGGTCCGCCTCACTCGGGGAGTGCCGGCAGTCATGCAGTAGGCTGGAGCACCGTGACTGACGCGAAGAACTCCCCCCAGAACGCATCACAGGTCTCTCCGGAGGCCGACGGTGGTGATCTCCCCGAGCAGGTGAAGGTCCGGCGCGGCAAGCGTGACCGCCTCATCGAGGAGGGACGCGACCCGTATCCCGTGGAGGTTGCCCGCACCCATGCGCTCAAGGACATCGTCGCGTCCTACGCCGTCCTGCCCAAGGACGACGAGGAGGCCACCCGCGTCGACCGCGCTGAGGGCGTCGTCTACCTTTCCCCCGGCGACGAGACACAGGAGGAGGTGGGGATCGCCGGTCGGGTGATCTTCGTGCGTAACACCGGCAAGTTGGCCTTCGCCCGCATCCAGGACGGGGACGGCACTCAGCTGCAGGCGATGCTGTCGCTCGCCGAGGTGGGTGAGGAGGCCCTGGCGTCCTGGAAAGCCGATGTCGACCTGGGAGACATCGTCTTCATTCACGGTCGCGTGGTTGCGTCGAAGCGGGGCGAGCTTTCCGTCATGGCAGATTCCTGGTCAATGGCGTCGAAGTCCTTGCGCCCGCTGCCGGTCGCGCACAAGGAACTCAGCGAAGACACCCGCATCCGTCACCGCTACACAGACCTGATCATGCGGGAGCAGGCCCGCACCAACGCGGTCACGCGTATCAAGGTCATGCGTGCCCTCCGCCATGCGTTGGAGCGTCGGGACTTCCTCGAAGTTGAGACCCCGATGCTGCAGACCCTCCACGGTGGAGCCGCGGCGCGACCGTTCGAGACCCACTCCAACGCGCTGGACATCGATCTTTACCTCCGCATTGCTCCTGAGCTCTACCTCAAGCGCTGCGTGGTCGGCGGTATCGACAAGGTCTTCGAGGTCAACCGTAACTTCCGCAATGAGGGAGTGGACTCGTCCCACTCGCCGGAGTTCGCGATGCTCGAGACCTACCAGGCCTACGGGACCTATGACACCGGCGCGACATTGATCCGTGAGGTCATCCAGGAGATCGCCGAGGAGGTCTTCGGGTCCACCACCGTGACGCTGGTGGACGGTACCGAGTACGACTTCGGCGGCGAGTGGACGACCATGGAGATGTACCCGTCCCTCAACGAGGCACTGAACCGTAAGTTCCCCGATCAGGATGTGGTGGGCGAGGTCACCGTTGACACCTCCGTCGAGGACCTCAAGGCGTTGGCCGCGGTGATCGGACTGCCGGTCCCGGCGAAGGGGGGGTGGGGACACGGCAAGCTCGTCGAGGAGATCTGGGAGCTCCTGTGTGAGGACCAGCTCTTCGGCCCGGTCTTCGTCCGTGACTTCCCGGTCGAGACGTCCCCGTTGACCCGTCAGCACCGCAGCAAGCCTGGCGTGACGGAGAAGTGGGACCTCTATGTCCGGGGGTTCGAACTGGCCACCGGCTACTCTGAGCTGGTGGATCCGGTTATCCAGCGCGAGCGGTTCGAGGATCAGGCGCGCCTGGCCGCGGGCGGCGATGATGAGGCCATGGTGCTGGATGAGGATTTCCTCGCGGCGATGGAACAGGGCATGCCGCCGACGTCGGGGAACGGCATGGGGATCGACCGCCTGTTGATGGCGCTGACGGGACTGGGGATCCGGGAGACCGTTCTGTTCCCGATGGTCAAGCCGGAGCGCGAGAGCTGAGCGCCGCTCTGGCCGATCTCTGGAGCGGTCACTCCACCCGTGGGGGTGGTTCACGGGGGGATATCGATCTTTCGTCACCCTGCTGACCTCGGGTGATGTTCCTGTTATGTGTGGTGCTCTACGATTCGGGACATTTGTGACGCGGGTCATGGTTCGTGGTTATGATGTAATCATTATCTATCCGACCCAACTCCATGACTGTCTAAGACTGTCCGTCCTCCCGGAAACCGCCGGGGCGACACTCGAGTACAGCGAAAGGTAGCTGCCTCACCATGAGTGACCGAAGCAAGCGGAACGATTCCACACCGGGCCTCAACACGATCAAGCGTGATGCCATCGGTACCGCGATGCGCGTGTTGACCCGCTTCACCGGCTCCGATCTGGCGACCAAGTACGGTCTCAGCGAGAAGGTGGACCGGGTGGCCTACGAGTCCACCAAGGGCGGTATGCGCACCCTCGGTGCGATCAACCGCCAGTTCAAGAAGTCCAAGGGTTCCGGCAAGCCGGTGCGCCTGGAGAACCAGGGTAGTGAGGGCGACGGCACGACGGAGCCGAAGAAGCCGGCGAAGGTGCTCTTCGACCTGACCCCCTCCGAAGACCAGGAGATGCTGACTTCCGCCGTGCGTGAATTCGCCGAGGAGCAGCTCCGCCCCGGTGCACACGACGCCGACGAGGCCGCCGAGACTCCCCAGGAGATCCTGAACACCGCAGCTGAGCTGGGAATCTCCCTGGTCAGCCTGCCGGAAGAGTTCGAGGGCCTGGCCTCTGAGTCCGCCTCCACGACCTCTGCTCTCGTTGCTGAGGCGCTGGCCTTCGGTGACATGGGCCAGGCCGTCGCCATCCTGGCGCCCGCAGGAGTGGCCACCACCATCACCAACTACGGTGATGATGCACAGCAGAAGACCTACCTGCCGGAGTTCGCCGGAGAGTCCGTCCCCCAGGCTGCTGTTATCGTTAACGAGTCCCGTGCTCTGTTCGATCCCTTCGTCCTGCAGACCACCGCCAAGCGCGAGGGTGACAACATCGTCATCAACGGTGTGAAGACCATGGTTCCCAGTGCCGGCTCGGCGGAGTTGTTCGTCGTCGCTGTGGACCTCGACGGTGTCAACACCTTCGCCATCGTCGAGTCCTCCACCGAGGGCGTCGTGGTCGAGGCTGATCCGTCCATGGGTGTCCGCGCCGCAGGTCTGGGCCGCGTCCTGCTCAAGGACGTCAAGGTTCCGGCCTCCAACCTGCTGGGTGGTGCAGAGCTCGACAACGAAACCCGCACCGAGAACTACGCCGAGATCATCCGCCGTGCCCGCCTGGGCTGGGCTGCACTCGCCGCGGGCACCTCCGAGGCCGTGCTCGAGTACGTCAAGCCGTACGTCAAGGAGCGTCAGGCCTTCGGTGAGCCCATCGCCCACCGCCAGTCTGTCGCCTTCATGGTCGCCAACATCCGTATCGAGCTCGACGGCCTGCGCATGATCCTGCTCCGCGGAGTCTCCCGGATCGACCAGGGGCTGTCCTACAACCGCGAGGCCGGCCTCGCCCGACGCTTTGCCGCAGACCGCGGCATGCAGATCGGCCTCGACGGAGTCCAGCTGCTCGGTGGCCACGGCTACACCAAGGAGCACCCGGTGGAGCGGTGGTACCGCGACCTGCGTGCCATCGGTGTCGCCGAAGGCGTCGTGGTCCTGTAAGTCCCCGTCAGTAACAACATCGAAGGAGCACTGTCATGATCAATCTGGAACTCCCGAAGAAGCTGCGCGGGACCATCAACCAGGCCCACCAGGCCGCCGCGGAGATCTTCCGCCCCATCGCACGCAAATACGATCTCGCCGAGCACGAGCGTCCCATCGAGCTCGACACCATGGCCTCCCTGGTGGAAGGTATGACCGACGGCGGCGGCAACCTCGCCGGTGCATCCGGCGGTCGTGGTGACAAGAAGAAGGACGACGGTTCCGTGCGTAACGGCGGAAACATGTCTTCCCTGGTCAACGTTATCGAGACCTGCTGGGGAGACGTGGGTCTGACTCTGTCGATCCCCTACCAGGGCCTCGGCAACTCCGCTATCGCCGCTGTCGCCACTGATGAGCAACTCGAGCGTTTCGGCAAGGTGTGGGCATCGATGGCCATCACCGAGCCGCAGTTCGGTTCCGACTCCGCTGCGGTCGCCACCACGGCAAAGCTGGACGGTGACGAGTACGTTCTCAACGGCGAGAAGATCTTCGTCACCGCTGGCGACCGTTGCACCCACGTCGTCGTCTGGGCCTCGGTCGACAAGTCCGCCGGCCGCGCCGCCATCAAGTCGTTCGTCGTCCCGCGCGACACTCCGGGCTTCGAGCTTGCCCGACTGGAGCACAAGCTCGGCATCCGCGCCTCTGACACCGCCCACTTCATCCTGGACAACGTGCGCGTCCCGAAGGAGAACCTCCTGGGTTCCCCCGAGGTGGACACGAAGAAGGGCTTCGGCGGCGTCATGGCGACGTTCGACAACACCCGTCCGTTGGTGGCAGGTATGGCCGTCGGTGTCGCCCGCGCTTCCCTGGAGAAGCTGCGCAAGATCCTCACGAAGGCAGGACTGGAGATCGACTACGACGCCCCGAGCTGGAACCAGCCGGCGGCCGTCGCCGAGTACATCCGCCTTGAGTCCGACTGGGAGGCCGCGTACCTGATGACGCTGCGTGCCGCATGGATGGCCGACAACAAGCAGCCGAACAACAAGGAAGCTTCCGAGTGCAAGGCGAAGGCAGGCCGTATGGCCACCGACCTGACCCTGCGTGCCGTCGAGCTCGCCGGCACCTACGGCTACTCCGAGCGCTCGCTGCTTGAGAAGTGGTCCCGTGACTCCAAGATTCTCGACATCTTCGAGGGCACCCAGCAGATTCAGCAGCTGGTTGTCGCCCGCCGTGAGCTGGAGCTGACCTCCGCACAGCTGAAGTAGCAGTTCACAGAGCCAAGAAGCGGTGCTCGGTCACATCGACCGGGTACCGCTTTTCTCGTTCCCACGTTTTCCAGGTTCGCCCACCCCGCGCCTGCTCCTTGGACGCTGTCTCTCTCCCCGACGTGTGCAGGTGCCGAGAGTCGATGAGCAGGCCGACCAGCATTCACTACCCCCGGGGGTGTGCCGATTCGGCGGATCATTTTTCGAGGGATAACGTCCTAGGTGCAGGGGGTCTGGATGGCCCCCGCATCTGATACACATCGATCATGTATCGCCTTTCTGGATAGGCGCACACCACGATCCGCAACGGCGGAGAGGGTGTGCGCCTATTCGCGTTTGTAGGACCCTGACCAGCTGGTATAAAGAACCCTAACCCGTATGGGGGTAGGTAATATCCTCGTGTAACGAAACATATTCCCCCACCGGTATGGTCCATCGTGCGGCTCAGAACACTGGGACGCGAAACCACACTTCTACCGAAGGGAAGATCATCATGATCGACACCATTCAGGCCATCATCTCCACCGTTTCCGAGGCTATCGTCTCCGTCTTCCAGGCTGTCGTCGGCTCCTTCAACGGCGCTGCCTAATTCGCACTAGCGAATTAATAGCCCCCGCACCTCGGTGCGGGGGTCTTTGCGTTCCAGAAGCACGGGTCGCCGTGGCACTAACATCTAGATCCTGAGTATCAGGGAGATGATGAACAGCGCGACGACAGCGCCGCCGGGAATGGCGAGGAGGGTGAATGCGATGCTGATGATGATGACCAACACGCGTGGTGGGGGCTTCCGGTGATCTGGGGCCATCGTGTACTCCGGCGGGCAGGCGGACTGTAGCTGTTGCCTTGAAGATTACCCGCTCAGGCGGCCGACATCGGCGCAGTCGGAGAAGCCTCGGACATGGAAGAGCGGCCCGCAGAACCTTTTCTGCGGGCCGCTTTTCGTCGCTCAGGATGGCCGGACACGTGTTCAGCGCATCGGCACATCCCTAGGCTGCGTCATCCTCCATCCCGTTGTCCACCGCGGGGAGTTCGCGGGGGACGATCTTGCCCACGGCGTTGCGGGGGAGCACATCCATGAACACGTAGTAGCGGGGCACGTTGTGACGGGCGAGCTTAGCCTTCACAGCGGCCTTCGCACGCTCCTCGAAGCCTTCCGCCTTGTCCTTGTCCTCGTCATTGAGGACGACATAGGCGGCGAGTGCCTGGCCGAAGTCCGGGTCGGCCACGCCGTGGACCGCGACCTCATACACTTCGGGCATGTCGGAGATGACGTCCTCCGCCTCCTGCGGGTAGACGTTCTCACCACCGGAGACGATCATGTCGTCGCTGCGTCCGGCCAGGTAGAAGAGCCCGTCCTCGTAGAATCCGAGGTCGCCTGTAGAGACCAGGCCGTGGAGATTCTCCTTGTCCACACCCGGGCGGGTGTAGCCCTCGAACAGAAGGTCATTTCCCACGAAGACCCGTCCGACAACGCCTTCCGGCACCTCGTTGCCGTCGTCGTCCACGATCTTCAGCACCGTCGCCATCGGAGGCTTACCTGCGGTGGTGGGGTGCTCCTCGAGCTCGTGGGGTTGGGCGATCGAGGCCCAGCTGATCTCGGTGGAACCGTAGAGGTTGTAGAGGATCTTCCCGAACTTCTCGTGTGTCTCGCGGATGACCCGTGGCGGAAGGGCTTCACCACAGGCGACGATGGACTTCACTCCAGGGTTGAAGTTCTCGGGAACGGCCTCGAGGAGGCGACGGAGCTGGGTGGGGACGATCGCGATGTTCGCCGGTCGATTCGCTTCGATGAGTTTCACGGCTTCGCGCGGTGAGAACTTGCGCTGCAGGATGAACGTCGCACGCAGCGCCAGGCCCAGCTGAATCTGGCAGAAGCCCCACAGGTGGAACATCGGCGCAGGCACGTAGTAGCCGCGGTGATGCTTCAGGGGGATCCGGGACATGATCGACGATGCCGGGAGATACGTCTTCGGCTCCGGGCGGCGGGCACCCTTCGGCGTGCCGGTGGTGCCGGAGGTCAGGATGATCGTGCGTCCGCGCCGCGGGCGTGCCGGGATCTTGGATTCCGCGGGGCCCGTGCGAAGGACCTCTGTCAACGTCGGCCAGTCAGAGTTCCTGGTGGCGTGGTTGTCGGACTTCTGCGCGTCGGCGACGTTGCTGGCGTACTCGATGTCCGCTGTCCGGGCCTGCCTCTCCTCTTCGGTGAGGGGAGCCGCGGCGGTGTCCTGGTCCTCTTCCCAGTTGATGATCACGGGGCATTCATCGAAGCCCTTGGGGAGCAGCGGGATAAACTCTTCGTCGATGAAAAGCAGGTCGATCTTCTGCTCCTTCATGACGGCGCGGGTCTGTTCAGCCGATGCACCTGTGTTGAACAGGACGATGTCAGTGCCGAGACGACCGTGGGCGCACAAGGTCATGATGAAGCCGCGGTGGTTACGGCTGAGCATGCCGATCTTGTCGCGCTCGCGGACACCGGTCCGGTAGAGCGCCTCGGCCAGTTTGTTCGTCTGGTCGTGAAGCTCACCGTAGGTGATCGACCCGGCGTCATCGAGAATGGCGGTGTGATAAGGGTCCTGTGCTGCGCCGATGGCCAGAAGGCCCGCGGGTGTGAAAGACCACTGGACAATGGCCTTCAGGGCTTTGCCCATGGCGACCGGGCTCATCGCGCCGAAGACGCCGGACTTGACGAGAGGGATGGCTCCTTCGGCGAGTTGCGGAAGTTGTTTCAGCGTGACTGCGGGCTCAGATCCGCTCATGGTTCTCCTTTTTCTCGGGCTGAAGCTGCGGCTTTGTTGTGACAGACCGTTCAGGGGACGTGGTCGTGTAAGACAGGTTACAGATAAAAATGGTTCGTTTCGCCGGAATAGCTGTTTGTGGTTCACGGAGGCCCGAAAAATGCCTGTTCGCTGACGGCGTACAACGTCTCCCGTCTCCAAAAAAAGGCGCTTTGACCTGCTGTTTAGTAGGGTGCTGAGGGGGGTTCGGTCCAGGGAACAAGCCTCGGGTGGCCGTCGTTGTACAAAGTGACTCAACGTGGAGGCGCCGAATCACTAAGGTGGTCCCCACATCCGGACCTTGAAGTGAGGGAGAGCAAATGTTCGAGAGGTTCACCGACCGTGCGCGACGGGTCGTCGTCCTGGCACAGGAAGAGGCCCGCGCGCTCAACCACAACTACATCGGCACCGAGCACATTCTGCTGGGGCTGATTCACGAGGGTGAGGGCGTCGCTGCCAAGGCTCTCGAATCCATGGGGATTTCCCTGGAGGCCGTGCGCACCGAGGTCGAGGACATTATCGGTACCGGTGGACACCCGCCGAGCGGGTACATCCCCTTTACCCCCCGGGCCAAGAAGGTCCTGGAGCTTGCCCTGCGTGAGGCACTGCAGCTCGGCCACAAGTACATCGGTACCGAGCACATCCTCCTGGGGCTCATCCGTGAGGGAGAGGGTGTCGCGGCACAGGTGCTGGTCAAGCTCGGCGCCGATCTGTCGCGTGTGCGCCAGCAGGTCATCCAGCTGCTGTCGGGCTACGAGGGCACCGAACCTGAGGCTGCTCCGGACGAGCCGGCGACCGCCGGAGTGGGACAGTCCTCCGATTCGAGCTCTGGCGGTAAGCCGGGCCAGAAATCCAACTCCCTCGTTCTGGACCAGTTCGGGCAGAACCTGACCCAGGCGGCCAAGGACGGCAAGCTGGATCCGGTCGTCGGACGTGAGAAGGAAGTCGAGCGCATCATGCAGGTGCTCTCGCGTCGTACGAAGAACAACCCGGTCCTCATCGGTGAGCCCGGTGTGGGTAAGACCGCCGTCGTCGAGGGACTCGCCCTGGACATCGTCAACGGTAAGGTCCCGGAGACTCTGAAGGACAAGCAGCTCTACTCGCTGGATCTGGGCTCGCTGGTTGCAGGATCCCGCTACCGTGGTGACTTCGAGGAGCGCCTGAAGAAGGTGCTCAAGGAGATCAATCAGCGCGGTGACATCATCCTGTTCATCGACGAGATCCACACTCTCGTCGGTGCAGGTGCCGCAGAGGGCGCGATCGACGCGGCCAGTATCCTGAAGCCGAAGCTGGCCCGTGGTGAGCTGCAGACCATTGGCGCGACGACTTTGGACGAGTACCGGAAGCACATCGAGAAGGATGCGGCCCTCGAGCGCCGTTTCCAGTCGGTGCAGGTCCCGGAGCCGAGTGCCGAGATGACGATCGAGATCCTCAAGGGGCTCCGCGACCGTTACGAGGCACACCACCGGGTCTCCATCACCGACGGAGCCCTGGCCGCTGCAGCCCGACTGTCGGACCGGTACATCAACGACCGTTTCCTACCGGACAAGGCTGTTGACCTCATCGACGAGGCCGGCGCGCGGATGCGCATCAAGCGGATGACCGCACCGAAGGCGATCCAGGACGTTGACGACAAGATCGCCGAGGTCCGTCGGGCCAAGGAAGCCGCCATCGACGACCAGGACTTCGAGAAGGCAGCTTCACTGCGTGACGATGAGCGCAAGCTCACCGAGGAACGCGCCGAGAAGGAGAAGCAGTGGCGCGCCGGTGAGCTCGACGATGTCGCCGAGGTCGGCGAGGAGCAGATCGCCGAGGTGCTCGGTGCCTGGACCGGGATCCCGGTCGTTCGGCTCACCGAAGAGGAGTCCACCCGACTGCTGCACATGGAGGATGAGCTGCACAAGCGGATCATCGGCCAGGATGACGCGGTCAAGGCGGTCTCCCGGGCGATCCGGCGTACCCGTGCTGGCCTGAAGGATCCCAAGCGTCCGAGCGGTTCGTTCATCTTCGCCGGCCCGTCCGGCGTCGGTAAGACCGAGCTGTCGAAGGCACTGGCGGAGTTCCTGTTCGGTGACGATGACTCGCTGATCCAGATCGACATGGGTGAGTTCCACGACAAGTTCACCGCGTCGCGCCTGTTCGGTGCACCCCCCGGATACGTCGGCTACGACGAAGGTGGCCAGCTGACCGAGAAGGTGCGTCGCAAGCCGTTCTCCGTTGTCCTGTTCGATGAGATCGAGAAGGCGCACTCGGAGATCTACAACACCCTGTTGCAGGTCCTCGAGGACGGACGACTCACCGATGGTCAGGGTCGGATGGTGGACTTCAAGAACACCGTCCTGATCTTCACCTCGAACCTGGGCACCAGGGACATCTCCAAGGCCGTGGGCATGGGCTTCTCCGGCTCGGGTGAAACCGACGAGGACGCTCAGTACGACCGGATGAAGACGAAGGTCAACGACGAGCTGAAGAAGCACTTCCGCCCGGAGTTCCTCAACCGTATCGACGACATCGTGGTCTTCCACCAGCTCACCCGGGAGCAGATCGTTCAGATGGTCGACCTGCTGACCGGTCGGGTGCGCAATGCCCTGGCGGAGAAGGACATGGGTCTGGAACTGTCCGAGGAGGCGAAGAGCCTGCTGGCCGTCCGCGGCTTCGATCCGGTGCTGGGTGCCCGTCCGTTGCGTAGGACGATCCAGCGTGAGATCGAGGACCACCTCTCGGAGAAGATCCTCTTCGGCGAGATCGGTGCCGGCGAGATCGTCACCGTCGACGTGGAGAACTGGGACGGCACCGGCAAGGGCGAAGGCGCGAAGTTCGTCTTCGGCTCCCGTCCGAAGCCGCTGCCGGAGATCGCCGCAGAGCCTGCCGAGGACGCTCAGAAGGATGTCATCGAGGCGGCGACCGACGACAGTGATCTCCCCGAGACTCAGGATGTCTCTGCAGGAGAGCACCGGGACTAACCGTCCGCTGGACGACGTCACGGGACGCCGGTCCTGGCGGCCCTTACCGAGGTAGTCGGTAACGGGCCCCGGGGCCGGCGTCCGTCTGTGTGACGAGCCCGTCAACGACCAGGGATTCCAGCGCCCGGGAGCGTTGTTCCGCGTCGTCACTGGTGCCTGTGAATGCCTCGACGGTGACCTCCGTGGTCCCCTCGGCGCGGAGGATCGCCATGATTCTTCCCCGCACCTGGCGGTCAGTACCTTCGAACTTCTGAACCCTCTTCTTCGCGGCCGCGGAGTCCGCAGCACTGGGTGCCGGGCGTCCCAGGGCGATCCAACGGCAGCGATCGGACACCGGGCAGATCCTGCACTGCGGTGACTTCGCTGTACAGACGGTGGCACCGAGCTCCATCAGCGAAGCGCACATGCCCACGGCCTCCCGGTGGGCTTCCGGCCGGTGCCGCGGATTGCGGTAACCGCGCTTGGCGAGGGCCGGATCGTCGTCGACCCAGGGCATCAGGTCGGCGACGTCGGCGAGGTCACCGGCTTTGGCCGCCCCCTGGAGGAACTCTCCCCGGGCCAGACGCCGTTGAACCCGACGGACGTTGGTGTCGACGACCGGAACGGCTCGCCCGAATGCGAAAGCGGCGACGGCGCGGGCCGTATAGTCGCCGATCCCCGGCAGCGCCAGCAGTTCCGGCACGGTGTCCGGCACCCGTCCGTGATGATCCGTGACAATCGCGCGGGCGCACTCGCGCAGGCGTAGCGCGCGGCGCGGGTACCCCAGATTCGCCCAGGCTCGAAGTATCTCGTCGGTGGGCGCCTCCGCCAGGTCCGCCGGAGTCGGCCACCGCTTCAACCAGGAAGTCCAGAGGGGGATCACCCGGGCAACGGGGGTCTGTTGTGACATGATCTCGCTGAGCAGAACGGCCCACGGCGTGGTGTCAGGGTCCCGCCACGGAAGGTCGCGGGCATGCCTGTCGTACCACTGGTTCAACGCCGCCCCCAGTGAGGTCGGTGTGCCAGGTCCAGCTGGTGTTTCTTGCGTCGTCACGGTGTCCACTGGGAACTACTGTGCCGCACGGGCGGGCGCCCGGCAAAAGGCGGTGGCAGAATAGTCGGCATGACATCAGACGAAACAACACCGGCCCGTGACACCAATGACTCCGCCGGCCACCTCACACCGCAGGAAGCCGTCGAGTTGCTGATGGTCGGCAACCGTCGCTTCATGGACGAAGACTCCGCCCACCCGAACCAGGACCGTGGGCGTCGCGAGCTCCTCACCGGTGGACAGCGACCTAATGCGGTCGTTCTGGCGTGTTCGGATTCCCGTGTGCCGGTGGAGATCGTTTTCGACCAGGGGCTCGGTGACCTCTTCGTCATTCGTACCGCCGGTGAAATCACCGACCTCTCGGTGCTCGCGTCACTCGAGTTCGCGGTGGTGTCCCTGGGTGTTCCGCTGGTCGTGGTGCTCGGGCACGAGAGTTGTGGCGCTGTTGCCGCCGCCCAGACTGCGTTGGCCACCGGCAGCATGCCCCCGGGGTTCCAACGGGTCCTCGTGGAAAAGGTCACCCCGTCGTTGCTGGCGGCGCGGTCGCAGGGCGCGGACACGGGGGAGGACTTCGAGAAGCACCATGTCGTGGAGATCGCGAACCATATCGTAGACCGCTCGCCGGGGATCCTCGAGCGGCTCCGCGACGGAAAGTGCGGTGTTGTCGGCATGCGGTACCGCCTGTCGGACGGGCTGGCCGAGCCTGTCGCCAGTTACGGCCTTGAGATTGACGGGGTACCCGGCACCCGGGTGCCCTGAAGACAGGGTTGACACTCAACCTCCGGGGTGTCATGACGTCGCCACATCGTCGGCGCTGGTTACACTGGGCGTGTGAGTCAGCGTAATGATCCCCGGCCGTTGCCCCCGGAAATCTACCAGCGCCGTCGTATCACGGCGGTGGTGGTTCTGGTCGTGGTTATCGCGCTCTTGTGGTGGGTCATCAGTTCGTTGACCGGTGGGGACGACGGCCAGGACCAGGTCGCCAGGACAGCGGAGTCCTCCGCAGTCTCGGAAACCTCGCCCGAGACGACGCAGGAATCGACGGAATCTGCGGCGTCGAGTGGGCCGTCCAGCGAGGCTTCGGAGTCTGCGGCGCCGTCACGGTCGGCGGAGCCCTCGGAGACCGAGGGGGTTCCCGATGACGTCGCGTCGAAGGAAACCTGCGCGCTGGATGACCTTCGCCTGTCCGTACGTCCGGGTGCACCGACATTCCGGGACGGCCAGCAGCCGAACTTCTTCCTTGAGGTCACCAACCCCACGTCCGGCGAGTGTGACATCGACCTCAGCGAGGACGAGCTGAAGTTCGAGGTGTTCACCATGGATTCCGGGTACTCCCGTGTCTGGGGTGACACCGACTGCAATTCGCCGACGTCCTCCGGGAGGCTACGGCTGGACCCGGACCAGTCCCGTACATTTGAGATGACCGCGTGGTCACGGACCACCTCATCTCCGGATTCCTGCGACAACCGCGAGCCGGTCGGCAACGGCGCGTACATGGTTTACGGGCACATCGGTGACAACACGTCGGAGTCACAGACGTTCAACCTCGCGTGACTCCGATCTTCACCACGGCCTCCTGAACGGTACTCACGGCAATGATGCGCAGCCCTTTCGGTGGTGTCGTCCGGTCGGCGCCACGGGTGGAATCCGGCACGACGGCGGTGGTGAAACCTAGGCGTCCGGCTTCGGCCAGGCGCTGCCGCAGGTCCGGCACTCGTCGGACTTCGCCGCCGAGACCAACCTCTCCGACGGCCACCAGCCCCGTCGGCAGTGCCTTACCGGAGGCGGTCGATGCAAGGGCCAGTGCAAGGGCGAGGTCCGCTCCGGGCTCGTTGATCTTCATGCCCCCGACAGTCGCTGCATAGACCTCGTGTCCCATCAGGTCAACACCGGCGCGCTTGGCGAGTACCGCCAGCACAACGGCGACGCGGCTTGCGTCGATACCCGTGACGACCCGGCGAGGGGTGTGCATCTGGGTCTCCAGTGCGAGTGTCTGGATCTCGCCGAGCATCGGGCGACGCCCATCCATCAGGACCGTCACGGCGGTGCCGGCGACGGGGTCGTCCCGGTGGTGAAGGAACAGGCCTGACGGGTCGGCGACCTCACGGATCCCGTCGGCAGTCTGTTCGAAACACCCGACTTCGTCAGTCGCCCCGAACCGGTTCTTCTGTCCGCGAAGGAAGCGCAGGGAGCTGTGTCGGTCGCCTTCGAAGTTGAGGACGACATCCACCAGGTGCTCGACGGTGCGGGGGCCGGCGACGCTGCCGTCCTTGGTCACATGCCCGACCAGCAGGACGGGGGCCCCGGTGGACTTCGCCAGGGTGGTCAACGTGGCGGCGACGGCGCGTGTCTGGGCGACGCCGCCTGCCACGCCCTCCACCCCGGAGGCGTTGAGCGTCTGCAACGAGTCGATGATCACCAGCTCGGGGTGCACCGCGTCGATCTGCCCGAGAGCGGTCTCCAGATCATGTTCCGCGGCCAGGAACAGTGACTCGGACAGCGCACCGGTACGTTCCGCGCGATGACGTACCTGTCCCACCGATTCTTCTGCGGTGAGGTACAGGACGCTGCGGTCCTGACGGGCCCACCGGTTGGCGACCTCAAGCAGCAGCGTGGACTTGCCGACGCCGGGTTCGCCGGCGAGCAGGACAGCACTGCCGGGGACCACGCCACCACCGAGCACCCGGTCCAGCTCGCTGATGCCGCTGGTGCGGTGGTTGGCGATGGTCGGGTCGATGTCTGTCACCGGCTGTGCCGGCGATGTCGGGGTCAGACCGGACGGGGTGGAGGAGCCTGTCGGTGTAGCGCCGGCGGCGTCCATCGTCCCCCACTCGTGGCAGGACGGGCACCGTCCCACCCACTTCGACACCTGGTGGCCACAGGAGGAGCAGTTGTAGGTGCTGCGGGTTTTGCGGTTCGTGGTTTTCGTGGCCATGGCTCACAGACTAGTGGTGGGGACGGACATGAAAAACGCGCATTTCCCGGGAACAGGAATATGCGCGTCAGACGGGGCAGGAGGAATTAGCCGATGTCCGGGCCCTCGTGGTCGCCGTCAATGGTGTCGGTGCCTTCACGGGTGACACCGTCCTGGTGCCGGTTGGTCTGGCCGGCCTCGGCGTACCAGGCGACGATCGGCGCATTGATCTCGATATCGCCGTTGCTGAACTCGAAGGTCACGACGCGGGCAGCGCCATTGTAGAAGTTCTCGCCCTCCACCGTGGTCTCCAGGTACTGCGTGCAGCCCACGTCGGCGTTGGAGGGGTTCATCTCATTGATCGCCGACTCGGAATCGGCGACGACCGAGCAGTCCGGGGAGAGGGTGACGGTCTCACCGAGGTTAACCGAGGCGTCCTGCACGGACACCCGCTCCAGGGTGATGTCCTCGCCCTCGATGCCCTGGTTGGAGGCGTTGAACTTCAGTGCGACCGAGTTGTCCTCCTGGGTGATCAGGGTGACATCCCGGACGAAGGCGTCGCCGAGCTCGCCGTTCGTGCCGTTGACGGCGGCTACCTGGTTGGCGGTCTGGGAGATCTGACCCGCACCGCAGGCGGACAGGGCCAGGGCCGCGCAACCGGCGGTGACGGCGAGCAGCCGACGAGCGGCGGGCTTCCGGTTCTTCACTGTGGTTCTCCTCCATCTGAGGCCCGTCCGGGGCCGTCAACTGCAGATGATATGTCCCGTCACATGTCAGGGCGGCGGGTTTCGTCGAGTCCACATTAACCTGTGGGGGTGCTGGACACCTAGTTCGGCCCGGCTGGATGGGCCCATACGGGGTGGGCCGCGTGAAGAGAGGGCAGCGACCCGGTGATGACCGCGGGTGTTCGGGGAGGGTGCTAAACTGGCTCGTCATGGAGTTCAACATCGGGGACGTCGTCGTTTACCCCCACCACGGTGCAGCAGTGATCGAGGGAATTGAGCAGCGCGTTTTCAAGGGGGAGCCGGTCGACTACCTCGTGCTCCGGGTGAACCAGGGGGACCTGCTTGTCCGGGTACCCGCGGCGAACGCGGAGACGGTCGGCGTCCGCGACGTCGTCGGCGAGGAAGGCCTCCTCAAGGTTTTCTCCGTCCTCCGGGAGACGGATGTTGAAGAGGCGGGCAACTGGTCCCGTCGCTACAAGGCCAATCAGGAACGTCTGGCGTCCGGCGACGTGAACCGTGTCGCCGAAGTTGTTCGCGACCTGTGGCGTCGCGACCAGGATCGTGGGCTGTCCGCCGGCGAGAAGCGCATGCTCGCTAAGGCACGGCTGGTTCTCGTCGGGGAGCTGGCTCTCGCTGAGGGTGTGGATGACGAGAAGGCCGACGCCACGGTACGCAAGATGGAGGAGACCATTGTGCGGCACCGTGAGGAGTCGGCGGCTCGTCGCGCCGCTGGTGTCACCGAGGAGGATGCGCCGCAGTCCGTCGATCTTGATGACGAACTCGGCGAAGACGAGGACTGACCCCGGTGGCAGGCGCGGTGGATGACGCTGTGGACGGTCTTGACCGGGTGTACGCCGTTGTTGCTGCCGCTGGCAGCGGAACACGCCTGGGGGAGGTCCTGCCGAAAGCTTTCGTGCACGTCGGTGGCCGTACCATCCTGGAGCGATGCCTGGACGGGCTCGCGGCATCGGAGTCTGTCGGTCACGCCGTGGTGACAGTCTCCACCGACATGGTTGAACACACCCACGAACTGGTGAGCAGCCAGATCGGGCTGTGGGCACCGATGGAGGTCTCCGTGGTTCTCGGTGGGACCGACCGGTCAGACTCCGTGCGTGCAGGCCTGGAAGCGATCCAGACACATATCGGTGGAGACGGTTCCAGTCCGGATACCGCCGATGCGGACCGTGATGATCCGGGTGACCTGCCCGAGGGCTTCCTCGTCGCCGTTCATGACGCCGCCCGGTGTCTCGCTCCGCCGGAGATGATCCGCGCCACCGTCGCCGCGGCGGCGGAGGGGGTGTCCACCGGCTCGTGGGCCGGTGCGGTGCCGGTTGTACCGGTGACAGACACGGTCAAGGTGGTGGAGACGGTGACGGGTGGGGCCCTGGACGGAGCCGAGGTCGTCCGCTCTACTCCGCAACGTCGAAACCTGCGGGCAGCGCAGACCCCGCAGGTCTTCGCCTTCGACAGGTTGCTCGCAGCGAACCAGATGCAGCAGGCGAGGGAGGAACTCGACTCAGCGCACCCCACCGGCGAGCCACCGTCGGACCTGGCTCCCGTCGTGGTCACGGATGACTCTTCGCTGATGGAGATGGCGGGTGAGACGGTCGTGACGGTCTGCGGCGACGAGCAGGCGTTCAAGATCACGCTGCCTGAAGATCTCGAGCGGGCCCACCGGATGGCGGGCGACGGGGGAGTGGCGTGATCATCCCACGGGTCGGTGTGGCCACTGATGCACACCAGGTACAGAGCGGTAAGCCGTGCTGGATGGCCGGCCTGTTGTTCGACGGGGTCGACGGGTGCGAGGGGCATTCCGATGGCGACGTGGTCGCGCATGCTGTCGTGGATGCCCTGCTGTCTGCTGCCGGTCTCGGCGATCTCGGCTCGTTCGTCGGAGTCGGACGCGACGAGTACGCAGGAGTCACCGGGGCCCAGCTGCTCACCGAATGCCGGGAGCTTCTGGAGTCCCAGGGCTTCACCATCGGCAACGCTGCTGTCCAGATGATCGGGAACCGCCCGAAGATGGGGCCGCGGCGTACGGAGGCGGAGCAGGTTCTTTCCGGTCATATCGGCGCCCCGGTGAGTGTCTCGGCTACGACGACCGACCACCTCGGGTTCGCCGGACGTGGTGAGGGCGTGGCCGCAGTGGCGACGGCTGTCGTCTGGCAGGACGGCGCGTCCGACCGGTAAAATATTCCGGGTAGCGCAGGGGGTGTACCGCGGAATACTGCGGTGGGGGTACGTGATGACTGCGTAGGGGGGACGCGGCAGGTGTCACGGTCGACGAGACTCAAGGTCACGGTGATGGACGGACAGCAGTCCGTCTCCATCACTGAAGACCCCGCAAAGTCCCGAAGACCAAGGAGGACCATCATGGCCACCCGCGTGCCCGAACCCACCGACACCCCCGACGGCCCCGTCTACGAGGGCCGACTGCTTGACCGTCCGGAAGAGGAGGTCGTTGACCAGGGCGTCAGGTTCGATCTGCGTACCCTGGTGAGTCGCCGGATGTTTCTCGGCGCAGGCGTTGCCGGGGCAGGAGCTGTCGCCCTTGCGGCCTGCTCGAACTCGACGTCCGGCGCGACCAGTGCGACAACGACCACCGGTAGCGCCGCGTCATCGACGCTGCCGACCGGCGAGATTCCGGACGAGACCGCAGGCCCCTACCCGGCAGACGGTTCCAACGGCCCGGACGTGTTGTCGGAGTCGGGGATCGTACGCAGCGACATCCGTTCCAGCATCGGTGTCGATGCCCCGGTCGACGGCGTGCCGTTGGAGTTCACCTTCACCATCACCGACATGGCCAATGACGATGCACCCTTTGCCGATGTCGCCGTGTACGCCTGGCACTGTGACGCCCAGGGACAGTACTCGATGTATTCCGAGGGCGTCGAGGACGAGACCTGGCTCCGTGGAGTCCAGGTGGCTGATGCCGACGGAACAGTGACATTCACGTCCGTGATGCCGGGTTGTTACACCGGACGATGGACCCACATCCACTTCGAGGTGTACCCCGACGTGGATTCCACCGACGATTCCGCCAATGCGATCTCCACCTCCCAGATGGCGATCCCGGAGGACGTCCTCACCGACGTCTACACCTCCGCGGTCTACGACGGATCGTCAGACAACCTGTCTCAGATCACTCTCGACACCGACAACGTGTTCGGTGAGGACGCCGGTGCATTGCAGATGGCCACCATCACCGGTGACGTGGACTCCGGATACATCGCTTCGCTGACGGTGCGGGTGGACACGACCACCGAGCCCACCGCCGGTGCCGCCCCCGCAGGCGGTGGTCCGGGAGGTTCCGGCGGTGACGGCGGCGGCCCCGGCGGCGAACCTCCCAGCGGCGGAGCGTCGGACGCCAGAGAATCACAGATCCTTTAAGGAGTAGATCATGTTACAGAATCTCACCGGAATGCACGCCCTGGTCATCCTCGCCGTCGTGCTCCTGCTGTTCGGGGCGGCGAAGCTCCCCGCGCTGGCCACAAGCGTCGGCCAGTCTGTCCGGATCCTGAAGAAGGAAGCCTCCGAGACAGAGCCCGATGCTGTGCCGGTGGCCGCACCGGTTACGGAAGCCACGCCGTCCGTGCACACCGTGCATACCGTGCCAACGGCCCCCACGGCAGAACAGCACACCTCATGACGACCGCGACTGCGAGGCCGGCCACCATGCCCGTGGCCGGACACCTTCGTGAAGGCAGGAGGAGGATCATCCGTGTCGCAGCGGCCCTCGCGGTCGCCATGGTCATCGCCTACCTCATGTCCGACCAGGTCCTCGAGGTCCTGCGCGCGCCGGTCGTCGAGATCGCGCAGACTCGTGCGGCCAGTATCAACTACGACAGCATCACCGGGGCCTTCGACCTCAAACTCAGGATCGCCCTGTTCGGCGGCATCGCCGTATCCAGTCCGGTGTGGCTCTACCAGCTCCTGGCCTACATTGCCCCCGCTTTGTCCCGGAGTGAGAAGCGCTATACGTTCGGTTTCCTCGCGGCGGTCATCCCGTTGTTCACCGCTGGTTGTGTCGCCGGAGTGGCGGTGTTCCCCCGGATCGTGGAACTCCTCGCCGGGTTCGCGTCCACGGAGGACAGCACTCTGTTGCAGGCGTCGTACTACCTGGACTTCGTGATGAAGCTGGTACTCGCTGCCGGCATCGCCTTCACCCTCCCAGCATTCATCGTGGTGTTGAACGTGATGGGTCTGCTGCCGGCGGCAACACTAGCCCGCAGCTGGCGAGGCATCACTATCAGCATCGTGGTGTTCAGTGCGCTAGTCACCCCGGCCGCAGACCTGCTGTCGATGTTTCTCATCGCCGTTCCCATGGCGGTCCTGTTCGGACTCGCCCTGTTCATCGCATGGATTCATGACCGTCATATGACGAAGACGACGGGCTCCGATGCCACCGACTCCGATGCCACCGACTCCGATGCCGGCGTCACCGTGTCCGCGACTCTGGAAGGAGTATCCTGACATGTTCGGACTGACCATTGAGAAGCTTATCGTCATCGGATTCCTTGCCGCAGTGATCCTCGGCCCGCAGCGGCTGCCGCTTTATGCGGAGAAGCTGGCGACCTTCGTCACAAACTTCCGTCGTTTTACCGAATCGACCCGTGCCCGGGCGGAGCAGGAACTCGGATTCTCCGCTGATGCCATGGACCCGACGATCTGGAACCAGCAGTTGCAGCGCTACGATCCGCGCCGGATCGTGCGGGACGCGTTGGCCACGGACAGCGCTGCAGCTTCCCCGGACGCGTCCACCGATGATGAAGACACCTCCGTGACAGAAGAATCCGGAGAGGCGGCCCCTGTGTCTACCCAGGAGGTCCGTCACCGGTGGGTTACTGTCGGCGGCACCTCAGGACACCCGATCCGCCGACGAATCGTCGATCCCCCTGCGCCACATGAGCCACATGAGCCATATGAGTCGTCCACACCCACGGTGTGAGTCGTGCAGTGTGATCTACTTCGGTGGACCAGTAGGAATAGCAGGAACAGCAGGGACACCGAATGACAAGGTTGAAGGAGAATGGTCGAATGAGTCAGCCCGTCCCCACAGACCCGACGGACCCGACAGGTCTGACACACTCGGCTCGTCCGGCCTCCGACCATCCACGCGAACGGCCGGCGTGGCTGCCGGTGTGGGCGGGCGACCTGGCGATCATGGCCCTCATTCTCGTGTCCATTGTCGTACCGACGCCTGGAGGAGCCCCTGGTTCTGGCCTGGGGCTGCCACTCGGCCCGGGTCCGGGCCCGGGGTCAGGCCCTGGATTCCCCGACGAACATGCCATGCTTCTCGTCCCCCTGCTGGCGGTGATGACCGCGGCGCTGATGCCGCTACGTCGGCGGTGGTCCGTGGCCGTGTTCGTCGTCTGCCTGGTGGTGTACCTCGCCACCGCCGTCCTCGGATTTCCCGTTCTGGCACCGGGTATCGGCGCGGTCGTGGCCGTGTTTGCCGCGGCAAATACGGCGTCGAGACGGACCGCGCTGACGTTCGGCGCCGTCGGTGCGGCGGGAGTAGCGGTGCTGAGCTTGTTCACCGATGACCGCATGGCATTGGATCCCCAGGTGTTTCAGGTCGCGGCAGGCATTGCCGTCGCCACGGCACTCGGGGACAGCGCACGGTCCCGGCGTGAGTACACCCGGGCTGCGACCGAACGTGCCGAACGCGCTGAGCAGACCCGGGAGGCTGAAGCCAGCAGGCGTGTCGCCGAGGAGAGGCTCCGCATCGCCCAGGACCTGCACGACACTGTCGCCCACCGTATCTCGGTGATCAGTCTCAATGCCGGTGTGGCGTCCAGCTCACTGGACGCGCGACCCGACAAGGCCAGGGAATCCCTCGCCACCATCCGCGGTGCGGCGCGTGAGGTGCTCGGGGACATAGGGGTGTTGCTGCGGTACCTGCGCGCCGACGACAACGTCGGGACAGGTGTCGACGGTGCATCCGTGCAGTTGCCGCAACCCGGGCTCGCTGACCTTGACTCCCTGGTGCGATCCGTCGTCGAGGCTGGTCTTGCCGTCGACCGGACGTCGGACGGAGACCTCTCGTCGATCGACGAGACCACCGGGCGGGTGGTGTACCGGGTGGTTCAGGAGGGGCTCACCAACGCGCACAAGCACGGCTCGGGAGGGTCAGCGTGTCTGGACATCGCCGTCCGGGGCGGGGCAGGAGCCGCGGTGACAGTACAGGTGCGCAACCCGGTCTCGGACACCGGGCGCAACCAACCCGACGCGCCGCAGGGACATCTGGGGCTCACCGGCCTGCGGGAGCGTGTGGCCGCCGTGGGCGGGACGATCTCCACCGTAGAATCGGGCGGGACATTCACGCTCACCGCTGAACTGCCACTCGCCAGTCACACCAGGAACCGGGAGGACTATCCGTGACCACCGTGCTCGTCGTCGACGACCAGGTCCTCATCCGCCAAGCGGTGGTGGACATTCTCTCCAGCGCGGCGGACACAGAGGTCGTCGGTGCCGCCACGGATGGATTGGATGCCGTCGAGATGACCGCATCCGCGCACCCCGACGTCGTACTCATGGACATCCGCATGCCCCGTCTCGACGGCATCGAGGCGACCGAACGCATCTGTTCCGACCCTGCGAACGCCGACAGCAGAGTACTGATCCTGACGACATTCGAGGAGGACGAATACGTGGTCGCAGCCCTGCGCGCCGGGGCCAGTGGATTCATCGGCAAGGGGGCCGAGCCGGAGGAAATCATCCGGGCCGTCCACGCCGTCGCGGACGGCGATGCCCTCTTGTCGCCGACGGCGACCCGTAGCCTGATTGCCCGCTATGTGCGGTCACCTGAGCCACGTCCCGCCGTCTCGGACCAGGCCGCACGGAGCCTGGCGCTGCTCACCGACAGGGAGCGCGAGGTCCTTCAACTGGTGGGGCGCGGCCTGTCGAACCAACAGATCGCAGAAACGTTCTTCATCTCACCGCACACGGCGAAAACCCACGTCAACAGGATCATGACCAAGATCCAGGCACATGACCGTGCTCAGCTGGTGATCCTCGCCTACGAGGGCGGGTTGTTGGTCCCCGGCGAGTGACTCCGGAGCGTGTCCGGGTTAGTTTTCGAAGGTGACCGGGATGGCTGCGACGTCCGAGAACGGGGGAGTCGAGGCATGGTCGGTGACCAGCTTCAGCGAGCACGAGTCGGTGGTGCAGTCCACGGTGCCGTCCTCGTTGGTGGCCTGGACCGTCAAATCGAACTCGGCATTACCGTCGGCGTCGAAGGTGGCGGTGCCGCCCTCCTCACCCTCGGGGACGATGCGCGCCCAGTCGCTCATCTCACCGGCGTAGGTCGACGGGTCGCTGCTCTCACCGTCGGTGGTGGCGACTGCGACGTAGTAGTTCTGTTCGGTGTCCACCCCGTCCAGAGTGACCTTGACGGTGTCGCCGGCGGTGAGACCGTCGGCCTTGTCCACCGAGAGCGAACCGTCGGACACTGCGCCCTCGGAAGCGGAGTCAGCCGCCGTGGTCGTCGAGTCTGCCGAGTCTGTTGAATCCGCAGAATCATCCGAATCGCTGGAGCAGGCGGTGAGGCCCAGGGCGAGGACAGCGGTTGCTGCGAGGGCGGCTGCGCGTCGCGTCGGGCGGGTGGTGCGAAGGGTCATGAGGAACTCCGGGGTGCGTAGGGCAGGATAAGCGTACTGAGCTGACCCTATCAAAGTGCCGTCCCGGGAGGGGGCAGAGCGTTTACATCCGGATGGTGGATTCCACCGCACCCAGCCCGTCGACCTCGATGCGGACGACGTCTCCGTCGGTGAGGAAACGGCCTGAACCTGCACCGACACCCTCCGGAGTTCCCGTGACGATCACGTCGCCGGGCTCCAGGGTGGCGAAGTTCGAGATGTACCGCACCAGATCAACCGGGGGGAACACCAGATCGGACGTGGAGTGTTCCTGCCGGAGGTCACCGTTGACCCAGGTGCGGAGAACGGCACCCTCAGTCACGGGGTCGTAGTCGTCCGCCACCGTCAGCCACGGGCCAAAGGCGGACGACCGGTCGAGGTTCTTCCCCTGCAGCCACTGTTGGGTACGGTACTGCCAGTCGCGCTGGGAGAAGTCGTTCATCACCGCGTAGCCGCCGATCGCCGCCCGTGCCTCCTCGGCAGTCGCACCACCGCGGGCACCCGCCAGCCGGGAGCCGATGACCACCGCGAGTTCACCCTCGTAATCCGCTTTGTCGGTCATCCCCGCCGGTACCGTCACCTCGGCGTAAGGGGCAGTCAGTGCGGACGGGTACTTCACGAACAGGGTCGGGTGGTCCGGGATCGGGTGCCCCATCTCCTCGATGTGCTCCCGGTAATTCAAACCGACGCAGAAGATCTTCGACGGGGACGGGATGACCGGGAGCAGGTCCGTCAGGGGAACGGTGACCTCGTCGCCGTCCCGTCGCAGGCCGGATTCCACCGCGCCCCGGATGCCGGTGGGATTGGCGGTGAGCAGAGCACCGAGCTCGCGGCGGTCCACGATGCGCCCGGTGACAGAGCCCCCGTCCGGTGCGTCATCGACGCTGTCGACCTGGATCGTGCACCGCGAGCCGTCGATACGGACCGTCGCAAGTTTCATGGGGTCTCTCCCGTCTAGACTGTCAATTGTGACTCTGCGATTCTTCGACACCGCGACCCGTGAACTCCAGGACTTCGTTCCGTTGCAGGAAGGACACGCATCGGTCTACCTGTGTGGTGCGACCGTGCAGTCCATTCCGCACATCGGCCATGTGCGTTCCGGGGTGGCGTTCGACATCCTGCGCAACTGGCTCGAGGCCAAGGGGCTGGATGTTGCTTTCGTGCGCAATGTTACAGACATCGACGACAAGATCCTCACCAAGTCCGCCGAGCATGGCCGGCCCTGGTGGGAATGGGCTGCCACCCACGAGCGGGAGTTTTCCCGAGCCTATGACCTGCTCGGAGTGACGCCCCCATCTGTCGAACCACGTGCCACCGGCCACGTCCCGGAGATGATCGCCTACATCCAGCGCATCATCGACGCCGACCTCGCCTACGCCACGGAGGACGGTTCGGTGTACTGCCGCACTGCGCGGGTCCCGGAGTACGGGTTCCTCTCGCACCAGAAGCTCGACGAACTGGACCAGGGTGAGGATGCTGCCCCCGGCAAGGAAGATCCGCGTGACTTCGCCATGTGGAAGTCGGCGAAACCGGGTGAGCCGGGGTGGGACACACCGTGGGGCTACGGGCGTCCCGGTTGGCACATCGAGTGCTCGGCGATGTCGCGCAAGTACCTCGGTGCGGAGTTCGACATTCATGCCGGTGGTATGGACCTGCAGTTCCCGCACCATGAGAACGAGGCGGCCCAGGCGCATGCCGCCGGAGACGGTTTCGCCCGCCTGTGGCTGCACAACGGCTGGGTGACGATGTCGGGCGAGAAGATGTCCAAGTCCCTGGGCAATGTGCTCTCCGTGCCGAATATCCTCACCCAGGTCCGTCCGATCGAGCTGCGCTATTACCTGGGCTCGGCGCACTACCGCTCCATGCTGGAGTACTCGGAGTCTGCGTTGCAGGAGGCGGCCGCAGGCTTCCGCCGGATCGAGAAGTTCCTGGCACGAGCTGTGGAGATCCTCGGTGAGGTGGAGACAGGTTCCTGGCTGCCGTCGTTCGAGGAGGCGTTGGACGACGACCTGTCCGTCCCGCAGTCGCTGGCCGTCATCCATGATGCGGTGCGGGAGGGCAACAAGGCCCTGGAGTCCGGTGACCGGGAACGGTTGACGGAGATTGCCGGTGCCGTGCGGGCGATGGCTGGCGTGCTCGGTGTTGACCCGATGTCTGCGACATGGTCAGGGCCGTCTGCGCAGGGGCGCGGGCTGGGTGTCGGTTCGGGAGCGGCAGACGGCGCGACGCCGGCGTTGGACGTCCTGGTGCGTGCCGAATTGGACCGTCGTGCTGCGGCCCGTGCGGAGAAGGACTTCGCCACCGCCGATGATGTGCGTGACCGGCTGAAGCAAGCCGGGGTCGTCGTTACCGACACCCCTGACGGAGCGACCTGGTCGCTGGGGTAGGGGGCCGCGTTGCGGCCCAGGTATCGACGAGGTTCACCCCGGTGGTCTCGAAGTCCCTGATGTTCCGCGTCGCGACTGAATAACCGTGGGCGGATCGCCTCGGAGACGTCATTGGTATCGAGGACGATCGCGGAAGTTCGGTCGATTCTGCGGTGCGACCGTGAGCCTTGGATTGCACGCGAAGTGCGAGGTGGACGTCGTCGGGAACGTTGCGGACGGTCGGAGCTCAGCCACCGGCCCCTGGCGACGGTGCAAGCAAAGGGCGTGGTGCCTCCCGGAGCGTCAGGCACGGTTCTTCTAGCGGAAAAGTCCTCGTCGCTGCTTCTTTCGGTTCTCTTTAGAGGACCAGTAGTCGACACCCCAGAAGGGACTAACGAACAGGAAATAGATGACGTTGAGAACGGAGGCCGGTGTTACCGACTGAAACACCGGGGCGTCTTCACTCATGTGGGCGATGGACCGGACCGATAAGAAGTGCCCGGCGACGGCCCCGGATGTCAGTACGACGGCCAATCCATTGTTGTACGGAAGCGAGAAACACAACAAGGCGGCGAAGAGACAGAAGGTTTTCCCGTTCCTCTGGCATAGCGGCCGAGGAAGAAATCATGTCCGCCGACGATCGCGCTCCAGACCGCGATCTTGTATGTCCGGGACTTCGTCCGCTGGAGTTGGCGGTTCCCGTAGACCTCCGTATCAAGGTCATCATACGGTTCAGGCAGGTAGCCGAAGATACGTATCACTTCCGGGGGCTGATGAACGGTCAGGACGGCTGCCAGCCTACCGCTCCGTCAGGCGGGTCCCCTTCAGCTCAGGAAGCGCCAACGCGGCCACCGCTGCGACGGCGAAGGCTGTTCCGAACAGGGTGAACAGTACCGGCAGACCGCCGAACACCAGCAGAGGCGGCACGATCAGCGGCGCAAGGATCGACGCGATCCGTCCGAACCCGGTCGCCGCTCCCGTGCCTCGGGCACGCATTGTCGTCGGGTAGAGCTCCGGGCCGATGGCGTACAGCGCGCCCCACGCCCCGAGGTTGAAGAAGGACAGCAGGCATCCGGCGGCAATGATCTGCCACTCCACACCGGCGAAACCGTAGAGCGCGGCGGCCACCGCCGACCCGGCGAGGAAGGTGGCCAGCGTGCTCCGACGCCCCCACCTCTCGATGAGGAACGCGGCCACCGCATAACCCGGCAACTGGGCCAGCGTGATGATCAGGGTGAACGTGAAGGACTTCACCAGCGTGTAACCCTGATCGACAAGGATGGACGGGATCCAGGTGAAGGCGCCGTAGTAGCTCAGGTTGATGCAGAACCAGACCGTCCAGAGTGCGGTGGTGCGGCGTCGCAGTGTCGGCGACCAGATACCCGATGCTGAGCCGGTTGACCCTGAGCTCCCGCCGACAATCGCTGCGTCCTGCTGCGTTTCGTCGAGGACTCGGGAGGCGTCAGAGGAATGTGGTTCGCCCTGGAACCGCAGGCGCGTCGGCTCCGACGCCTCGAAACTTGTGACGATGCCCTCCGCCTCGGAGTGGCGGCCCTTGGCCTCCAGGAAACGGACGGACTCTGGCAGCTTCATCCGGACGTAGAGGGTGTAGAAGGCGGGCACCATGCCCAGGGCCAGTGCCCAGCGCCACCCGTTGTCGTTCAGCGGGATGATGAACGCGCCGATCACCGCGGCCGCCAGCCAGCCCACGGCCCAGAACGCCTCGAGGATCACCACCATGCGCCCCCGGACCTTACGCGGCGCGAACTCGGAGATCAGCGTGGACGCCACCGGAAGCTCCGCCCCGAGTCCCAGTCCGACGAGGAAACGCAGGGCGATCAGCACGGCGAGTCCGCCGGCCAGGGCGGACGCCCCGGTCGCCAAGCCGTACACCAGAAGGGTGGCGGCGAAGACGTTCCTCCGTCCGAAACGGTCCGCCAGCAGACCGCCGAACGTGGCGCCCAGGGCCATGCCGATGAACCCTGCGGAGGCCAGCCACGAGGTCTCGGTGTGGGTGAGCCCCCAGTGGGTCGTAAGTGCGGCCATGATGAAGCCGATGAGGCCGACGTCCATCGCGTCCAACGCCCAACCGATGCCGGAACCACCCAGCAGTTTCACGTGCCGTCGGGTCACGGGCAGGCGGTCGAGCCGTTCGGTCCGGGTCAGGGAACTGCCGACAGACATGCCGTCGTGCAGGGGAGAGGACGATTCCTGAGGCGTCATAACCAGCAGAGGATACCGTGCCGCACGGTGGTTGTGAACAGGGGGAATCAGGGGTGTAGAGGGTAGGGTGGTCCGCATGGCAGGAAACGACAAGCGCCGTGGCGCGGTACGGAAGACAGCGCGCAAAGGCTCGGACAAGGGATCCGGTGGCACCCGGCGCAGGGGACTCGCCGGCAAGGGGCCGACACCGAAGGCCGAGGACCGCGTCTACCACGCGAAGTACAAGGCGAAGAAGACCAAGGAGCGTCGCGACTCCGGTCGCCAGAATCCGAAGGACACCGACAACCAGCCAGAACTCGTTGTGGGACGGAACCCGGTGATCGAATGCCTGCGGGCAGACGCCCCGGCCACCGCGCTGTATGTCGCGGTCGGCACCGGCAATGACGACCGGCTCTCGGAAGCGGTCCACACCTGCGCCGAACGCGGTATCGCCGTGCTCGAGGTCAGTCGGGACGAACTGGACCGGATGACGGGTAACGGCATGCACCAGGGGATCGGCCTGCAGGTGCCGCCGTACAAGTACGCCGAGGTCGAGGACCTGATCGATGCGGTGCAGACCTCGGGTCGGCCGGGGATGATCGTGGTGCTGGACAACATCACCGATCCACGCAACCTGGGTGCGGTGATTCGTTCGGTCGCGGCATTCGGCGGGCACGGCGTGGTCATCCCGGAGCGTCGGTCGGCCTCGGTGACCGCTGTGGCATGGCGGACCTCCGCTGGCACGGCAGCACGGCTGCCGGTCGCCCGGGCGACGAATCTGGTGCGCTCTCTGAAGCAGTTCCAGCAGTCCGGATACCAGGTTGTGGGGCTGGACGCCGGTGGCCAGCACACTCTCGACACCTATGACGGGACCACCCCGGTGGTCGTCGTGGTGGGGTCCGAGGGGAAGGGGCTCTCACGTCTGGTGGGCGAGACCTGCGACGACATCCTGTCGATCCCGATGGCAGGGCGGGTCGAGTCCCTCAATGCCTCTGTTGCGGCGGGTGTGGTGCTCAGCGAGTTCGCTCGCCAGCGTCGCGTGGGGTGACGCTCCCCGGAGGGGAAGGTTGAGGACTCAGGTCGGAATCGGGGGCGGATGGTGACCTGAGGGCTCAGGCTGTCATGCGGGTATATGTATGTGTGACGTGGGGCGTGGGGTCGACGATGGGACAGGTACGAGCCCGGAGGAGGGGCGCCATGTCGACCACATCCACGACACGACATACGACCGCACAGGTACAGGGACGCACACGCCGGATAGTCCGGTCGGCGTCCGCGTCAGCAACCGTGGCTACGCTCTGCCTGGGGATCGTGGCCTGCTCGGGGGACGGGGGAGAGGGGACGTACTCTGCGGTGGACGGCACCACGACCGCCACAGTCACCGTGACGTCCACCGTCACCGAGACGACGGTCCCGGACCACTCCGCTGTCCCCGACCCCGAACCCGACCCTGTGCCAGAGCCCTGCAGCCTCGAGTCTCTGCACCGCACGGAGGGTATGGAGGCACTCGACGTGCTCATCTACTGCGACGGCGCCTGGATGCGCGCCGGGCAGTGGCAGACCGACCACCTCCGGAACCTCGTCTGGACAGGTGACATGTGGGTGGAGTACCTGCCGGACGACACGACCCCAGGTACCGGCTACCCCTGCTACGACGCCGGACGCCTGGAGCAGGATGGTGTCCCTCCGGCGCTACGGGATCAACTCACGCTCTGTGAGTGATGCGGGTCTGCGGGGAGCTCGTGCTGGCTGCGCCGCTGGCGTGATTCATCGCGCTGCACCCGGCGGCCACGGGCCCAGCCGATGGCGCGGCACACCAGGTAGATGGCGAAGCTGATCGAGGTGACGAAGGGGCTGACCGGCAGTCCCGGTTCCAGGGAGAGTATCAGTCCGCCGGCGGCGGAGGTGATCGCGAACAGTGCGGACAGCGTGACTGCCAGCAGCGGATTCGAGGTCACTCGCACGGCGGCGGCGCCCGGGGTGATCAACAGGGCGAGCAACAGCAGGGCCCCGACGATCTGGACACCCTGGGAAGCGACGATACCGATGAGCACAGCGAACGCGGCGGCCAGCAGTTTCACCGGCACGCCCGACGCTGCCGCCATGACCGGGTCGACGGTGGCGAACAACAGAGGACGCCACAGCACGGCGACGGCTCCGACGACCAGGGCCGCCATCAGCGCCAGGATGCCCAGTGATGCGCCGGAGACGCCCACGATTTGGCCGGTGAGCAGAGCGTAGGCCTCTGATGTCCGGCCCGGGTACAGGTAGATGAACAGAACAGACAGACCCATGCCGAAGGCGAGGACGACACCGACGGTGGCGTCCTGTTCCTTCAATCCCAGCAGGGCGAGCACGACGGCCGCCAGCACAGCGCCGAGAACTGCGCCCGTGGTCACGCTGATCCCGAACAACAGTGCGGCTGCTGCACCCATCAGGGCCAGCTCTCCGGTGGCGTGGGCGGCGAAACTCATCTTGCGCATCACGATCAACGGCGCGAGTGCCCCGGAGACGAGACCGAGGAGCAGCGAGGCCATCAGGGCGTTCTGGACGAAGTCGACCTGCAGCAGGTCCCAGGTGCTCACACGACCACCATCCGCCCGTTGACTTCGGCGACGTCCACGTCCGTGCCGTAGAGCCGGGACAGCACCGGGCCGGTCATGACCTCGTCCACGGCACCGGTGACGTGGTCGTCCGGGCCGAGGTAGAGTACCCGGTCGGTCACCGCAAGGACAGGGTTGATGCTGTGGGTGACGAAGATGACAGCGGTGTCCTGTTCCCGCCGACGCCGGTCGAGTAGCTCGACCGCCGCCCGTTGAGCGGACAGGTCGAGACTGAGCAACGGCTCGTCACAGAGCAGGAGTTCAGGGTCGGTGGCCATGGCCTGGGCCTGCCTGACGAGCTGTTGTTGGCCACCGGACAGCGTACCCACCCGACGGTCCGCCAGACCTGACGCGCCGACCTCGGCGAGTGCCGCGTCGATGGTGGAGCGGCGGGGACGTCGCCGTGACATCGTCCCGTGTTCGATGGACAGTCCCACAAGGTCACGGACCCGGATCGGCAGGTCAGTATCGAACATGCGTTGCTGGGGGATGAAGCCGATGCGGTGAGGTGCGCTGACGCTGCCGGAGGTAAGTGAACGCGTCCCCAGGACGGCGTTGAGCAGGGTGGACTTTCCCACCCCGTTGGGGCCGAGGACGGTGAGGAACTCCCCGGGTTCGACACTCAAAGTGAGATCGTGCCACAGGGGGTCGACGCTGGCGCCGGTGAAGGTCAGGAGGGACATCTAGCCGAGCGCATCCTCGAGATCGGTGATCACGCCGTCAACGTAGTCGGCGAAGTCCTCGTCATTGTCCGGGGTTTCGGTGACGTTGACGACCGACACGTCCTTGTCCTCGGCGGCGTCCGTGAGCTGGCGGGACGCCTGGCTCTCGGACTGGGTGTTGGTGATCAATGCGTCCGCTTCGCCGTCGGTGATCAGATCGCGGGTCGCCGAGAGGTCGGCCACGGACGGCTCGCCTTCGTTCAGGACGGCCCGGGCGAATCCTTCCGGTGTGACGTCGTGGACCTCGGAGCCGCGGAGCAGGAGACCTGCCACGGGTTCGGTGAGCACGACGTGGGAGTGGGGAAGGTCGGCGACCCGCTGGCGGAACCCGTCGGTCATCTCATGGACACCGGTGGCTTCGGAGGGGAAGTGGTCGTCGAGGCTGTTGAGGTGGGCGGCGAGACTGTCGGCGAACTCGGTGACACGGTCCATGTCGAACCAGACATGCGGGTTGTCGTCGCCTTCGAGGATACCGCTGCCGTGATCGTGGTCAGCATGGTCAGCATGGTCAGCATGGTCAGCATGGTCAGCATGGTCGGTGTCCTGGGCATGGTCGCTGTCAGCACCGTGGTCACTGTGATCGTGTCCCTCAGTGACAGGGGCGGCGGTGATGACCTCGGCGTCGTCCCCGGCGTTGTCGGTGAGCCAGTTGTCGTAGCCGGCCCCGTTGCCGACGACGATGTCGGCGTCCCGGATGGTGGAGATGTCCTGTGCCGTGGCTTCGTACTCGTGGGGGTCGTCGTCGGTGCCTGAGAGGATGGTGTCCACAGTGATGTCGTCAGCGTCAGCATCGTCGATGACCTGCTGGGCGATGTCACCCCAGGTGGAGGTGGACGCGACGATACGGATGCCGCCGTTGTCGGCGGACGCACTGTCTGCACCGCCTGCGCAGGCGGTGAGGCCGAAGGTCAGGGCGGTGGCTCCTGCCAGGGACAGGGCAGCAGCGGTGCGGGAGGCGGATCGACGTCGTGACATGGAGACGACAGTAGTCCTTGTTGGTAACGCTTGCCAATTAGGGTTACGTCAGTCACGGTCGGAACTGTCGACTACCATGGTCGTCGTGAATCGCTCCAGTAACCAGGGTCGGCAAGGCAGACAGGGCCGGAGGGGCACCCTGGCCTCCATCGCCGCGGAACTGGGTGTCTCCAGGACAACGGTCTCCAACGCGTACAACCGTCCGGAGCAGCTCTCTGTCGAACTGCGCGAACGCATCATGCGCACCGCCGAGCGGATGGGGTACTCCGGGCCTGATCCGACGGCACGCTCCCTGCGGACTCGTCGTGCAGGTGCCATCGGTGTGCTGCTCACCGACGACATGACCTACGCCTTCGAGGACCAGGCATCACTGGAGTTCATGTCGGGGGTCTCCGAGGCCTGCGTGGGTATGGACACCTCGATGCTGCTCATCCCGGCGGGGGCGGAGACCGCGGAGGAGGACCGCCCGGCATCCCTGGTGAACCAAGCGGTCGTGGACGGTTTCATCGTCTATTCGGTGGCCGCGGATGATCCCTTCCTCACCTCGGTGACCAGCCGTAACGTCCCCACCGTGATCTGCGACCAACCGGCCGGCGATCACGGCGTCAACTTCGTCGGCATCGACGACCGGGAGGCGATCCGTCCGGCCGCGCAGGCCCTGGTGGACGCCGGTCACCGCCGCGTCGGCATCCTGTGCATCCGTCTCGACCGACGTCCCAACAACGGGCCGGTCAGCGCGGAGCGGCTGGACAAGGCACAGATGCACGTCCAGAAAGGCCGCGTGCTCGGGGCACTGGCAGTACTCGACGACGCAGGAATCGACCGGGATGAGGTCCCGGTCATCGAACGCCACATCAACAATCCGGACACCGCCCGCAGTGCGGCCGCCGAGTTGTTGGAGACTCATCCCGATCTCACGGCGGTGATCTGCACCACCGACAGCCAGGCACTCGGTGTCCTCGACTACGCCGACGATACGGGCGTCGACGTGCCCGGGGACCTGTCCGTGGTCGGCTTCGACGGGATCGCACGCGCTCGCTTCCGCGGCCTCGCCACCGTGGAGCAACCGAACCGTGAGAAGGGTTTCACCAGTGGGAATGTCCTCGCGGCGCTCATCGGTCGGAACACTGAAGCCACCAGACGGGAGCCTGCGACCGAATGGGCGGAGCCGGAGTCGCGGATTATTCTCCCGACGCGTTTCCTCCCGGGGCGGACTGTCGGTCCTCCCGCAACTCGCTGAGGGCGGCGACCGACGCAGCGTCGACGACTCCGCCGTCGCGGTCACCCTGGCGCAGCAACCTGGCTTCAGCGAGACGCGCGAGCGTCTCGGCCACCGCCTCGGGGCCGCTCAGTCGACGGTGGGCGGCGGTGGCGCCATCGCCCACCCGGATGCCTACGTCGGGACGGCCCGGGAACCCCGCATCCTCTGACGACGTCAGGCCCTGCTGATCGAGGACACGTAGGGCAGTTTCATCTGTGACGTCATCGCCGGCGAAGACGACAGCGTCCGGCTGCGTCCGGTCGATGAACGCCTCGAGGTAGCTGCCCTTGGTCACCGGCGACACGGACACCTCAACGATGTCCTTGCCCGGGGTCACGGTGACCCCGTCCAGCTTCTGGGCCGCGAGACGGAACTCTTCGTAGGCGGTCAGGCCGGTCCGTCGGTCAGATGCCCCGCGGATATGCAGACCCACCGCAAACGGTTTGCGCTCCACCCACATACCGGAATCCCGACCGGCGAACTCGTCGGCCATCCCGCTCAGCGTGGCGAGTAAGGCACGCTGCTCGTCGTCGAGACCGGAACTGGTGGCATCGGCTGGCTCGGCGCCGTGGCTCCCGACTAACAGGATGTCGCCGGGAGAGGGGGAACTGACGGCGGTGGCCTCAGCGACGGGTTCGAGGATCTCGAGGTTACGCCCGGACAGTAGCATCACCGTGGTACCGGAGCAGGTGGTGAGACGGTCGATGGCGTCACGCGCACCAGGAACCATGCGTACCGACAGTGGGTCGGTGGAGAACCCGGCGAGGGTGCCGTCGAAGTCGAGGGCGACGAGCAGGTGCGGGACCTCGGCGAGGTACTGGATGTCGTCGGTGGAGACGGTGGGCAGGGGAGCGGCGGAGACGCGGTCGTCGGTCATGCCGTCCAGCGTAGCGGCGTCACGTCACGGCGTCGCGAGGAACTCGACGAAGCGTCCGGTCTGCCAGTTCGAGGGATCATCATCGGTGCGGGTCAACCGGAGTTCGTCCTCGGTGGGAGTACTCCACCGCAACGTGGGGGCTTCTCCGTCATCCTCGGTGTCGTCGCTGCTTTCTCCCAGGACGGCCACGAGACGGTCTGCCAGTGAAGAGTCGTTCGGCAGGCATTCCGTGCCGGACTCACCACTGATGTCGCGGGCGCTGAACCCAGGGAAGCGGACCCGGTCGTTGTCGAGCCACTCGACATCGCCGCTCAGCGACATGCAGCCCGCAGCCCCGGTGACCGTGCTGCCACCCAGGGCGAGCCAGGTACGGGCCTGATCGGTCTGGGACAGGGAGGATGCGACGGCGGTGCCGGAGTCCGCGAGGTCGGCGTCCTCGATGCGGCCGACCTGCCAGCGGACGTCGGCCAACTCGCCGGGAATGTCTGATCCGCAGGAGGCGAGCAGGACGCTACCGGTCAGGACGATTCCCCCGAGGGCCGTCCGCAGCACCGCGCGTGACAGGCGCTGGTTCACTCGTCCACCGTGCCTGAGTTGTCGATCACCTCAGGGTCCAGCACGGCGAGGAAACGCCGGGCCCACCCATGGACGTCGTGGGACCGGACCTCCTCCCACATCTCCTGCATACGGGCCTGCTTGTCGTCGTCCGGCGAATCGATGGCCTTCATGATCGCAGCCGCCGTCGACTCCACGTCGTAGGGGTTGCACAGGTAGGCGTTGGGCAGCTGTGTCGCTGCACCGGTGAACTCACTGAGCACCAGCGCCCCGGACCCGTCGGAATGGCTGGCCACATACTCCTTGGCGACCAGGTTCATCCCGTCCTTCAGTGCCGTCACCAGCATCACATCCGCCGCGGCGTACAGGGAGACCAGTTGGGCGAAGGGCATACTCGCGTGCGAGTAGTGCACCACCGTGTGCCCCAGGCTGCCGTAGGCGCCGTTGATGCGTGACACCGTGCGCTCCACGTCTTCGCGTGTCCGGGCGTAGGAGTCGAGACGTTCCCGCGACGGGGTGGCGACCTGGATGAGACAGACTTCGTCCGGGTTCAACAGTCCCTGGCTGAGCAGCTGCTCCAGAGCCTTGAGACGCTGGTGGATGCCCTTGGTGTAATCCAGACGGTCCACACCGGCGAGGAGGATCTTCGGCGATCCCACCCGACGGCGCAGGGCACTTGCGGCGGAGACCGTCTCCGGGGCCGTGGCCTTCGCCTGGACGCCCTCGGTGTCGATGGAGATCGGGAACACACCGACCTTGACCTCGCGGCCGTCCTCGGTGCGCACCGTGCCGGCCACAGCGTCCCGACGCGGCAGCCGGGCACCACGGATGTAGGACACACCGGACTCATCGGTGCCCGCGGCACCGTCGTCGTTGAACGTCCCTTCGCCGTCCGCCCCGCAGGCATCGCCCTCGCCGACCTTGGCGAAAGTCACGTCCCCGCCGAGCGCACGCAGAGTGTAGAGGAAGTTCCACGCCGAGTCGGGGGTGTGCAGCCCGATGAGATCCGCCCCCAACGTGCCCTGCAGAACATCCCACCGCCATGGAAGCTGACGGAACAGCTCCGGGGCGGGGAAGGGGATGTGCAGGAAGAACCCGATCTTCAGGTCGGGCCGCAACTCGCGCAGCATGCCCGGCACCAGATGAAGCTGGTAGTCCTGCACCCAGACCGTGGCACCAGGGGCGGCGGCTTCGGCAGCGGCCCGGGCGAAACGCTCGTTGACGGTCCGGTAGGCACGCCACCACGACCGGTGGAACTCCGGGTGGACGATCAGGTCATGGTAGAGCGGCCACAGGGTGTCGTTGGAGAAACCCTCGTAGTAGGTCTGGAACTCCGAGGTCGTGATGTTGACCGGTACCAGCGTGACACCGCCGTCCATCTCCGGAAGATCGGAGACGTGCACCTCCTCCTCCGGAGCGTCCGCGGTGGCACCCGGCCAGCCGACCCAGCTGCCCTGGCTGCTTTCCAGTACAGGACGCAACGCGGTGACCAGCCCGCCGGGGCTCGGCGACCAGGTCACCGTGCCGTCCTTGGCGACGGACCGGTCGACGGGCAACCGGTTGGCGACCACGACCATGTCGCTCGTGGGAACGGTCCCGGGCGACGACTCTCCGTCAGCGTCGTAGGTTCGGTCATCTCCGGCAGTCACGGCGTCGTCTCCCCTTAGGGTGCTCGAGGGTCGGTGTTCTCGGGTGTATGGTCGCCAGACTACTCGCCGGTGGTCTTCTTCGCGGCTGCAGACTTCGTGCTGTTCGCCGTGGTCTTCTTGGCCGCGGTCTTCTTCGCGGGTGCCTTCTTGGCGGTCTTCTTGGTCGCCTTCTTCGTGGTCTTCTTTGCGGACTTGGGGTTCTTCGCCTCTTCCTCTGCGGCGGCGTCCGCAGCGACCTTGCGGTGGATGAGACCTTCCGGCTCGACGCCGAGCATGCACATCAGAGTGGCGGCGTCGAGGAAATCATCGGCGTAGGTGGCGACGATCCGCTGCGCGGCCTTCGCGGTCTCCTCCTCCACGGTGTGCAGGGATTCTGCGCTGGTGGTGTGGTTGTCGCTGACCTTCGGCGGCACTGATTGCTCCCTTACAAGACGATACGGCGTAAGACTTCAGTCTAACTCCCCGAACCGTCCTGCGCACTTTCCCGGTCCCGCTGCCTCTGGTGGGAGCGACGGGGATCAGGGAGCCACGGGGTGCCACCACGTCGTTGGCGGAGGACACTCCAGTGCATCGGTGGTGTGACAGACCCGCCGGGGCGGCGTCCACGCGACCGACGCGCCGGAGGACGTCGCAGGTCGTTGTACCGGTACAGGATCCGGGGGCGGCGCAGCCGGCGTGCGACCCACTCACCGAGGACCACCCCGGCCGCCAGGGCAGTGGCAGTAGCCAACGCGATACCGAGATTCGAGATACC
Source organism: Corynebacterium glyciniphilum AJ 3170 (assembly GCF_000626675.1). Lineage (NCBI taxonomy): Bacteria > Bacillati > Actinomycetota > Actinomycetes > Mycobacteriales > Corynebacteriaceae > Corynebacterium > Corynebacterium glyciniphilum. The sequence continues at coordinate 2,894,829 of NZ_CP006842.1, read as the reverse complement.
GACGACGAACTGGTCGGTCAGCATCGAGTACATGCCCCGGTACAGGGCCAGACCGGGCAGGAGAGGAGTGATGCCCACGATCGCGGTGATCTGCGGTGGGATGAGGTAGCGGCGGGACAGCAGACCACCGGCGAGGCCGACGAAGGTGGCGGTGATGCCGGCGGCGGTCACGTCGCCGGTGCCGAGCTGGACCTGCAGGAACCGGTACAACGAGTAGGCCACCAGCGCGGTGAACGTGGCGACTACCAATGCCCGACGTTCACAGAACGACGCGATCGCGAAGAACATCGCGGCACCGACGCCACCGAGGATCTGCACGGCTGCACCACCGAAGGTCCCCTGGGTACTGGACGTGTCGATCGGTGGCAGAGTGATCCCCAACCGGCTGGTGAGCATCAGTCCCATCGCGATGCCGGAGATGATGCCGCCGGTCATCAGCACCGTCTCGAAGAACCGTGCCGAGGACGTGACCGGTGCACCGGTGACACCGTCCTGAAGTGCCTGGACCAGGGTCAGCCCGGCGAGCATGGCGACGATACAGGAGGCGATCACCAGTGACGGCGATAGATAGTGATCCAGCGCCCGGGCGAAGCTGAAGGTCAGCGCGGCGGGGATCGTGGCGATGATGCCGCCGGTGAGATTCTGGAAGAACAGTGGCAGAGACTTCGACGCCAACCACACGTTCGTGGCCATGATGATGATCGACGTGATCGTGGCGATGAGGGCGACGAGCGGCTCGCCGCCGAGCATCAGCGCCACCGCGCCGGCGAACCCGCCCCAGGCCAGCGTCGCCCACCGGATGCGGTAGGGCGGGGGACTGGTCTCGATGTCGGTGAGAATCTTGCGGGTGAGTTCGAGTTCGGTGGCGCCGTTGACGATGGACCGGATGAGGCGGTCGACTTCGGTGAGGCGGGAGAAGTCGCTGTTGAGGGCGTGCACCACCCGGAACGTGCTGATCGGGGTCGTCGAATCCGTGGACGGCGAGTAGATGGTGATCGTGTTCAGGGTGATGTCGACGTGGCAGCCGTAGAGGCCGTACGCCGAGGTCACCGCCTTCACCTGAGCCTTGGCGTCCGTGTTGCCAGTTCCGGCGGACAGAAGGAGATCTCCGATGCGTGCGGCGGTGTCCATCACCAGGTGGACCTGGGCGGTGTCGGTCAAATCGACAGGGGCCAACGGCGACGGTGGTGGTGCGGTACGGATGGTGTCAATGGTTGACCTGTTGCCGCTGAACAGCATCGCGGACACCTTGTTCCTCAGCGATGTGAGGCGCTTGCTTTCACCACGGTCATCACCGCTGTTCTCACCGCTCACTCGACTCCCCGTCCTCTCACCAGCCTGGTGCTGTCTGCCGTTCTTTCCGGCCACACTCTACGGTAGATGATCCTGATTCGATCAGGGGGCTGCGCTGCTGATAGAGTCGTCGGCTGAAACCCGGTGGCGACACCGTGGGCGGTGTTGACGCACCGTCGGTTTCCGCTGGAGTGGCGCAATCGGTAGCGCAACGGTCTTGTAAACCGTAGGTTGCGAGTTCAAGTCTCGTCTCCAGCTCTGTGAGCAGGGGGAATGCTGCGATTCCGGAGAGTTAATCTCCGGGATTACAGCGTCTGCTGTGCACAGCTGCCGCTAGCCGCCCGATAAATGGCGCGCTCCTTGGCCACGTACACCAGGAGTGCACTGATCTCGGTGACGCTGATGTCACAGGTCCACCTGTAGGTTTTCAGTCCGCTCCTCCACTCGAGTTTTGGTTCGGGCGCGTTCTGTACCGTCGAAAGCATGATGCTTCGCACGTTTGGTGGCAGTAGCCAGAGGGGCTACCGGCCGGTCGTCGATTTGCTCTTTTCAGGACTGGCGATCGGTGCATCTGCCACGATTCAGTCGCAGGGTGGTTGGGACAGCTTCCTCCAGCACAACTGGTACCCGTATGCCTATGGTGCTCTCTACGTCGTCTGTCTGGTCATGGCGTTGCATACGGCGATCAACGCTCCCGCAACATTTGTCGGGGTCGTACGAACGAACCTTTTCTATGGCTTCGTTTCGATCGCCGCTGTGGTTTGGCCATCTGACTTCGTACGGATCTCGATCCTGGTCATTGGAGTTGCGCATTTTCTGCTTCCTATTCGTATTGACGAGGTACAGCGCGATTTATCGCGCCGCTGATACCCCTCGCTCGAGGGGCGACAGGGGTGCGGTCCGTTCCGTCGAAAACAGGACGACGTGTCGCAAGTTTCTTGCCACCGGCATCGACGGCCCCGACCCCCGCCCCCGCCGCGCAAAGTTCGCACGAGTGAATGCATCCTTGGCGGGCCTGATTGTGGCGACCGGCGGCGTGGCGGTTGCGCGCCTGGTCGATGGGCAGGTTCTCGCCATTATGTTGTTGGCCGTTGCTGTGACGGCGGTGGGTGTCGCTGCGATGCTGGGTATCAGCTACGCGGTGTTCCGGCGCGGGGAGCGTGACAACACCAGCGAACCAACCTTGTAGATCAACGTGATTGCCGACCCGATGAGTATCCCAGGGGCCAGCGTCCACGCGAAGCCTTTCCCGAAGTTCGGCCCGGAGTCAGGGATCTGCCCCCACACCGAGAGGGCGAGCATGATGACAACGACGATCGCATCGATCCACAGGAATTGCCTCGGGATGAGGATAAGAGCCAGTGAGACAAGGAAGGCGCACACTGACCAGAACGCTCCCATGTTCAGCCAGTAAGCTACGTCGTCGGTGGTAATTGAGCCTTCTCTGCGGCTGGTCAGAACGACAAACACAACAGCGACGACGAACTCGATAGCGAGGATCAGGGCTTTGGCGATATTTTCCTTCATACTTCACTCCAACCACTGTGCTAAATACGATCCGGTACTGTGGCGAAACAGCCGTCGCGTCCCCGTCAACCAGTGATAGACGAAGAATCCGCTGTGGTGCTCCCTGAGATATCGCTCAAACGGACGGCGGACTGCGCGATCATCTTCCTGACGACGTCTGGTGCGGAGTTCGGTGTTGAGGCAGGCCAGTAAGAACCCAGCCACAAGCGGCGGGTCCGTCAGTCCACCGTCCCCGCAGAACCGTCAGTTCGGTTCGCGTCGGCCCAGCCGGACCTTCTTCACCTCGCGGCCCTTGTCTACGTCGGAGTCCTTGAACCCGAAGAACCAGGTCAGCACGAAGGCAACGGACAGGCCAGCCGCAGAGGCGATGAGATAACCCCAGAAGCTGCTGTCCACGCCGTCCGCCGGATTCACGAAAGACGTGAAGCCGATCAACGCGCCGGTGAAGCCCCACATGTTCACGTTGAACATCCCGGTGAGCAGACCGCCGACCGCACCACCGATCGACGCCATGATGAACACGCGTCCATACTTCAGGTTCACGCCGTACATCGCCGGCTCGGTGATGCCGCAGAACGCGGAGATCGCCGCCGGGCCCGACAGTGTCTTGATCTTCTCGATCTTCGTCTTGATGAACACCGCCAGCACTGCGCCACCCTGGGCGACCATCGTCGCGGAGATGATGGCGTTGAGGTAGGAGTTGCCGTTCGCCGCGATATCCTGCGCGACCAGCGGGATCACCGCCCAGTGGAGACCGAAGATCACCAGCGACTGGTAGAGCGCGCCGATGACCATGCCGGAAGCCGTGGGGGAGAGGTCGTACAGTCCCTGGATCGCATTGGCGATACCGGTGGAGATGAACATCACCACAGGGCCCAGAATCAGAAGGATGGCCAGCGACACGATGACGACCTCGAACAGCGGCACGAAGATCATGCGCACCGTGTTCGGGATAACCCGTTTCAGCCACGGTTCGATCACCGAGGCCAGCCATGCGGCCACGATGATCGGGAAGATGGAGTAGGAGTAGCCGGCGACATGGAAGGGGATGCCGAAGAAGTCGGAGTTCAGCGACATGCCCAGCAGCGCGCTGTCGCCCTCGGTCTCCGACATCTCCACCAGGCTCGGGTAGCACAGCACGCCGCCGATGATCGACACGATGATCGGGTCCGCCCCCAGGCGTTTGGCCGCGGTGAAACCGACGAAGATCGGCAGGAAGAAGAACACCGCGTCGCTCATCGCGTTGATGATCTGGTACGTGTTGGATTCTTCGACGATGACGTCGAATGTCAGCAGCAGTGACAGGATCCCCTTGATGATGCCGGAGGCGGCCAGCAGTCCGATCACCGGAATCATGGAACCGGTGATCACGCCGATCAGCTCGGAGAACCCGTACTTCGCCCAGCCCAGCACGGTGGTGGGGCGTTCCTTCTCTGGTGCATCACTGGCTGCGGTGTCGTCGCCCTCGGTGCCGAGCTGGTCGCTGACCGCCTCGTAGACGTCCTCGACGTCGGCACCGATCACCACCTGGTACTGCCCACCGGCGCGGACCACGTCGATGACACCGTCCAGATCGGCGACGGCTTCATCATCGGCGAGGTTGCCGTCCTTCAGGTAAAAACGCACCCTGGTGATGCAGTGCGTGACGCTACGGACGTTCTCCGCGCCGCCGATACCGTTGATGATGTCCCAGGCGGTGGCGTCGAAACCGGTGAGGTCGGCAGGACGCTGCGGCGACGGTGCTGCCTCTGTATCAGCCGCCTCTGCTGGCTCCGCAGTTTCCTCCGCCGCCGTCACTTCCGACGGTTGCGACGCTGTCAGGTACACCTCGGCCACGGTGTCGCCGAGTGCGGCGTCCCCGACGGTAACGTCGACGTGGTCGACCAACTTCTTCGAGTTGGTCACGACCACCACGGTCGTGGTGGACTTTCCCGCCGACACAATCTCGTCGACATCCATCGTCGCGATCTTCTGCCCGGCCTCGACCCGGTCGCCCTTGGCGACGTCGACGGTGAAGGGACGGCCCTCCAGCTCAACGGTGTCCAGGCCCAGGTGCACCAGGTACTGGAGACCGGCGTCCGTCGTGATCCCCACAGCATGGCCCGTCTTGGCCACCATGATCACTTTTCCGCTGACGGGGGCGCAGACATCGCCGCCCGCCGTGTCGGTGATGCCGAAGCCACCACCCATCGCCTCTCTGGCGAAGACCGGGTCCGGGACATCCGTCATCCTGATGACCGTACCCGGGATGGGGGTCATCACCTGTTCATATTCCATGTCATGCTCCTCAACGGTGGTGGCCGGCGTCGTCCGGCCAGGGTACAGCGGGGGCCGGGTAGTTCATGAAGGCTAACAGATGTCGTGTGGCTTCATCCGCTCCGCTCTGTCTGTCGTCCGCGGAGGACCCCGGCGAGGACGATGACGGTGACCCCGGCGAGGGGAATGACGAGAAGCCCCACGCGCAGGCCCGCGGCGTCAGCAATCAGACCGACGAGCGGCGGGGAGCCGACGAAGCCCACCCGCATCAGCCATGAGACGACGGTGAGCCCGGTTCCGGGGCGGAGTCCGGGCAGCTCACTAGCGACCTGCATCGCGGCCGGGATCAACGTGGCGACACCGAAACCGGCGGCGGCGAAGCCGACGATGGTGCCAGGGACAGTGGGGAATGCCAGCGCAAGGCCCATTCCTACGGCTGCTACCGTGCCGCCGAGGCGAGCCACAGTGCGTTGTCCCAGGCGGTCGACCATGCCGTCCCCGATGAGGCGTCCGACGAACTGTGCGGCGACCAGCGCCACGAATCCAGTCGCGGCGACGGAACCAGGGGCGCCGAGCGAGGTGATGTACAGCGACGCCCAGGACATGCCGGCGTCCTCAACGAGTGCACCGGCGACGGCGATGAGGACCAGCGCAGTCAGCACCGCAACCAAGCGGCCGGAGAGCGGTGCACGGCGGCCGACGTCGGACGTCGCGGGAGCCGGCGTGACGTCACCGACGGCGGCGGGTGCCGTGTCGGACCCGCCGTCGGAGGGCGGAAGGCAGTAGCGCAGTGCTATGACCGCTACCAGGGAGAACACCGCGGCGGACAGAGCGAGGTGTACCTGACGGGGCAGATCAACGGCGATGGCCGCTGCCGCCATCGCTCCGCCGAGGACCGCCCCGAGAGACCAGACCGCGTGGAAGGAGTTGATGATCGTGCGACCGTATCGACGTTGGACGCGCAGCCCGTGGTCGTTCTGGGCGACATCGGTGACGGCATCCATGGCACCGCCGATGAAGAGGGCGGTGACGAACAACCAGAGGGTCGGTGCCGCTCCGGCACCGAGCACGCCAAGGCTCGTGCCGATCGTGCCCGCGACCGCGACGTTGGCTGAGCCGAACCGACGGACCAGAGGAGCTGCGGCCAATCCTGCAATAATCGCCCCGACGGGAAAGGCGATGACAGCGAGACCGTAGATGGCGTTGCTCATCCCGAGGTCGGCCTTAATCTCCGGGAAGCGGGGAATGAGGTTGGAGAACACCGCGCCGTTGGTCAGGAAGAGTGCGGCCACGGCCCGGCGTGCGTGCCGGTCGGTCGTCGTGGGGGTGGGTGGCATCTCGGCACTTTAGCAAGGGACATGCGTACGCCGTGTCCCCTGGGAGACGATCATGTAGCCAAATATGGCAGATTCTGGCATCAGGGTGTGAGAATGTCTCCACCCGATGACGCGTTTTCCGTGGCGCAGACATCATCAGCATCCATACAGGGGGTCAGCCCCGGAGGAGGATATTTTGCCTACCAGAGGCCCGAAGGTCAGGTCACCGAAGATCGGTCCGTTGAATCTCCCTTCTCTCGTCCCGGCCGAGGGTGGGGACGTCCACGGCGGGGAGCACTACGAAGCTCGGCGGTTCACCGATGTCGACTTTGGTGACAGCAACCTGGCCGGGGCCAGCTTCGTTGAATGCGAGCTGATCGGCGTGCAGGCCGGTGAGGCACAACTCCAGGCGGCACGGTTCAGCGAGAGCCGGTTGGACCGCCTGAACGCGCCGACGTTGGCCGCGGCGAGGAGTGGTTGGAGCGATGTCCACATCGCTAACTCCCGCCTGGGCGCTGTCGAGCTCTTCGACGCCGACCTTCGTGCCGTGCACATCGTGGACAGCAAGCTCATGTTCATCAATCTCCGCTCGGCACAGATGCGTGACGTGAAATTCACTGGTTGTGCAATCGATGAACTCGATCTGACAGATGCCAAGGTTGAACGCATGGCTTTTGAGGACTGTACGGTGCAGACGTTGCGACTCGATCACGCCGTGCTGTGGGATGTGGACCTTCGTGGCGTGGATCTCCAAGCGATCGGTGGTATCGATGCGATGAAGGGCACGACCATCTCGACGAGCCAAGCTATAAACCTGGCTAGTTTGTTCGCGAAACACCTCGGGATCGCCATCGTCGACTAGCGGACAGAGCTGGACGTCGAAGCAGACAACGTCCTCATCGCCGACATACAGGATGCTCGATGTTATCGAGGTGATCATCTGCTGGATGCTGCTGTTCGGCGCGGTAAGTATGGGCACTCGGACGATAGAGCAGACCGTTCCGGTCTAGTGGCGCCAGGCAGGTCACGCACGAGGTGAAAGAGCGGGGACGGATGGCCTGACCTTTAGGCCAGCGGCCAGGTTAGGCTCCTTGCGGAGGTACGGCGCGGTGAGCCTGAGAAATGACCGGCGGTTCAGGCAGTACGCCGGGAATGGCAGTCGAGGAATTCGCTGTGGTTCTGTGGCCGCTCATCGTCAGCATTGTCGCCCTGTTTATCGGGCATGGCTATGGCCGCTGCGGCATACGCAGAGTAGATGCTGATTTTGTCACCGCCGTGCCGTGCGAATAGCCAGGTACAGCACTATCACAGAAAGCACCAGACCAAACGGATTAAACAGTGACCACACCAAACATGCCAGCGAAACAACCAGAAGGGTGGGGCCAGCCTATGGCTTGGTGGTCGTGGTCAGTGAACGTGATGTAGCGGTCATTGGGGGTCTCCGATCCAATCGGTTGATTCCATCCCACCCTACAGAGTTCAAGGCGAAACACAGTCGGGGTCTGTGCGCTTCAACGTGGGTTAAGTGGCTGTTCGCTTACTCGCCCAGGACAGTGACAATGAACCGATCTCGTAGAGGAACGAGACTGCCGATCCGATCAGGATCCCGGGGACGAGCATCACCACGAGCCCCCTGCCGAAGTCGGGGCCTGGTGTGGGCGTTAGTGCCCACATAGTGACAGGCACAGTGATAACGACGATTATCGCCTCGATCCAGAGGTGCCTTCTCCGTATAAAGATCAGCCCCAGCGAGAAGAGGAACGCGTAGACGGACCAGGTTGCGCCGCGATTCAGCCAGCTTGTTATGTCATCAGTAGCGCTCGACGCCTCCCTGATATTCAGCAACACAATGAGCGCTACGGCGATGACGAGCTCAGTGACGACAATCAGAATTCTAGGCATACTTTCCTTCAAACCTTACGCATCTTTGTCGCCAGTCTAGATGGACCGATGATACCCCGTTTACAGGCTCCTATGTCACAGAATCGAGGTCCAGCGTCTCTGTAGATTCATTGAGTTCAACGGGGATCGTATTGTCACTAACCTCTATTCGGCTATCGTCCCAATGGAACGTCGCCGAACCGGGGACGTTCTGGTCGGCCGCCGCCGGCGCGTCACCGAAGAAGGCGTAATTCACCCGCACTGTGCTGTCATCGATACGGTCGACTGACTCGATACGCCGGGCGAGAATCGGGGCAGGCTCGGTGACGAGCTCGCCCTCTGCGAACAGCGCCACGGTCTGACGGCTGCTCCCGGCGGTACCGTTCGAGTTCTCGGCTGTACCGTTGCCGCCGTTCAACACCACCCACGACAGGGGAGCACAGGGGTCGGTCTGGTCATCAGTCGCGGTGTAGTGGAAGAAGATGTCGGGGGTCTCCTCCTCTGCCACACGCACCGGAATCGGTTCCTCCCCGGTGAGCGGATTATCCACTGCCGCCTCCTCACAGGCATCGGCCGTGGCGTCGCCGGAGGGCTCGGCGGTTGTCTCCGACGGAGCGCCGTTGTCTGGGGCCTGGGTTTGCTCGACAGTGTCTGTCACGGTGTTCATCACCGTCTCGGTCGCGGTCGGGGTCTCGTCCTGCTGTGTGCATCCGGTCAACAGCACGGCAGTACAACCGAGAGCTGCGACTGCGGCAACGTGGTGTCTGCGTAACGTGTCCATATACATCAGGGTAGTCATGGGGAGCGCATGTCATACCCCGGGTGGAGGTCGAATCCCGGAGAGGATCAGTCCGTAGACCGATGTCGGAGGAACCCGGCAACACTAGTCTTCTGGATGATTCATCCACTTCATCCCCTCAGGAGAACCCCCTGTGACCACGGCAGCAACCGTAACCTGGTCAGGCCTACGAACAGGCCAGAACGTCGGCCCCGCCCCCACCATCGGACGCTACGGCTTCCTCGATGTCCTACGCGGGGTTGCGCTATGCGGCATCCTCTTCGTCAACCTGCGTGACCTGCTCTACCGCTGGACGGAGAACGCTGACCTGCACCATCCCGTCCTGCGCTTCTACGGCGTGGTGATCCAGGGACGTTTCGTGCCGATCTTCGCCTTCCTCTTCGGGGTCAGTGCGTGGCTTCTCTACAGTTCCACGCAGCGCAGGATGCCGGTCCGTTCGGCGCGCTGGTTGATGGTCCGTCGTTTCGCGACCCTGCTTCCCATCGGTCTGCTGAACCTGTTTCTGCTGTACAGCGGGGATATTCTCACGATGTACGCCGTTATCGCGCTGGTCCTGGTCGTCCCCGCCCTGTTCCTTCCCAGAGGCCCGGTGCTGGTGCTCGGTATTGTTGGCACGCTCGTGGCCTACTGGATGTGGGGCAACAGCCCGCTGATCGCCGCGACACTGATGGTCGCGGGTTTCGGGGCCGCCCAGTTCGGGCTCCCGCAGTGGCTTGAATCGACGCGCCGACGGGACGCCGTCATCGCCGCTGTCGTTGTCGCGGCATCGGCTGCCGCAGGGGTCGGGCTCACCATCCTCCAGAACTCCATGATGAATGCTGGCGCCCTTCCTGCCCCGGATGTCCTTGACCGTGTGGGTGGCTTCGCCGGGTTGTTCACCGCGGTGGCCATCGTCACCGGACTGTCACTGCTCTGGCGGGCCTGCGGCGGTCGCGGGACTGTGACCAGCGCCCCGTTCTCCATTCTCGGGCGCACGGCACTGACCAACTACCTTGCCGCCTCCGCAGTCGTGCAGATCCTTCTCCACGTGTTCCCAGACACACAGCTGACCAACCTCTGGTGGCTGCCGGTCGCGACTGTCGGGATCCTGATTGTGCAGATTCTCGCCAGTGCGGTGTGGCTGCGGTACTTCCGGTACGGGCCCGTCGAGTGGGCCTGGCGGTGTGCGACCCGGTGGGAAATCGTCCCCATCCGGAAGTAGAAGGAGTCGGCCCGTCAGGACCGTCCCGTGCGTTCCTTCAGCCCGCGTGCGTAGAGATCGGCGGCCTTGATCGCCTCGACCACATCGGTGGTGGTGTACTCACCGGGCATCTGCTTCAGGGTCTCGCCGTCAGAGCAGGCCAGCTCGGCGATTCGGCGCAGGTCATCATCATCGGCATTCTCGAGGTGGATCTCGTCCAAGGTGGTCGGCAGACCGACGGACTGCAGGAATCCGATGTAACGGTCGGCCTCCACTTCGGTCGCCCCTTCCAGCATGAGCTGAACCCCGATGCCGAACGCGACCTTCTCCCCGTGGGTCATGTGGTGGATGTCGCCGTCCAGCGCGGTGAAACCATTGTGGATGGCGTGTACCGCAGCCAGGCCACCGTTTTCGAAGCCCAGGCCTGACAGCAGAGTGTTGGCTTCGCAGATGTTCTCCAGCGCTCGGCTGACCACGTGCGCTTCATTGTCCCGGAGCGCCTGATGTGCATAGGCGAACAAGGTCTCCTCGCACTTCTCTGCCAGCGCCAGTCCGGCAAGGGTAGGACGCGCGGTGTCGTCCATCCGGCGGGAGTTCGCCCGGTTGACCGCGCGGGCCTCGATCGACGTGGCGAGCGCGTCGCCGATGCCGGACCGCAGGGTACGGACCGGCGCGTTCGCGATCACGCGGGTGTCGATGGCGATGAGGTCCGGGTTGCGGTCGTAGAACAGGTAGGAGTCGAAGACACCCTCGTCGGTGTAGATCACCGAGACCCGGGCGGTGGGGGCGTCCGCAGAAACGGCCGTCGGGAAGACAGCGACGGGCAGGGACGCATGGTCTGCCACGGCGCGTGCAGTGTCGATGGTCTTTCCACCGCCCAGGCCGATGATGACGTCGTTCCCGCCGGATCGTGCCTTCTCCGTGATCCGGTCAATCTCGGTCATGGAGGCCTCGCCACCGAAGATTTCGTGTGCAGGGTCGAGCCCGTCCGAGCTGAGCGATTCCTGCAGCTTCTCCCCGGCGATGCCCCACACGACGTCATCGGCGATGATCAGCGGTGAGGTGCCCAGCGGGCGCAGGTACCCGGAAGCCCGGTCGATGAGGTCGATGCCCTGGACGTAGCGTGCCGGGCTGGTGAACAGTTTGTCAGTCATACGTCATTCCTTGTGTGAGGGTTGATGAAATTCTGCACATGTTCGGGCACGAGCGGCCACGAGCGGCCTCCACCCTAGGCGTCTTCCGGCGATCGTGACGGGCCCGGTGGTGGCCCGGTGGTAGCTCGGTGGCAGCCGGGAGGTTTGGCTACACTCGGCGGACATGTCTGACTCTGACTCCCAGCAGATTCCTCTTCGCTCCTTCCGCAACAACCCCTCGGACTTCCTCTCGGAGGCACTCGGCGGCTTCATCGCCTCTCACCCGGACGCAGAATGGCACGACAGCGGGTTCATCGGCCGTGCTTCCGCGGTGAGCACCGAGGGCGGGGACCCGGCAGTCTCCGTCATCTCCGGTGGAGGTTCCGGTCACGAACCCATGCACGCCGGATTCATCGGTGCCGGTATGCTCGCCGCAGTCTGCCCTGGCCTGTTGTTCACGTCCCCGAATGCCGTGCAGATCGCCGAGGCGACCCGGTGGGCTGACCAGGGCGCCGGCGTGGTGCACGTGGTGAAGAACTACACCGGGGATGTGATGAACTTCACCGTTGCGCGGCAGGCCCTCGGTGACACCGAAACCCGGGCAGTCCTCGTTGACGACGATGTTGCCACTGACCTCGCTGGCACTGACAGCACTGACAGCACTGACAGCACTGACAGCACTGACAGCACTGACACTTCGGACGGCCCGGGACGACGGGGAACCGGGGCGACGATCCTCGTGGAGAAAGTGACGGGGGCCGCCGCACAGCGCGGCGACAGCATTGACCGGGTTGCGGACATCGGACAATGGGTGGCGGACAGCTCACGCAGCATGGCAGTGGCCCTGGCGCCCGGGCATCTTCCGACGAGCGGGCGCGACACCTTCGACCTGCCGGAAGGGAAGATGGAGGTCGGGGTGGGGATCCACGGCGAGCGTGGTGTCGACCGTGTCGATGTGGAGACCGCCGACAAGGTCGTCGCCCGGCTGTTGGAGGGGATCAGCAGTGCCTTGTCCCTTGACGACGGATCCGAAGTGGTCTGCCTCGTCAACGGCCTCGGTGGGACGACACCGCTGGAGCTGTCTCTGCTCTTCGGCTCCGTGCTGCGACAGCTCGCCGACAGGGGCGTGAGCGTCCGTCGGGCGATGGTCGGGACGTACACCACCTCGGTGAACATGGCGGGTGTGTCTCTCACGCTGACGTCAGTGGGGGACGCCATGGACGAGCTGGTGGAACTCCTGGACGCTCCCACGGACGCGCCGGGATGGCCTCGCGTTCTCGGCGGACACGGTGCTCCTCTGGTGTATGCCCCGGCGGCGACGAGTTTCGATGATGATCTGCCGGCCTCCGGCAAGGAGAACCGCTGGCTCAGTGATTTCGTCGGACGTGTACAGGGGGCTACCGATGACCTCACCGAACTCGACCGGCTCGCCGGGGATGGCGATTTCGGCCAGAACATGGACGCCGCTTTCGGTGGAGTCTCCCTGCCGCTGCAGGGATCGGACGCTGACGTGCTGGGGGCCCTCGGACACCGCCTGCTGATCAGGGCGGGAGGAACCTCGGGCGCGGTGCTCGGTACGTTGTTCCGGGAGCTGGGCACCGCGATGGGCGAGGCCGACTCGCCGGCCGCCGGACTCGCCTCCGGGCTGGAAGCGGCACACCGCGCCATCACCGAACTCGGTGGGGCGCGGCAGGGCGACAATACGCTGATCGACGCCCTGATCCCGGCAGCGGAGGCGGCGGCAGACGTCAGGGACTCTGCTGCCAACTTCTCCGACGTCCTGCAGGCCTGCTACTCGGCAGCAGCAGAGGGGGCGGAGGGAACCCGCGAGATGGTTGCGAAGAAAGGCCGCGCCAGCTATCTCGGCGCAGCGTCCCAGGGAGTGGTGGACCCGGGGGCCATCCTTGTCTCCTGGATCTTCGGTGGATCAGGCAAGGTCAGTGATTTCACCGGTGTCGCCACTGGCGACTGACCCCCCCCGGGGCCAGTCTCAGACCGTCTCTCAGGAACCGAGGGGCGGCAGCTGCAGGCCGGAGGAACCGAAGTTCTGGTCGCCGTTGGTGGAACCGAACGTGGAACCGAAGTCGGTGGAACCCAGGTTGGCGTCACCGAAGGAAGAACCCAGGTTCGCGTCACCGAAAGAGGAACCGAGTCCGGAGGATCCGAGGTCGACGCTGATGTCGCCGAACGACGAGCCCAGCGGCGGGATGTTGAAGACAGGCAGGCCGGCGGTGAACTCGAGGTACAGGTCCTTGATCGGGCCCCACACGATTTCTTGGATTTCAAGAATGAACGACATGGTTTTCTCCGTAGTGGTGTCAGTACAGGGGTTGATCCCGCTGCTTCACTATGAAGATAGCCGCTTTTCCATCGTAATGGTCTGCTCAGGACGCATTTTTGTGACCGGTCCACCATACCGGGGGTACGCGGTGGCGGTTTCGCGGGTTCCGGTGGCCGGGAGGTGAACGGGAGGAGGATGAGACACAGACAGAACGTGGACGACAGGTGTCGGCGACGTGGCGGATGTGCCGGGGCGTGGCGGGGATTGTGTGGCCGTGCACCACATCGGACGGAGGAGTACAGTCAACGACGGCAAAGTTGTCATATCAACTACATTCCTATCGGCCACGTAAGGACCACCATGAGCCTCTCGACCACTCTCCTCCGCGGCATCAGCGGCGCCTACTTCCTGCAGTCCGGCATCGGCAAGCTCAAGATGCCCACCGAGGCGGCCACCGGCCTGCAGCAGTTTGCCGCCACCGGCGTGCCCCAGGTGACCAAGCTGGATCCGGACACCTTCGGCAAGGTCGTCTCCTACTCGGAGATCGGTGTCGGCGCATCACTGCTGGCCCCTGTCGTCTCCAACCGACTGGCGGGTCTGGCGCTGGGTGCGATCAACGCGGGATTCCTGTCCATCTACTTCCGCAATGACCAGATGACCAGGAAGGACGGAATCCGCCCGTCCGAGGCCGGGACCGGTCTGTCGAAGGACCTCTTCATTGCCGCGATCGCTGCCGCGCTGATTGCCGCGCCGAAGGCGTCGAAGAAGTAGTCTCTCCTGTGTGACTGAGATCAACATCCGTGCGGCGTCCAACGCCGATATCCCCGCGATCACCGCGATCTACAATGACGCTGTGGAGAACACCGTCGCGGTATGGAATGACGAGACCGTTGACGAGGAGAACCGTCGTTCCTGGTTGCAGGGGTACCAGGTTCCTGGGACTTGTGCCCTCGTCGCCGAGGGCGCCGACGGGGAGGTGCTGGGCTACGCGACCTACGGCGAGTTCCGCCACTACGACGGTTTCCGACACACGGTGGAGAACTCGATCTACGTCGACGGCAGCAAGCGGGCGGGGGGAGTGGGGACGGCGTTGATGTCCGCGCTCGTCGACCACGCGCGCGAGGGTGGCAAACACGTGATGGTTGCCGCGATCGAGGGTGGGAACACCGCGTCGATCCGCCTGCACGCGAAGGTCGGGTTCGAGGAGTGCGGGACAGTCCGTCAGGTCGGAACCAAGTTCGACCGCTGGCTCGACATGACGCTGATGCAGCTGATGCTCTAGTTCCCTCGTCCAACCCGCCAGGACGCAGAGTTCCGCCACTCCTGGACGAGGTGGGCGAAGCTGCCTCCCGCAGCCTCGAGCTCGGCGGGTGTTCCCTGCTCGATGATCCGACCGTCGTCGAGCACGACGACGGTGTCGGCGACGGACAGCGTCGACGGGCGGTGCGTCACGATGACGGTGGTGTAGTCCGCCCGGATCGTGCGGATGGATTCGACCACGGCGGCCTCGTTGTGGGCGTCGAGCGCGGAGGTCGCCTCGTCCACCAACAGCAGGTGGGATGGTTTGGCCAGGGCGCGGGCGATGCCGACACGCTGGCGTTCCCCACCGGAGAGGTGGTCTCCCAGCTCGCCGACGGGCGTGTCCCAGCCGGTGGGGATCTCCTCGAGCACGCCGCGCAGGCCGGATGCGTCGGCCAGCCGCTCCAGGTCCGTCTGAGTCAGGTCGGGGTTGACGGCCAGCAGGTTGTCTTTCACCGTCCCCGCCCCGAGCGCGGTCTGCTGGAACACGACCGTCGCATTGCCGCGCAGGTCGGGGCTCTCTGCAGCGACCCCGTCCAGTGACACGGAGCCGGATGTGGGGATCGCCAGCCCCGCGAGGGTGCGTAGCAGTGTGGACTTGCCTGAGCCGGATCGTCCGACAACGACGGTCACGGTCCCCGGTCGCAGATCGAGGCTCACGCCGTCCAAACTGCGGGTACCGTCGGGGAAGTCCACGTCCACGTCGGTGACGATGATCTGCGGCGGGGTGGGGGACGCGGCAGTCGGGGTGGTCACCGGGGTGGTCACCACCTCTGCGGCCTCGGTGAGCGTCCGGTTCAGCGACTGGATTCCCACCGACAGGCGGGAGAGCCCGGTGACCTGTTCGACGACACGCAGCATCACGATCACGGTCACAGCAGCCGACACCGCACCGAGGGTGCCGTTGTCGACGGCCAGCCACACGGTGAGCCCGTAGCCGATGAGAACGGCCTGGAGCACCACACTGAACAGGATCTCGCCGGGCACCTGCCAGAACAGCAGGCGTAGCGTCCGCCGACGTGCGGACACCAGGGCCTCGTCAACCAGGCGTGCCCCCGCGGAGACCCGGCGCGCGGTCCGTAGTGACGGCTGGGCCCGGACGTAGTCGATGAGTCGGTCGTCGAGGTTCTCAGTGGCGGCGGCGAATTCTTCGTCGGCACGGGTGATGAGTCTGCTCGACAGCATCAGGGCGAGCATCATCAGCACCCCGCCGGCCAGGGTCACCAGGGCAGCGGGAACGGTGAAGAACAGCAGGCCGATACCGAGGGCCGCGGTGAACACCACAGCGGTGACCACAGGGCCGACCATGAGGACCGGCGCTGAGGTCACCTCGACGGCGCCGGTGGACAGCAGAGTGCGTAGACGTGCGGCTTTCGACCGGGGAATCACCGGCGTGGGCCAGGACAGGATCGCTGCAGGGGTGTGGCGTTGGATGGCGTGCATCAGGGACAGGCCGACGGCGAGCCCCTTGTGCGCGGCGAGGATGTCGAGCGCCCAAGCCGCGCCGATCAGTGCGACCATGGCCAGTACCCACGGCCACGCGTCGACCGGTGTGCCACCGAACAGGTCGTCGAGCAGGGGGAACAGGACAAGTACCGCGGCTGCCTGGATGATGGCGGACAGTACGGTGAGCAGGACGAACAGTCGGAAGTCACGGCCGCCGCCGCTGATGGTTCGGATCCTGGTGAGCATCAGTGGGCCTCCGGTGTCGAGTGTGTGCTGGTCTGGTGGCGGTCCCACAGCGAGGCGTAGGTGCCCTCGGCGGCGATGAGTTCGTCGTGGCGCCCGCTCTCGGTGATGCGACCGTGGTCCATGACGATGATGCGGTCGGCGTCGGCGACGGTGTGCAGCCGGTGCGCGATCATCAGGACGGTACGTCCCTTCAACAGGGTGTCCAGCGCGGTCAGGATGGCCCATTCGCTGTCGGGGTCGGCGGAGGCGGTGGCCTCGTCAAGGACGACGACAGGGGTGTCGGCGAGCAGCGCCCGGGCGATGCCGATGCGCTGGCGCTCTCCGCCGGAGAGCCTGTCGCCGGTGACGACGGTGTCGTAGCCCTCGGGCAGGTTCATGATCGTGTCGTGGATGTTCGCCGCACGTGCCGCGGCGACCACCTGCTCGTCGGTGGCGTCGGGCGCGGTGAGTGCGATGTTGTCGCGGATCGTCGTATGGATCAGCTGCACGTCCTGCAGCAGGATGGTGACGGTGGCGTAGAGCTCGTCCTGGGTCATGTCGCGGATGTCGGTGCCGTCGATGCTGACGGACCCGCCCTGGGGGTCCCAGAGTCTGGCGAGGAGTGCGCCGACCGTCGATTTCCCGGCGCCGGACGGGCCAACAACGGCGGTGACCGTCCCCCGGGCGAGGGTGAGGGAGAAGGACGCCAGGACCTCACGGTCAGGGGAGTAGCCGAAGCGGACGCGGTCGAAGACGACATGACCGGCCGGGGCGGGCCGGTTCGCCGGTCCCGGCAGTTCGGGTGTTGTCAGGGCCAGGTCCAGGCCCGCGCGTCCGTCCAAGGACACCAGGAGATTTCCGATCCCACCACTGATCGCCACCAGCTGGGCGCCGAAGGACGGGCCGAGCACCAGGAAAGGGATCGCATCAGACACGCTGACCCAGCCGGGGAGCATCAGTACCCAGGTGGCGACGACCAGGAGCCCGAGGACAGTGGTGGGTCGGTTGATCATCACAGCGATGATCTTCGCGGCACCGGTGTCCTTCTGCAGTGTGTCGACGAAGGCACCGACCTCCCGCAATGTGCCCGGCAGGTCGACGATGCTCTTCTCTCCGAACACCTGGGAGACCTCACGGTTGGCGAGGAAGGACTGCGACTGGCCGGTGACTGTGGAGATGTTGCGCTGGGAGATGACCACCCGGTCGCGCTCCCGGCTCTGGATCGTCACCATCACCCCGATGAAGGCGGCGATAGGCAGGAGCAGGACCAGTGCCAGACGCCAGTCGACCGTGAAGAGGTAGATCAGCGCCGCCAGTGGGGTGACGACGGCGGCAACGAGGTCGGGGACGGCGTGGGTGACGATGTAGTGCATCCCGGCGACGTCGTCGGCGACGAGTGTGCGGACGTCGGAGCTGCGTCTGCTGGTGAACCACCCCAGCGGCAGCCGGGCGAGTTTGTCCATCAGTCGTCGGCGGAGCGTGGCGGAGTAGCTGGCGTCGTAGAGGTGCATTGCCAGCATCAGCAGCGTGGTGCCGAGCGCGGAGGCCGCCATGACCAGGAGCGCAGCCACCCCGGTTCCCAGCACGGTATCGCGGTCGGCACCGTTGAGAAGCTGTCGGCACAGCTCGGCGAAGAGGACGAAGGGGACGATGCCCAGGACTGAGAGCAGAGTCTGGAACACCCCGGCGATGATCATCGGCACTTTCGCCGGGGCGAGGACACCGGCGGAGGGCTTCTTCTGTGGCGCGGGTTCGGGCGTCGGGGTCACCGGTGTCTCCGGAGCGTCAGCGGCCGCCGGGGCAGCTGTTTCGGCCGCCTCCTGGAGTGCACGGGACTTGCCCATGGCCCGTCCGGCCACCCAGTACCCCTGGGCGTGCAGGGTGCCACGGTTCAGGTGGGCGTCGCGCTGCAGCACGGTCTTGGCGTGCCGGGTGGCGGTCACCTCGCCGGTGACCCACGCGTACCAACCTTCCCAGTCTCCGCCGCTGATGGCCTGGGCGAGGCCCTGGCCGTCCGGGAAGGACTCCACCCACGCCGCGGTGATGTTCGGGCCTTCCGGCAGGGGTGACTCCTCGTCGGCGTCGGCGTGCTTCTCGAGGTAGACCACCACCGGCACCTCGGCAGGGACGGCTGCGGCCAGCTGGGTGATCGCCGGGTAGGACGCGAGGTCGCCGAGCAACAGGTATCCGGCTGGCGCGGGATCGAGCAGGGTGAAGTCCGTCTCCCCGTAGCGGGTCGCTTCGATGGTGTCACCGGGCTGACAGTTCTGCGCCCACCAGGATGCAGGCCCCATCGGATGATGGATCACGAAGTCCACCGCCAGGGTCCCGGTGGACGGGTCGGTCTCGGCGAAGGTGTATCCGCGCTGGAACTGTTTTGAGCCGCCGTCCGGGTCGGGGAACCAGGCCCGCATCCACGCCGCGGGTGCCTCCCCGTCGGTGGAGAGGATTGTGTCGGAGTGGAAGGTGACGCGCAGCATGTTGCTGGTGCGCCATTGTGTCTCCGTCACGGTCAGGGCATGGTCTTTTGCGCCGAGGCCGTGCAGGACGGCGCCTTGGAACCCCTTGCTCACGGTAAGCCTCCTAGAAGTAAGTTGAGGCTTACCGTACCTTACCGGGTGGGGGTACCGGCACCCCGAGCTTTGGTGAGCAGCAGCAGACCTGCCAGCAACACCACGGCGATCCCGATAATCCCGAAGCGGTCATCGCCGGTCAGGCCGGTGAACACCGCGAACGCCGCGGGGGCCATCCAGCTCACGCTGCGTCCGGTGGTTGCGTACAGGCCGAACATCTGGCCTTCGCGACCCTCCGGGCAGATGCGCGTCAGGTACGACCGCGAGGCGCTCTGCGCGGGACCGACGAACATGCACAGCAGCAGGCCGAAGATCCAGAACATGGCCGGACCGTCCACGAAGAACAGGACGAAAGCATCGACCACCAGCAGGATCAGCGACACCATGATCACCGGTTTCGGGCCGATCCTGTCATCGAGATAACCACAGACCAGCGCACCGATCGCGGAGACGACATTGGCGGCCACGCCGAAGAGAAGCACATCTGCCGGGCTCAGTCCGTACACCGAGACCGCCAGCACCGCGCCGAAGGTGAACACCCCGGCCAGCCCGTCGCGGAATACCGCCGAGGCGATGAGGAACCACACCGCCGAGCGGTCGGTACGCCACAGGGAACCGATGTCGCGGAACAGGCCGAGATAGGACTCCTTCACCGAGGATGTCGCGGCACTGGGGTCCGGGGTGTTTTCCGGGACCTTGCGCATCACCGGGATCGCCGAAACCAGGAACCAGATCGCCGCGATGACAGCGACGATGCGCACGTTCCACCCGTCTTCCACCGGGACGCCGAGCAGTCCGCGGGTGTCACCGTCCCCTGCGATGAAACCGAGGTAGCAGACCAGCAACAGGACGATGCCGCCGAAGTACCCCATCGACCAGCCGAAGCCGGACACCCGCCCGACGTTCTCCCGGGTGGAGACCTGCGAGAGCATGGCAAAGTAGCTGACCTCGGCAAACTCGAAGGTCACCGAGGCCACACCCATGATGACGATGCCTGCCCAGAAGTATCCGGGGGCGTCGTCGCCGATGCCGACCAGGCTGAACATCAGCCCCACGGTGACCAGAGTCCACAGGGTCACCGACCTGCGGCGCGTCCCGCGCGCGTCGGCGCGGCGTCCCATCACCGGTGCGATCAGCGCGATCGTCACCCCGCCGAGGGCCATCGCCCAGCCGTACCAGGTGGCGGGACTGATACCGTCGCCGAAACCGCCGTCAATGGAGCCGCCCACCGAGTCGGTGAGGTAGACGGAGAAGATGAAGGTGACCAGCACCGCGTTGAAAGCGGCGGACCCCCAGTCCCAGAACGCCCAGGCGAGGGTCGGGCCGCGGTAGATGCCGGTGAGTCGGGCGGTGTCGTCCCGTGTCGTGGTGGCCATACCCCTCAGACTATTGCCTGGCTGAACATACCGGGCACACGGGTGGGTACGGGTACGCTGTCTGTCGATGAACACTCGCAGTCCTCGTCGCCGCAGCACCGCCGCCGGGATGTACGCAGCCCTCGCCGAACGCGTCTCCGCCACCGTGATCGGCCGTTACTCCACGTCTTTTTCCCTGGCCACGCGTCTGCTGCCGGACGGGGTCCGGGAGGATGTCCGTAACCTCTACGCCGTGGTGCGCATCGCCGATGAAATCGTCGACGGAGCGGCCGCCGGGCACGCCGACCCCCAGGAGGTCCTGGACGTGTACGAGGCCCAGGTGCTCGCGGCCCCGGACACAGGGTTCCACACCGACCTGGTGCTGCATGCGTGGGCCGCGACGGCGGTGCGGTCTCGGATCGACCCCGCGCACATGAGGGACTTCTTCGCCTCCATGCGCAGCGACATCGTCCGGGACGTGCACGACGAGGAGAGCCTGGCCCGCTACATCCACGGTTCCGCCGAGGTCATCGGCCTGATGTGCCTCGACATCTTTCTCGCGCACGCGGATCCGGTTCCTGCCGCGCAGCATGCCTGGCTGGCGGAAGGGGCAGCGGCGTTGGGTGCGGCGTTCCAGAAGGTCAACTTCCTGAGGGACCTGGGTGACGACCGGGACGTGCTGGGCCGGTCCTACCTGCCCGACCTGCAGGACGGACCACTGACGGTGGAGATCCGTGACCGCATTCTGGACGACGTGGACGCCGGCATCGCCACCGGGCGTCTCCGTATCCCGTCACTGCCGGCAGGGTGCCGGGCCGGCGTCGCATCGGCGGCTGGACTGTACGAGGAACTCTCCGCACGGTTGCGTCGCACGCCACCACACCAGCTCCAGTACACCCGCGTCCGGGTGCCCGGCCCGGTCAAAGCCGCGCTGACTGTCCGGGAAATCGCCAGGAGCCGACGGTGACCGGCGGCCGCCGGGCGGTTGTCATCGGTGCCGGCGTCGCGGGACTGTCGACCGCTGGACTGCTGGCGAGACGTGGCTATGAGGTCACTCTGCTCGAGCGCGGGACCGCGGTGGGCGGGCGTGCGGGTTCCCTCACCATCGCCGACGCGCCGGGATTCCGGTGGGACACCGGGCCCAGCTGGTACCTGATGCCCGAGGCCTTCGACCGCTTCTTCTCACTGATGGGTACCTCCACCGAGGAACAGCTGGATCTCTCGGAACTGTCGCCGGGCTACCGGCTGCTTCCCGAGGGACTCGACCCGGTGGACGTTCCGGTGGGGGCGGATGCCGTCGCCGAACTCTTCGAGACACTGGAACCCGGGGCAGGTGAGGAGGTCCGGCGCTATCTCGCGGAAGCCGGCGACACCTACCGGATCGCCGTTGACCGTTTTCTCTACACCGACTTCACCTCACCGGCTCCGTTTCTCGGGCTCGGGGTCGCGCGGCGCGCGGTCCGGCTGATCCGTCTCCTCGCGGGATCATTGGAAAGCCTGGTCAACCGGAGGTTCCAGGACCGGCGTCTCCGCCAGATCCTGAGCTACCCGGCGGTCTTCCTCTCGTCGCGCCCGTCACAGACTCCCGCCCTGTACCAGCTGATGAGCTTCACCGACCTGGTGCAGGGGGTCAAGTACCCCTCGGGTGGTTTTGCTGCGGTGGTGGAGTCACTGCGCCGGTTGGCCGTTGGCCACGGGGTGAGCATCCGGACCGGGACGGAGGTCACCGCGATCGTCACCGACCGTGCCCGCGCGAACCCCTTCCGGCAGATACCGGGGGTAGGCCGTGCCACCGCGCACTTGTCCGCCGCCCGGGCTCAGGGCGTGACGGTCCGGACCTCTGACGGCACAGTGTCCGGCACAGGGGAGGAGTTCATTCCTGCGGATGTGGTCGTCAGTGCCGCAGACCTGCATCACACCGAGACCGGACTGCTCCCGGCAGGGCTGCAGACGTATCCGGAACGTCGCTGGCGGCGTGCGGATCCCGGCGTCGGTGCGGTGGTGGTGATGCTCGGGGTGAAGGGTGAACTTCCCGAGCTCGCACACCACACCCTGATCTTCAGTGAGGACTGGACGCCCGACTTCGCTGCGGTGTTCGACACCCTACCGGGGGGAGCCGGGCAGAAGGCGTCGCGGTCGGTGTACGTCTCCCGGACGTCGGCGACAGACCCGGACGTCGCGCCGGACGGGCATGAAAACCTCTTCGTCCTCGTGCCTGTGACCTGTGACCCGTCCATGGACACCAGCGCGGTGGACGCAATCGCCGATGCGACGCTGGACATGATCGCGCAGCGTGCGGGGGTGCCGGACCTGGTGGACCGCGTGGTTGTCCGCAGGACGCTGGGCCCCGCGGACTTCGCCGAACGCTACAACTCCTGGCGCGGGTGGGCGCTGGGCCTGGCGCACACGCTGACACAGTCGGCGTTCATGCGCGGGACGAACCGGTCGCGGGCGGTGTCGAACCTCTACTACGCAGGATCGACGACGACACCCGGAGTAGGGGTGCCGATGTGCCTGATCAGTGCGGAGAACGCAGTGACCAGGATCAGTCGAAGTGGTGGACCATCACGTGACAGTGCCCGCTCGGGTCGAGACCGCCGTTGACGGTGCTGTCGACGAATC